>JAQAJI010000016.1 GCA_028278665.1 Candidatus Rariloculus versatilis
GGTCGGCGGTCGGCGGTCGGCGGTCGGCGGTCGGCGGTCGGCGGTCGGCGGTCGGCGGCAGGAGGATATCAATCGATGCTACGCGATCGGCCCGATCCGGGGATCACCAGATCGCGACGGGATTGACGAGCATCTGCACCGCGCCCTGAAGGCGGGGCTGGCCGAGCACGAACAGGAATTCGCTGACGCCTTCCTCGGCCAGACGTCCCGTGTTCATTGTCTCGAGGATGTAGATGCCGTTCTCCTTGAGCAGCGTCACATGGCCGTAGAAGACCCGGTCGCCGTCGATCGCGGGCACGGCTTCGACGCCCCAGGTGTCCGCACCGACCGCGAGCGGTTCGAGCGAGGCGAGGTACACGGCTGCAGCGTTGGTGATCCCGGGCTCCGTCGCGACCCAGGCGGCCGGATCGTCCGTGAGGTAGGCATCGGTCCAACCCGTGTGGAACAGCACGACGTCGCCGGCCTCGATCTCAACGCCCTGCGCCTCGGCAGCGGCCTGGATGTCCTCGACGCCGAAGGCCTGACCGCTTTGGAGCGCGGCAACGCCGAAGTGCCGGGCCATGTCGATGAGCACGCCGCGCGCGACGAGCGGCGGAATCTTGTCGATGCCAAACTTCTCCAGCCCCGTAATGGCCGCGAAATCGCTGCCGGGCGTGCAGTTGTAGAACATGCCGTCCTCGCCGAGGTGGCCGAGCCCGTCGATCTGCGGACCCATGCCCCACCAGAGCTGGCTTAAGTCGTCGTTGTAGCTCATCGGCCAACCGAAGTCTGCGGTCAGGGGCCGGCCGTGGTGCTGGCCCGGCTGCACGACCTGCAGCATCATCTTGCGCGGCGCGAAGGCCGGCATGTCCGGGTCGATGACGATGCCGAGCGGGTGGACCTGCCCGGCCTCGACGAGACTCGTCGCGGCAAGAACGCTTTCGGCGGTGACGCGGTTGGCGGCGCCGATTTCGTCGTCCGCGCCGAACTGCGACGGTGCGCACTCCTGCGCGCGGGCGCCGCCGGTCCAAAGCATGAAGAACATCGCCGCCAGAACGGCGCACCCCGGAGTCATGGTCGTCATGGAATTGCTGGTTCTCATGGTCGTCACGGCGCTCATGGTCGTCGCGGTCGTCGTGGTCCTCGTGGTCATCGCGGTCCTCGTGGTCGTCATACGGATTCAGTTCACTTCTGAGGGGTGGTCCGTTGCCGAACCTCAGGCCCGCAGGCGTATCGCGTTGTCGATGCACCGGCGCCCGCGTTCGATGAATCGCCCGATCCGCCCGCCGGTGTTCTCGGCATCGTCCCAGAGAAACAGGTGACCGGCATCCGGCACGATATCCAGTTGTGCGCGCGGAATCCGCCGGGCAAGCCATTCGGGGTTGAAGATCGGGACCAGCGGGTCGTCGTCCCCGCAGATCACGAGCGTCTCATGGAAAATCCGGTCCAGAAACGCGAGACTCGACCAGCTCAGGCCCGCGACCAATTGCATGGCGTAGCCGTGGTAGCTCGGCGGATGAGCACGCCGCGCCAGCATCATCTGGTGGCGGATCCGCGGGTTGCGCGCCGTGCGCCCACCGTAGGCCATGGCCGCGGTGCGGTCGAAGTAGTGCGGCGAGTAGTATCGAAACGGCGTTGCGAGCACGGTCATCGCCCGGGGCGAACCGAACACCATGCCGACGCCGCAGGTGGTTGCCGCGAGCACGAGCCTCTCGACGCGCTCTGGAAATTCGAACGCCAACTGTTGCGCGACGCCGCCGCCGTAGGAGTAGCCGATCACATCGGTGCTCGATATGCCGCAATCGTCGAGCACCGCCACCGTGAGGCGCGCGAGTTCGGCGATCGATATCGGGTAGGCCGGTGTGCTCGAAAGCCCGGTCCCGGGCGCGTCGTAGCGGATCATGCGCCGTTCGGGCAGGTAGCTCGGGAACGGGCCCCACATGTCCGTGTTGCAGCCGAGGCCTGCGATCAGGAGCAGCGGATCCCCGACACCGGCTTCCGCGATGTGAATCCGATGCCCGCACCAGTTCATGTAGCGGCTAGCCATCGGCTCGCTCCGCTGCGGCGTTGCCGCTGCCGTTACCGGTGCCGGTGCCGTTGGTGTTGGCGTTGGCGTTGGCGTTACCGTCGCCGAGAAAGTCGACGACGCGCGGCCAGAGCCCGGCCGCGGCACGTCCGGCGACGATGCCGACGTGCCCGCCGCGCAAACGGACGATTTCCGCCTGCGGCACGATGGAGCGAATCGCGTCGACGCCTTCGGGCGGCGATATCGTGTCTCGCGCCGCCGACACCGAGAGCACCGGCATCGACACCTTGCCGATATCGGCCTTGCGGCTCCCGACGGTGGCTTCGCCCTTCATGAGACCGTTGCGGCCGGGGCCGAACTGGCGGTGCATCTCGGCAAGCAATCGACCGGGCGCCGGCACGACATCGTCGACCCAGGACGCCATCGTGCGCACGTCGCGCAGCCGTTCCGGCGGGTCGTCGAGGCGATCCCAAAGGTCCGACACGCGGCCGATGAGGCTGTTGGACCCCGGCGCCAGCATCTCGAACCAGCTCTTGACCTCGATGGCCGACACCAGCCGCGGCTGCTCGTAACTCTCGCCCGCAAGCCCCATGCGATGGGCGATCCATGCGATTCCGCCCTCGACGTCGCCGTCGACCATCGTGGTCAGAAGCGCAAGCCGGGACACGGTGCCCGGGTTCAGTGCCGAATAAAGCAGCGCCAGCATCCCGCCCAGGCAATAGCCGACGATGCCGACTTCGGCGGCGCCGCTCGTCCGGCGGATCGCCCGCACCGAGCGGCGAATCAGGCCATCGACATAGTAGGCGAGATCGCAGAAGCGATCCTCGCGCGTCGGCACGCCGAAATCGGCGATGTAGACGTCGAAGCCTGCGGCTGCGACGTAGCCCGCAAAGGATCGGCCCGGCATCAGGTCCAGAATGAAGTAACGGCTGACCGGAGCAGGGATGAAAAGGACCGGGGGACCGTTGCGTGGCTGGCCGTCGTCATCGAGGAGCCTGAGCAGCCGCAGCTTGTTCTCCGCGTAGACGACCTGCGCCTGAGTGGCGCCGGCGCCGTAGTGGCCCGGACTCGTCAGGACCTCGTGCAGCCGCTCAAGCCTGGCGCGGCTGCGCCTTGAGAGCTCGATCAGCGATTCGAGTTCGCGATCGTCGACTGGGAGGGTCAACGGTCGACCCGCTGCATGCGGTCTGGTCGCTGCGCTCGGTCTGACGCGTCACCCTCGTCGGAATTGCCGGCAGCCGGATTCGCATCCGTACCGGATTTGCCCTGTTCGGCGCGGATCTCGTCGAGCGTCATGCGCAGGTCCGCGACCTGACCCTGAAGTTCGCGTACCGCGAAGAGAACCTGGTCGAGCCGATCGGCGAAATCCGACTCCGGCGCCGAAGCGGCCGGTGGAACGGGCGTGGGGTACGGCTTGCCGGCGAGCAGCGAACCGCGCATAGCGTTGCCGAGGTGGGTCAGGAACTCTTCGTCCCGGACAATGGAATCCAGATAGGCGAGCGTGGTCTTCTGCCACTCGCGCTGCTCTTCGAGCCATCGCTCGACGAGCGTGGGTTCCGGGTTGGGCGTTTCGTCGGCCAAGCTGTCGCTCCTTTCAACCTGCGCGCTCGTCGCGGCGCGGACGGCAGCCTGGGAACCTGCACCGCAGGTTCCGCGCGGTCAGTTTACGTCAGCACGCTCGATGCAGACCAGAAAACCGGAAAGGCGAACACGGCAGGTGAAAAAACCGCGGCGCGCCGGAGCCCGCCGCCGGAGAGGAAGCTGCAACATTCGATCAGGCCTGAGCCTTGGGCTTGGCCTTCGCGGTCGTGTTCGAGGCCGTGCTCGAGGTCGACGCCGGTGCGGGCATCGTGAACAGCCGGTCTGCGAACTGCTTCTGTTGCTTGAGCCACTTGTTGGCAAACGCGAAATTCGCCTCGGTCAACTCCTGCGGCGTCGGCAGGTCCATGGCGAATGCCGGAGCGGGCGTCGACGGAAACTTGCTCATCATTTCGACGACCGGCGCCATCGACTTCAGAAAGTTCTCCTGCGTTTCCGCCAGGGCGTCCAGATACTGGTCGCCGGCCGCGGTGGCGAGCTTGGCATATTCAGACATCTTCGTTCTCCTCAAATAAAAACAAGCGAAGTGCGCGAGAAATTGAAAGCGTGCGTAGTTTGCTACGCATTCGCTCTGCAAGTCAAGCGCCCGAGGAAATCTCTTTTCGGGGAGGGCCAGACGGCTGTCCGGCCTGACGGCGAGGCACCCTGCCCTGCGTGCGGCGGAGCACCCACCTTGCGCTCGACCCGAATTGCCGTCGCGGCGCTCCTGCCCTGCGTGCGGCGAAGTCCCCGCGCCGCCCGCTCGGCCTCAGCCGTATCAGCCGCCCCGGCCCTACGCGCGGCGGAGCGCCGACGCGCCGGTTCCCGCAAGCTCCTTCGGTTCTTCGCCGGCGTCGCCTTCGGACTCGGCGAGAAACGCCGCAAGCGCCGTGCGAACCCGGTTTACGTGTTCGGTGATGGCCGCGCTCATGTTGTGCGTCTCGCCGCTGCGCAGCGCCAGGATCAGCCCCTTGTGGTCATCGAAGACTTCGCGGATCGAAGCCGGCGCGACCTCGAGCACGCGGCGCATGAGCTCCGGCAGGTCGATGGAGTTGTAGATCTCAAAGAGGCAGGGATTGCGCAACAGACTCAGGAAGACGCGATGGAACGCGTCGTCGGCGCGGATGTAGCGGGCGACATGCGCAGGGCTCGCGCCGCGAACCAGCGGCGTGAAGGCCCGCAGCCTGGCGCCAAGCGCATCGCGCTCGGCTTCGGCCATGAGCGCCTTGCCGAGCGACTCCGTGATGCCGATCTCCAGTGCCGCACGCGCATCGAGGCCCTGCACCAGCGCGTCCACGTCGCCTGCCAGGCTGTCCTGTTCCCTGGCGAGTCCGATGGACAGATCCTCGATGATGCCGCCCGGGCGCAGTTCGTCGACGACCGAGGTATCGCCGACATCGTAGCGAAGCGCCTTGCGCACCCACGATGCCGATGTCTTGCCCCAGGACAGTATCGCCTGGATCGCCCCTTCGGCGTTGGCGGCAGCGATCGAGTCGGTCAGATATTCGTGGAAATAGATGACGTTTTCGGCGGCAACCGACTCGTCCTTGAGCGCCGTGCGGAAAAGCTGCCGAAGCTTGAGCGTCTCGAAACCGGCGTTGAGATGCTCGTTCTCGGCGATCGCAATGACGGCGGCATGGTAGGCCTTGTTGGCGTCGAGAAACGCCTCCCTGTCGAGGAACGCCCCATCCTCGCCGAGCAGCGCGACCATCGAATGCAGTCTTTCGTAGAGCGCTTCGGTCGTCGTAAGAGGCACGGGTCCGCGGCTCAGCCGCAACCACGTCGCCCCGGCTTCAACCACCGCACGCGCCTCGACGGCGGCGCGCAACTGCGGATACGAGACTGTCGCAAACTCCGACTCCGCGGCCTCCATCGGCAATGCCGCACCGATGGCTGTCGGCTGCAGCAGCCGGCGCATGATCTTGCCGCTCGTCGTCTTCGGCAGTTCTTCGAGAATCTCGACGAAGCGTGGATATTTGTAGGCTGCAAGGCGCTCGCGTGCGAACGCCCGAATCTCGTCGGTCGTGACCTCGCGTCCGGGCTTCAGACTGATCACGGCCTTGATCGTTTCGCCGCGATACGGGTCCGGAATGCCGACGACGGCCGCCTCGCGCACGTCGGCATGTTCGTACAGCACCTCCTCGACCTCGCGCGGCCAGACCTTGAAGCCCGATGCGACGATCATGTCCTTGGAACGGTCGACGAGATAGAACCAGCCGTTTTCGTCCATGAAGCCGACATCGCCCGTGCGCAGGCCGTCGGGACCGATGGAGCGCGCCGTTTCCCCGGGCTTCTGCCAGTAGCCGGGCACGATCTGCGGCCCGTCGATGACGAACTCGCCGACTTCGCCGGGCTCGGCCTGGAAACCGGCGTCGGTAATCACCTTGACCTTCGTGTCGAACACCGGCACGCCGATCGACAGGGCGCCCGTGTGCGGATCGACGGGAGGCTCGACACCGTGCGGCGTCATGTGCGTGGGCGAGGTCGCCTCGGTCAGGCCGTACATCGGCTGGATCCTGACGCCGGTGCGTTCGTGCCACTCGGCAAGCACGCTCGGCGGCGTCGGCGCACCGCCCGTATAGAGTTTCGTCAGCGAGGAAACGTCGTACTTGTCCAGTACCCCGCTGTTGATCAGTGCGATGAACGCGGTAATCGCCGAAACGCTGAAGGTCGCACCATGGCTCTGCACCAGGCGCATGGCCTCGTCGGCATCGAAGCGGTAGAAGAGAATGAGCGGCGCGCCGGTCAGCATAGCGAGCGTCACATGGCCGATCAGGCCCGTCACATGAAACAGCGGCGCGAGACCGAGGATCCGGTCTTCGGCGGACAGGCCGATCCAGCGCTCGTACACCGTCGTCGCAAACACGACGTTACGGTGCAGGTTCATCGCGCCCTTGGGATCGCCCGTGGTCCCGGACGTGTAGACCATGAACGCGACGTCGTCGCCCGTGATCGGCACAGCTTCCGGCGTTTCGCCACGGTAGTTCTCAATGAGTTCGAGCATGTCGGGCACGCTCGCATTGCGCAGCCGCGAAATTCCGGCCAGCACTTTCGGCAAGGGGCGGTCTTCGGGCAGAAAATCAAGCGCTGAAGTCGTCACCGCAAATTCGACCGCGGTCTGCGGCAACGCCGCCTGAGCGACATCGGCGTAGAGGTCCTCCTGACAGATCAGCGCGCGGCTGCCGGATCCGGCGAGCACCTTTGCAAGTTCCGCTTCGCGCAGCATCGGGTTGCACGGCACGATGACGGCGCCGCACTTCCACGCGGCAAGAACCGCGACCAGCACCTGCGGTACGTTTTGCAGGTACATCGCGACGCGGTCCCCGTGCTCGACCCGACCTGCCTGCAGCGCCACGGCCAGCGCATCGGACATCGCGTCGATCTCGGCGGCGGAAATCGGCCGATCGAAGTAGCAGGCGATCGGCGCGCCGGGGTCGCGCGCGACGGTCGCACGAAACATCGCGAGCGCCGTACGGCTTGCCGGTTCGATCGTTGCAGGCACGGATCCGTAGAGTCCGAGCCAGGGTTGCACAGGCTTGTCCATCGGCGTCTACTCGCTTCGGTTCAGGAAGTCTTGCGGTGTCGCCGGAAGTGAGCGAGCGAAGTGCCGCTGCGGTTGGCGATGGAAACTACGCTTCGTACTGCAGAGCCGCATGGCCTTGCCCGATCCTGAATGGCCGGGCTGTCGTGCCGCCGTCAGCGCGGGCGCGATCATGGCGCAGCGGCAACCGCGCTGTCAACGCGATTTCGTATCGATCACGAAAACTTCACGAAACTACAGGTCCTCGCCGACCAGGGAGCGATAGACCCTGATCAGCGTGTCCTTCTGCTCCGGAGCGAGCCGCTCGTCGAGCCGGATCGCCTGTTCGACGGAGACCGCTTCGCCCGAATCGTCCCCATCGAAGAAGCCGAGCATCGTGTAGAGCTGCTCCGGCTTCATGCCGAATGCCTGTGCGAGCGCCTTGACGACCTGGGCCGACGGACGGTAGTGGCCGCGCTCGAGCTGACTCAGGTAGGAATCCGAAACGCCGGCCACTTTCGCCAAGTGGCGCTGGGAGACCTGGGCGAGCTTGCGCTGCGCGCGAACGAAGTCGCCGAAAGCAACGAGCATGGCGTCGTTGTCCTGCATGGGGGCATTCTAGCAGCCCGTGGCAAAAGTCCCGCGGGAGTCCAACCGCCGCCATGACCGGCGCGTTACAGGCGCCGTTCCAGTTCCTCGAGCTGCCGCAACAGGATGCCGGCCTGAGTGTAGACCTCGGTCGCGAAGATGTGTTTCGGCGCCGGTAGCTCGGGCCGGACCAGCGGCGCATTCATGAGTTCGACAAGCGCCGCCAGATCCGCGGTCAGCAGGCTCGCCACGTCAATGATGTGGCCGGGCGTGATGTCGTCGGGAATGTTGCGGCGCGTACTCAGGCCCGCGACCGGCAACCCGGCCTTTTCGGCCACGCGGATCAAGACGTCCATGCACTCCGTCAGCCGGCGGTAGACGTCGGCCGGGCGCCGGTAACCGTCGAACGGCGGCGCCTCGGGAACGGGCTCGGCGCCCGGATAGGTCGACAGCAGCGAAGCCGCGTAGGTGATCGACGTCGCGATCTCGTCAAAGACGTCGGAGTCGCCGATCGGCACGCCGAGCATGAGATTGAGCTGGCGGTTGATGTCGATGACGACGAGGAACACGCCGGTCGGAGACAGCGGCGCACCGCGCGGCACGATATCGACCTGTTCGGTAATGCCGATCGCGTCGCCGACATGCCGGACCTGTTCAAGCGCATCCTCGAGCAGCGCATGCACATCACTCGGCTGGATGTCGCCGGAAGGCACGAGCCCGGTCGGCCGGGGCGAGGCGCCCGCCAACTCCCGGGCGAGCTGGTTGGCCTTGCGCAGCAGCAACTGGACCTGGAAGTACAGCTCGTTCTGGGTGATCGCCGATACCGGCAGGCGCGGACTGTCGTCGTAGGGCCGGCCCATGCGTTCGCGAACGAGCTCGAGCTCGTCGGCCAACTGGTTGGCGAGCGCATAGACTGTCGCGTTATCGATGTCCTGCGACTGGGCGAGCGCGGGCGGCAGCGGCGCCAGCGCCACGAGCGCCGCGAGTATCGTCAAAGTCCTCGGAGTCCTCATTTCGGTTCTCCCATCGTCGTCCGGCACGGTGCCAGGGCACCGGCTAGAAACGAAAAGTGTAGCTGTACTTGAGCGTCAGTTCAGAAAAGCTCGACTGGAAACTGTTGTCGCGGTCCGGGTCCGCGAGGTTGTGGTTCAGGACCAGAAAGGCCTCGCGCCCGGCACGAGGTATCCAGTGCAGCCGGCTGTTGATGCCGATGGTCTCGGACACGTTGTCGTATTGAATCAGGTTGATCCAGGACAGGGTCGACGAGAACACGGCCTCGAGAGTGACCCTCGCGATGCGCGTCACGAAGCTGCCGCCACGCAGGTCGATCTTGTTGTATTGATAGCTCACGTTGGTCCGGAAGTGCCGGGTCGGCCGCCAGTTGAAGAACGTGCCCGTGCCGATTCGTTCGCCGTCGTAGAAATTCCCGCTGTTCAGGAATACGCCCCCGCCGGCCGCGCGCTGGTTGCCTGCACGGAACGAGAGATCGATCGTATCGAAAGTGTAGAGCCCCGGCTCGATGACGATGCCGCTCGAGATCCGGAACGGCCTGCGCAGGCCTTCCCGCTCGCGCGACCAGCTCAGGCCGAAGGAGTCCTGCGAGTTCAGATTCAGGTCGACGGCCCGGAACCTGAGCCCTTCGCTCTGGATCTCTCCGCTGTCCAGATAGTCGATGCGGTCGTAGTCGATGCCGGAAAACAACGTCCTGACCGGACCGCTGCCTGGCCGCCAGGTATGGCCGACGTTGAACCTGAGCTGCTCGATGCCGGTGCGGCGTACGAAGCCCAGCGCCGGATTGTAGTTTTCCTCGATTCGAGTCATGCCGAAGCTGCCGCGCAGACCCGTGTTGCTCGGCACGCTTACGCGGAACCCGAACGCCGTGTCGTCACCGTCAAGCTCCTCGGACCTGGACTGCTGGAACCAGGCCACGCCGTCCAGGCCGCGGCCGCCGGCGAAGCGGCTGTTGAGAAAGCGGAAATCGACGCCGCCCACGCTGTTGTCGAGGTTCGATCCCGGGTCGCCGTGAGTCACGATCATGCCGACGCTCGATTCCTCGAGAACGTTCGCGGCAACCCGTCCGACGAACGCCGTCGTGGCGTCAACGTCCCCGTAGGCTTCCTGCCGAACCGCAAGCGCCCCGACATCGAAGCGCCCGACCCGGCCCGACAGCTTGCCGCCGAAGTCGAGCGGCACTTCCTGACCCCGCGCACTGATTCCGAGCCGCCTCGAGAAGAACGGCCGGCCGTCCTGCTCGAGGCGGCCGAACTGGAAGATGTCGACATCCTGCAGAAAGAAATCTCGCTGCTCGGGAAAGAAAAGGCTGAATCGCGTCAGGTTGACCTGCCGGCTGTCGACGTCCACGGCCGAAAAATCGGTATTCAAGGTCAGCGAGGCATTGAGCTGCGGCGTCACCTTGTAGAAGACGTCGAGCGACGGCTCCACGGCGCTGTTCGCCGGAATGGCGCCGAAGGCACGGCGTTCGCGGACGCTCGCGGTCGGCACGACATCGAGCCCCCTGCCCTGTTCGATCTGCGAGATTCCGCGAACCTCGCCCATTGAACTCAGGTCGGTACGCCGATTGCGCGACATCCAGGCAATGCTCTCGTTCTTGCGCTCGATGTTGCGCGTGAAGTTCATCCACCATCGATCGGCGCGAGGATCGAAGGAAATCGTCTTGAACGGAATCTCGATCTCGACGACCCAACCCTGCTCATCGATGCTCGCCGCCGCCTGCCAGATGCCGTCCCAGTCGAACTGCCGCTGGGTCGGTCCCTCGTAGATGCCGTCGTAGCGCACGCCGTTGGCGTTGACGCCGAAGGCGTAGCCGCCGCGGCGCGTGTTGAACGGATCGATATGCACGAAGAAACGGTCGTCGGAGCCGATCGGCTGGTTCTGGCGCAGGATGCGGGCGTTGATCCGCGCAGGTTCGCTGTCGTGGAGCCGGGCGCCGATGTAAAGCGCATCGCGCCCGTAGAGCACGCGGACCTCGGTGCGCTCGCTGGGCTCGGCATACTCGACCGGGTTCACCTGGTGCAGGTCGTCGATGATCGGTGCGCGCAGCCAGATCTCCTCGTTCATGACGCCGTCGATGACCGGCGGCTCGGCGGTTCGCTGGATGCGCACGGACTTGGCCATCTCGATGTCGGATGCGGGCTGCTGCGCGGACGCGCTCGGCGCCGCGCCCGCGGTCAGCAGGACAGCGAACACGAGCGCGGCGCTACGCCGCTGCGTCATCTGATCGTTCATGATGGTCATGCGGGTCGAGCGGCGAGACGGTGACCGGGCCCGAGCCGCGGCGAGAAGCCGACCCGGAGATTGCTTGAGACGGACTCCGGGCACACAGAGGCGCCGGTCGGCCATGACGTCGTTTGCGGTCGAACGGACGACGAGATCAGGGGTCCGGCAGCGCCGCCTGCCGATGTATCCGGCGATCTCCCCGCCGCCGGTAATGAGGCTCGGCATGATACACCAATACGGGCCGGCCGATTCGCGGAATTCGTTGCGCGACGCGGGCGAATGACTATCCTTGCCATCGTTGCTGCTACCCTTGCAGCCCGGATCGAGGAGGAAGTTCGCCATGCCAATGACACGACGCGATGTACTGGGGGCCGGAGCGGGCGCCGCAGTGACCCTGGGGACAGCAAAACTGTTCGCGCAATCGGGGGATCCGCTTTTCAAACTCATCCCCTCCAGCGGCGAGATGATCCCGCCTATCGGCATCGGCACGAACCGCTACGGGGTCGGCGAATCCGAGGACGAGCGCGCCCCGCTGCGCGCGACGATGGCGCGGTTCGTCGAACTCGGGGGCCGGGTCATGGATACCGCCGCGGCCTATGGCACATCGGAAGCCGTGATCGGCGACCTCGCGACGGAACTCGGCATACGCAACGATCTCTTTCTCGCTACCAAGACTGATATCAGGGGCCGGATTCGGGGCGTTGACGGTTTTCGCAATTCCTTCGAGCGGCTCAGGACCGAGCAGATCGATCTCATGATGGTGCATCAGCTCGTCAATACCGACACGGAACTGCCGCTGCTGCGGGAGTGGAAGGCGGCCCGACGCTTCCGCTACATCGGCGCGTCGGTGTCCTCGCGCGACCAGCACGGGGAGATGGAGCAGTTCATGCTGGCCGAGGATGTCGACTTCGTGCAGTTCAACTACTCGCTCGGCGACCGAGACGCGGCCGAGCGCCTGCTGCCGACGGCGGCCGACCGCGGCATCGCCGTGATGATCAACCTGCCCTTCCGGGGCGCGCGGCGGTCGCTCTTCAACGTCGTCGAAGGCCAGGAGCTGCCCGAGTGGGCGGCCGGGTTCGACTGCGCGAGCTGGGCGCAGTTCTTCCTCAAGTACATCGTCTCGCACCCGGCCGTGACGGTCGCCATCCCCGGCACGCGGCAGGTCCGCCACGTCGAGGACAACTTCGGCGCCGCGCGGGGCCGTCTGCCGGCGCCGGCAGGAGGAGCTGTTCGACAGCCTGGCCTGAGCCGCGCGTCCCGTCGCGCCGATCCGGCCGCTTGCGAGGCTCCGGCCTGCCGGAACACCTGTCGCCGAACGCCGCATATTGCTCGAGGTCGCGGTCGATCCGATTACCGAAAGGAACGGTACGCGCGACATCCGCCTCGCTTTCCCCTGGCCGCTTGCCCGAATCCCTTTGCGGGAGTAGTCTCGTATTCGAACAGACAAGCAGCAGACACGGGGGAACTATCATGGTAACGAAGCGACGGTTTCTGCACGGCATGACGATCGGTGCTGCGGCATTCACGGTTCCCGGCGCATTCGCGGCCACGCTGACGGAAACGGCGCGAACGGGCGACGGGCCCTTCTATCCCGACCGCATGCCGCTGGATACCGACAACGACCTGCTGATCATCAACGACAACATCACGCCGGCCATCGGCGAGATCACGCATCTCACGGGCAGGCTGCTCGGGCCGAGCGGCAGCCCCGTGCGCAACGCGTTCATCGAGATCTGGCAGTCCGACATGCACGGCTCGTACATCCATACCGAGGGGCGGCACGACGGCAGGCTCGACACGAACTTCCAGGGTTACGGGCGCTTTCTGACCGACGCCGAGGGGCGCTACTACTTCCGCACGATCAAGCCCACTTCGTACACGCTCGGCGGAACGTTCCGCGCGGCGCACATCCACGTCGCGGTCAGCAAGTCGGGGCAACGCATCATGGCAACCCAGGCGCTCGTCAAGGGCCACGTTGACAACGCGCGCGACCGCATCCTGCGTCGGGTCGGCGATCCGGCCGCGCTCGAGACGCTCATGGTCGAGTACCATCCGCTGCCGGGTTCGAGGATCGGCGAACTCACGGCCAACTTCGACATCGTGCTCGGCCGCACGCCCGAGGAACGCGAGGACGGCACCCTCGGCGGCATCGGCGAACCGCCGCGCGCTTAGGCGCCTGCGCCGCAGGCTCCCGGAAGTTCTCGCAGCGGGCTCGCTGCGCTGTCGCGCAAGGGCCGTATTTCCATGCCATCCGGCGGCGCAGGCTCCCGGCAGCCCGCCGCGGCGAAAATAACGACGATCACTGACGGCAACATGTCTGCGCGTCAGCCGCAATGGCTGAACGCCGGACCCGACAGGAGGCTTCCATGAGAAATCGATTCCGTCTCCCGGCTGTTCTGACCGCATTGTCGACGGTTCCCGGCCTTGCGTTCGCGCAGAGCACGTTCACCCATGTGCACATGCGCGTGCCGGATGTCGAAGCCGCGGCCGACTGGTACGGAGAACTCATCGGCGGCGAAGTGAGACCGGGCGGACCCGGGTTTTTCGTCGTGCAATCGAACGGATTCATCGGCACGATGCCGAACGAGGGCAACGCCGGGGCGAGCAACGAAACCGCGATCGACCACGTCGGCTTCGGCGTCGACTACCTGGACGCGGCGGTCGAACGGGCCAGACAGCTCGGCGCCCGCATCGACGAGGAACCGCGACCCGGCATCACGGCCCCGCTGATCGCTTTCATCGAGGATCCCTGGGGCGCGCGAATCGAACTCATGCAGGATGCCGAACAACCCCGGATCAACCACGTGCATCTCTACGTCGCCGACAAGGACGGTGTACGCGACTGGTTCCTGGACATTTTCGGCGGCGAATTCGTGCCCGAGCGGGGCGGCGACAACTTCCACTGCATCGTCTACGGGAATCTGTGGGTGCAGATCAGCGAAGTTGCACAGGGAGAGCGGGCGCCGAGCCGCGGCCGCTCGCTCGATCACATCGGTTTCCGGGTCTCCGAATCGCTGACCGACTTCGCGACGCGCATCGAGGCGACCGGCTACCCGCCCTACCTGATCCGGCCGAACCCGCCGGGCTCGGACCTGCTCTTCTTCGAGGGGCCGGGCGGCGTGCACTTCGAGATCGTGGAGGCGACGACTCAATAGCGGCGCAAGCCCGAGTCCAGAAACACCCGGGGCGTAACCACGCGAACGCCCTGGCGGCGGTCGTGGGGAAAGTGCTTCAAGTTGCCGGTCACGAGGAATTCGGCCATCGCCGCTGCGGCAACTTCCAGGAACGGCTCATCGTCCGGGTCGGGCAACCGGAGGGGCAGCGGCTTGGCGGAAACCAGTTCTCCGCCGGCGCGAATCTGCGCCATGAGCGCCATGACCTCTTCTTCGGCGAACGGGAAAGCCGGACGCCGCAATACCGCGTTGTATTCGGCGAGTATTCTGGAGTCATGGCAGGAACGTAAGCTGCCTGCAGTTATCAGACCGACGATGATACCCGGCGGACCGAACGGTGAGAGCAGGCCGAAGATAAGTACATTGGTGTCGATCACGACCCTCATTTGCGCCGCTGATGCCGCGCGGCCTGGATTTCCGAATTGACGTCTTCAAGAGTCAAGCGGTCGGCGCCGCTCTCCCGGGCGCGTTCCTGCATCGCCGCGACCGCCAGTTGCGCGCGGGCCTGCCGCAGAGCCGTCAACGACGCTTCCAGCGTCGGCGCGGTGGTCGCCGACAGCACGGCGATCGGCTTGCCGTTCGAGGTCACGACCAGGTCCTTTTCCTCGCGCAGGGCATCCCAGACGGCAGCGGAGCGGGTACGCAATTCGCGAACGCTTACAAAGTCCATATCGATACTCCAGCCATCATTCGTATACGCGACTGTGTGCGTATTTGTGACTCACGGTCAACAATCGTTTTTCACCTGTCAGGTCTTCTCCGCCGCATTGCAGCGAAACCGTCGGGCGCCTTGAGCACTGACAACCGATGGCGGGTCGGCATCGCGCGTTTCTCCGGTTTCAGGAACGCCTACAGCGCCTCAAGCTGGCGCGCGAGTTCGTCGATGTCGGGCTCCGCGTCGCCCGGACCGAGGTTGATGCACACCCAGGGACGGATCTCTTCGTGCGGCGCCCAGATCCAGTCGCGAGAGAGAGTAAAGGTTTCGGTGTAGTTGACGGGGTCGTCGACGAGGACTTCAAGCACGAGATCGTCCCCGCCGGGTACGCGCCGATATCGCTCCGTGATACGGCCTTCCGTACTCAGCGGATAACCGCGATTGTTGAAGAGATAGCCGCCCGCCATGTGAGTGGTCTCGATCGTCAATACGTCGCCTTCCCAGCGCCCGACCGAATGCCCGAGTCCGTTCGGCTCGGGGTCCGCAGGCAGGGCGCCGTCGAGCGGTATCGAGCGCACGACATTGGCGCGCTCGAAGCGCAGCACGATGACGCCGTCAGCTTCGCTGATCTGCATGGGGTTGGCCGACCACAGCACGCCCGGCACGGTATCCGGCGCGCAGTCGTCAATGGCGCGCGGGGCGAACTCGAGCGCGCCATAGGCTTCGAACGCACGCTCGCCTGCCGCCGTGTACGGGTAGGGATCAGGTTGGGAGACCTCCGGCACGCCGATAAAGGGCGCCGCTTCGTATATCCCCGACAGATCGGGGGCGGCGCCTGCGTCCTCCTGAGCGCTCAGGGGCGTATGAAGCGTCACTGCGGCAACAAGCGAAAACAACGTCGACGTTCGCATCGAAAACTCTCCTGCACGGTCCCGTGCGTGCTTCTCGTTACGCCTAGCGGGTCGTCTCCGGCTCAATGGGCATCACGTAGCCCATCGGGCCGGGAAACTCCTCCGCGAGCGCGCGTTCCGCCTCGGCGTCGATCCTGAAGCACTCGGTTCGCTGGAAGCTCTGGTCGATGATGCCGCAGGTCGGCAACCGTTCGCGCAGTCGGCGCATGACCGGCGTATCGCCGCGGATGCCGTAGGAAACGAGCAGTCGTGCGGCTCCGCCCTCGCCTTTCCCGGGCATGAGCAGGGCCCTGATCCGCGCGCGGCCGGGCGTGCGGGACCTGTAGGTCGCGACGCTGACCGGGTCGCCGGGATCGAGCATGTCGTCGCTCCAGCCCTCGCGTGCGAGCTGCGAAGCGGGGCTGAGCTCGATGAGCCAGCCTTCGTTTTCGCCGGCCTCGTCCGGAACATCGACGATCAGTGCACCGTGCGGGTTCAGGATGCGGAACACTCTGACCGTGCCCTCGAGCACCTCGATGACCTCCTCGCCATCCTCGGTCAAGAGCGCCGGGAATGAGTGATGCGCGGCGCCGGGCAGCGTCCAGGCCGCGAGCGTGCCAAGCAACACCGCGGTCGTCAGCCTGCGTAATGCGTGCACGGACACGCCCAGTCGGAAATCGCTCATCGTCGGTCTCCCTTCGCACACGCTTTTTCGCCAGTTGCCGGACGCTGTACGGAATGCCCGTTCACTGAGCCGACCGTCCGCGTTCAGCGCGATACTCCGCCAGTCGCTGTTCAAGATAGCGCCTGCGTTCTTCGACCTGGCCGTTGCCGCCTCCAAGTTCCGCACCCTCGTCGACCACGATCGATGTCCACTCGACGAGATTGGAACCATCGCGCGACGGGTGCCCGACGATTTCGATACGGTCGCCGGGCTTGAGCTGAGCGATCGTCCAGCCGACACGCCTCAGGTTGATGAAGCTGTCCCCTTCGGCCATCCAGGACTCGGTCTCGCCCTCGGCATTGACGGCATCGAAATAGACCCGCGCATGCGGATTCACGGCGCGGAACTCCGTCACGACGCCCGAGATCGTCATGCTCTCGCCGATCCGGTAGTGCGCGGATGCGTTGTGGTGTGCGGCTGCGGGCGCCGTCGCGAGCAGACCGGCCGTCAGAAGTATCGTGCCCCTCATTTCACTCCCCCGTTTACCCCCGGCCTCTCAGCGTTGGCCCGAAATCGCCTCGCAGGGCAGGTCCTGCAACGGCACCTCGGGCGTGAAGAGCCGGGTGGTTCTGAGCGTCAGCGGCTCGCGGAACATCACCGGATCGTCGAGCGTGAACGTCATGTGCAGCCTGCTGCCGTCCTCGCTGACCGTGTAACGCTCGACGCTCGTGGCTTCGTCGCTGTTGTGGATGTTGAGCGAATCTTCGGCGATGGCCGCACTGACGGCGACCGTCTCGACCATGAGCGTCGACCCTTCGTATCGGCCGACCGAATGCCCCATCGGGCTCGGCTGCAGGTCGGCCGGGTGGCCGCGGCCGTCGATGAAGATGGTGCGGTCCGAGGCCATGTCCTCGCCGCGGATGATCACGCGGTCTTCGTGCTGCTCGAACTCGATGGGATCGCCGTGCAGCAGGCTGCGGAACACCCCGAAGGGCTCGCACTGGATCGCGGGGTCGTCCGCGTGGTCGAAGGCTGCTGCGTAGTCCCGCGCGGTGTCCGTAAAGAGCGCCGCGATGCTCCGGCGGTTCTGTGCGCCGATCTCCCTGAGAATCTCGGTAGCGGACAGAGATTCGTTGGCGGGGTCGTCCAGGAGTTCCGGGATCCGTTCGTAGGTCTCCGGCGTGCAGGTGCACTGAAAGAGTTCCTCGAGCGTCCACTCCGGATGTTCGAGGGCCGTCACGGTCGTGCTCCAGACGCCCGACAGCGCGGGCGGCGGGTCCTGCGCGACCGCCTGCGGCAGGCCGAGCAGCGGCCACACGACGATCAGGCCGCCGGGAAGGAATCGTTTGCCGGTTGTCATGCTTGCGGTCAACGCTGAGCGCATCCGTGCTGTGATTGTCTTGCCTGTTGTTCGACCGGGAGCGCCTTGCCGGGCTCCGTGGATCATTGTTTCGCTAGTGTACTCGATTGCCGTGGGAGGCCGGTCCACGGCAAGCGCTCCGAGGCAGCCGGCCGAAGATTGCGGGCCCGGCGCGACCCGCTCGGGATGTCCGACCCGAGATGGCCGATCCGGCGCAACGGGGCCGAAAAACTCGCTGCAGGGCAACCGGTCTGGGCGTAGCAGTTCACGGCACAGCGGTTCCGCGACAGACCGTTCCGGGACAGACCGTTCCGCGACAGACCGTGCCGGGCGCAGCGGTGCCGGGACAGACGATTCCGGGCACAGCGGTTCCCGGTGCAGCGGTTCCGCGACAGACGATTCCGGGCACAGCGGCCGGGTACTTGTACTGATTCGCGGGAACGCGCGACCATAGGCGTTTTCCGGATGAAAAAGCGTTGCACATGACCGACAGCACCCGTTCGGACGCGTCTGCCGACGCACTTGCAGTCGCCACCGCGACTCACGTCGCGACACCCATCGGCGCCGACGCCCCCGTAGCGATCGTCGGCATGGCTTGCCGCTTTCCGCGCGCGGACAGCCTCGCCGATTTCTGGCGCATGCTCGAACAAGGCGAAAGCGGCGTGATCGAGGGCGATCCGGGCTCCGGCATCGGTCGTTTCGGCGAACTCTTCCCCGATGCGGGCGTGCAGAATCGTGCCTGCCGGTTCGGCGCCTACCTCGACGAACTCGACCGCTTCGACGCGGCCTTCTTCCGCATTTCGCCGGTCGAGGCGCAGTTGCTCGATCCGCAGCAGCGGATGATGCTCGAAACCTCCTGGAAGGCGCTCGAAGACGCAGGGATCGACCCGGAGCGCCTCAGGGGTACGCGCACCGGTGTTTATGCCGGGATCAGCAACAACGAGTACCGCGGCCTGATCCTCGATACGAGCAAGCCGGAAGGGTCTGCCGCGAGTCTTTACTCCGTTACCGGAACCTCGTTCAACACGGCCATCGGCCGGGTGTCGTTCGCGCTCGGGCTCGAGGGGCCTGCGCTTGCGCTCGATACGGCCTGCTCGTCGTCGCTGGTCGCGATACACCAGGCCGTGACCGGACTCGTACGCGGCGAAGCGGATCTCGCGCTCGCGGGCGGCGTGCATGCGATCCTCTCCGGAGCGCTTCTCCAGATGCGTGCCGAAGCCGGCATGCTCTCCCCCGACGGCCGCTGCGCCACCTTCGACGCGGCCGCGAACGGCTACGTGCGCGGCGAGGGCTGCGGCATCGTCGTGCTCAAGCGGCTCGAGGACGCCGAGGCCGACGGCGACCGCATCTGGGCCGTGGTTCGCGGTTCGGCGCTCAACCAGGACGGCGCGAGCCCCGGGTTGACCGTGCCGAGCGGGCCCGCGCAGGAGAAGGTCATCGCCGCGGCGTTGCAACGGGCCGGTCTCGAACCCGCCGATGTCGACTACGTCGAGGCGCACGGGACCGGCACCGAGGTCGGCGACCCGATCGAGGCGCAGGCGACCGGCACGGCCTACGGCCTCGGGCGCGATCCGGACCGTCCGCTCCTGATCGGCTCGGTGAAGACCAACATCGGCCACCTCGAAGCTGCCGCGGGCGTCGCGGGCGTCATCAAGACGGTGCTCGCCATGAAGCGCGGCGTGATCCCCAAGCACCTCAACTACTCGACGCCGACGCCTGCCGTGGACTGGTCGCGGCTGCCGCTGAAGGTCACCGCGGAGCCGACGGACTGGCCGCGCAACGACGACCGGCCGCCGCGCGCGGGGATCAGCGGTTTCGGCTGGTCCGGCACGAATGCGCATGTCGTTCTCGAAGGCTACGGCGAGCCGGACGGCGCGGATTCAGCGGCCGGACACCTGCGTACCGCCGGGGCAGCGCGGCCGATCGTGATCGGTCGGCCAGAAGCGATCGCCGGCGCGGATGCCAAAGCCGCGCATCCGCGAACCGCCGGTCAGCCGCGGCCGATCGTCATCAGCCCGCCAGAGGCGCTTGCCGGCGCAGATGCCGAATCCGGACACCTGCGTACCGCCGGATCACCGCGGCCCATCGCCGTCGACCTGCCCGAATCGGTCGGCGCATCGGCGCCGGCCGGGGCCGGCCTGGACCCGCGCGCAGCCCGTTTCCTGCCGCTTTCGGCCAAGTCCGACACGGCGCTCGCGGAACTCGCGGCCGGCTACCTCGAATGGCTCGACGAGCGGGCGGACGCGCTAGCCGACGGGGCAGTGGCCGACGCCCTGCTGTCCGACATGGCCTTCACGGCCGCCGTCGGCCGCAGCCATTTCGACCACCGTGCAGGCGTCGTATTCCGCGACGCGGATTCGTTGCGCACGGGCCTCGGCTCACTCGTGGACGAGACCGCCGGCGCCACGGCGCGCGAGCGCAGGAAAGTCGCGTTCGTCTACACGGGACAGGCGAGCCAGTGGCCCGGCATGGGCGCGGCACTCTACGCGAGCGAGCCGGTCGTCTGCGCGGTGCTCGACCGCTGCGATGCGCTGCTGGCCGAAGACCGTGACGGCGCCTCCCTGCTCGACGTGATGTTCGGCCGGCCGGGCGCTGTCGCCGACCTTGACGACCCGCGCTGGAAGCAACCGGCGATCTACGCGCTCGAGTGCGCGCTTACGGCCCTCTGGACGAGCGTCGGCGTGCGGCCGGACATCGTGCTCGGCCACAGCCTCGGGGAGCTCGCCGCGGCGGAGGCTTCCGGCGTGTTCAGGCTCGAGGACGGTCTCGGATTCGCGGCGGCGCGCGGCGACCTGTTCGGCGCGTTGCCCGGCGAAGGCGCGATGGCGGCCATATTCGCGCGACCCGTGCTCGTTGCCGAGGCCGTAGCGGAGCACGACGCTGCCTCCGGCGGACCCGGCGTGAGCGTCGCTGCCGACAACGGCGCCCACCAGGTCGTGAGCGGGCCCGCGGCGGACATCGAAACGCTTCTCGCAAGGTTCGAGGCCGACGAGGTTCGCGTCGCGCGGCTGCGCAAGAGTCCGGCCTACCACAGCGCCATGATCGAGCCGGCGCTCGGCGATCTCGAGGCGGCGCTTGCGAAGATCGCGTACGAGCCCCCGGTCCTGCCGTTCGTCAGCAACCTCAGCGGCGAACTCCTTGCGGCGGGCGAAGCGCCCGATGCGACCTACTGGCGTCGTCAGGCGCGCGAACCGGTGGCGTTTCGCGCCTGCATCGAGACGCTCGCCAAGTTCGGGGTCGATGCCGTCGTCGAAATCGGCCCTCACGCCGTGCTCGGCCCGATGCTGGGCCTGTCCTGGCCGGAAGGCGGCGGCGCCGTGCCCGCCATCGTCTCGAGCCTGCAACGGCCCTCGAAGGACGAGCCGCCGCCCGCGCCCGGGACCGGCGGCGGCTTCGTCGAGGCGGCCTGCGGCGCCTGGGAGGCCGGGCTCGCGCTCGCCTTCGAGGGGCTTTTCGCGGGCGAGGCGCGGCGGCGGATCGCGCTGCCGGCTTATCCCTTCCAGCGAGAGGTCCACTGGGTCAAGCCGCCGCGGGGACGCCGGCCCGGCGCCGGTCACCCGCTGCTCGGCACGCGCCATGAATCGGCGAGCGGGGAAATCGTGTTCGATACTGAGCTCTTCCCCTCCGATCCCGAATGGCTCGCCGACCACCGCGTCTTCGGCCGGCTCATCGCGCCAGGGGCGCTCTACGGCGCCATGGCGGCCGCGGCCTCGCTCGCCGAGGGCGGAGATGCGGCTGTCGTCAAAGACTTCCAGATGCAAAGCGCACTCGTGTTCGCGAACAGCGGCGCGGACGGTGGCGGCGCGGGTGTCGTCGACGGCGGGGCAGGACTCGTCGACGGCGGCGCGGAGCCCGGCCGGCGCGTGCAGGTGCTGATCGACGATGGCAGCGACGGCAGCGGTGCGAGGGTCCGCATCCTGAGCCGGGGCGACGGCGAGAACGGCTGGACGCTGCACGCGGAGGGCCGCATCTCGACAGACCCGTCCGCCGCGCCGACGTCTGCGCCACCGACCGATGTCGAGGGCCTCAGGGCAGGGCTTGCGCCCGTCGACATCGCCGCCTACTACCAGGCCAAGACCACGGTCGGCATCGATCTGGGTCCCTCCTTCCGCACTCTTGAAGGTCTCGTGGCGAGGCAGGGCGAGGCAGTCGCCCAGGTGGCGCTGCCGGCCGGTCTCGAACGAGGCCCGCTTGACGTTCACCCGCTTCTGCTCGACGGCTGCTTCCAGGCCATGGGCGCCGCCCGCAACCCGGACGGCGACGACAGGGGGATCACCTGGCTGCCGTTCGCGTGGGAGCGGCTCTGGCTCGCGGACAGCGTGCCCGAGAAGCTCGTCTGTCATGTGCGAATGCGCGAGACGCCGGGAGGCGACGCGGCGTCCGCCCGCGGCGACACGGCGGACATCCGGGGTGACGCCGCAGATGTCCCGAGCGACGCGGCAGAGAGCCGGGGGAACGCCGTAGATACCAGGAGCGACGCGGCGGACGTCCGGGGCGACGCTGCGCCTGAGGTCCGGACCGCCGACCTGCGGCTGCTCGGCCCGGACGGTGCACTCGTCGGCGAGATCGAGGGCTTCGCGGTGAAGCGGGCGACGCGCGCGGCGCTGCTATCGGCCGTGGAAGGCATCGACCCGCTGCTCTACGAACTCGTCTGGCACGACGGCGCTCGCGAGCCGGGCGTACTGCCCGCCGACTTCCTGACGCCACCCTCCGAAATTCGGGCAAGCACGAATCTCTTCCCGCAGTACGTCGCCGACGAGGGCGTCGATCCCGGGGACCGGGCCGCGTTGCTCGCCGATCTCGAACAACTGTCGCTCGCCTACGCGCTCGCGACGCTCGACACGCTCGGCTGGCAGCGCGTCGCCGGCGAGGTCGTGGATTCGGAGACTCTGCGAAAGGGTCTGGAGGTTGGTGACGAGCACGTGCGCGTGTTCCGGCGGCTGCTCGAAATGTGCGCGCGTGCCGGCGTGCTCGAAGCGAACGGCGACGGGTTCAGGGTCGTTGTCGCGTCGGGTGAGCCGTTGCCCGACGGGCTCGCGGCGGACCCGGATGCCGAAGCCGTCCGGATGGCGGGACTGTATACGCACGGAACGACCGAAATCGGTCTGTTCCGGCGCAGCGCCGCGGCTCTTCCCGACGTGCTCCAGGGCCGCATGGACCCGCTGACGCTGCTCTTCAGCAGCGGCGAACCGACGGCCGCGGATCTCTACCTCAAGGCGCCCGTGGCCCGCGCCGCCAACCGGCTGCTCGCCGATGCGACGGCAAAGCTGCTTGCCTCGCTGCCCGCCAGCCGGAAGCTCAGAATCATCGAGGTCGGCGCAGGCACGGGTTCGGCGACGGCCGCCATCCTCCCGGAACTTCCCGAAGGCCGCTACGAATTCGTCTATACGGACATCTCCGCCGGTTTCTTTGCGGAAGCCGAAGCACGCTTCGGCGGCGCCGAGGCGTCGATCGACTACCGCGTGCTCGACATCGAGAAGGACCCCGTCGAACAGGGCTTCGATCGCCACGGCTACGATCTCGTCATCGCGTCCAACGTCCTGCACGCCACGCGCTACCTGAACGAGACGCTGGCGCACTGCCTGACGCTGCTCGCGCCGTCGGGCCAGGTGGTGGCGCTTGAGAACCTGCGCGGCCAGGGCTGGCTCGACCTGACCTTCGGGCAGCTCGACGGCTGGTGGCGTTTCGCCGACGACTACCGTTCGCACCACGCGCTCGCGACGCCGCGCGTCTGGCGCCGGGCGCTCGAAGACGCGGGCTTCGCGGACATCGCGATCCTCGGCTTCGACGAATCCGACCCCAACGCCAACCCCGATCGCGGCGTCATCGTCGCGCAGGGACCGGCGGAGGTGACCGAGGAAACCGGCGTCTGGCTCATGGCTGCCGATCGCGGCGGCGTGGCGGCGCGGCTGGCCGAGCACCTGGCCGAGCGCAACCAGACGGTGGTGCTTGCAGGCGCCAACGCGCAGGGCAGGCAGCCGGCCGGGGCGCCATCTGTCGAGGTATCGTCGGACGATGATTGGTCCGCGACGCAACGCGCGGATGAGGCGCAAGGCAGCCATCCGACGGCCGCGCAACAAGCCGACGAGGCGCAGGGCAGTCGTCCAACGGCAGCGCAAAACGCGGACGAGGCGCAAGGCAGCCACCCGACGGTGGCGAACCACGAGCGCATCGTCGAGGCTTTCGTCGAGACCGAGCGGCGCGAATCGTGGACATCGCTGCTCGACGAACTGCCGACGGACCCGCCGCTCGCCGGCATCGTCCATCTCGCGGGGCTGGACGGGCACGGCGCCGAGGCGTCCACGCAGGAAATGGCCGCGGATACGCGGCGGACCGCGGCGGGCGCGCTCGCGTTGACGCAGGCGCTCGCCGAGAGCGACCACGTTCCCGCGAAAGGCCTCTGGTACGTCACGCGCGGCGCCCAGGTGCTCGAACGCGAGCGCGGTGGAGAGCTCGCCGGCGCCACGCTCTGGGGTCTCGGCAAGGTCGCGGCCAGGGAGCTGCCGCAGTTTCAGCCGAGGATGTTCGATCTCGACCCCGCCGACGAGATTCCCGCGGCCGAACTCGCGGACGAGCTCCTGTACCCGGACGAGGAAACCCACATCGCCTGGCGCTTCGGCCGCCGCCAGTGCGCGCGGCTGGTCCGCGCCGCGGCCGTAACCGACCGGCTCGCCTTGCCGGACGAGCCCGGCTGGGCGCTCAGGCCCGATGCCGGGGGTTCGCTCGAAGCCATCACGGTGGAACCCCTGCCGGATCGCGAACTCGAACCGACCGAGATCCGCGCGTCGATCGAGGCCTTCGGGCTGAACTTCCGCGACGTATTCATCGCCATCGGCCTCGTTGACGACTTCATGGGCGGCGAGTTCTGCGGCCGCGTGCTCGAGGTCGGCGAGGCCGTCAACAGCGTCGCTGTCGACGATCGCGTCGTCGGACTGACGTTCCGCGGCTTTGCGTCGGAGACCGTGACGCTCGAAGCGATGGTGGCGCCCGCGCCCGACGGTTTCCCGGTCAGCGAGCTTGCGACGATCCCGACGGCCTTCGTTTCCGCGGCACTGTCGTTCGACCTTGCGGGTCTCAAGTCCGGCGACCGCGTGCTCATCCACGCGGGCGCGGGCGGCGTCGGGCTCGCGGCGATCCAGTTGGCCCGGGCCGCGGGCGGCGAAGTGTTCGCGACCGCAAGCGCGCGCAAGCGCGACTACCTGCGCTCGCTCGGCGTTGAGCACGTGTTCGACAGTCGAACGACCGCGTTCAGCGAGCAGATCCTCGGGATCACGGACGGCGCCGGCGTCGACGTCGTTCTCAACAGCCTGACGACCGAGGGCTTCATCGATGCGAGCCTCGCCTGCCTCGCCGACGGCGGACGCTTCGTCGAGATGTCGCGCGTCGACATCCTCAGCGAGGAGGAGATGTCGGCGGCTCGTCCGGACGTGTCCTACGACATTCTCGCGATCGATGCGCTCAAGGAAGACGACCCGGTCCATGCCGGAGTCATCCTGCGCCGCGTGCTCGGCCAGTTGGCCGACGGCACGCTGCAACCCTTGCGCCACGCGCGCTGGCCGTTGGCCGAAACGTCCGCGGCGATCAAGTGCATGCGGGCAGCCCGGCACATCGGCAAGATCGTCCTGACCAACTCGCCGCTCGCCCGGGGAGAGCTTCGCGACGACTGCAGCTACCTCGTGACCGGTGGACTCGGCGGGATCGGCATTGCCATCGCCGGCTGGCTCGCCGAGCGCGGCGCCGGTGCCATCGTGCTCAACGGCCGGCGGGCTCCGGACGCCGAAGCACAAGCCGCGATCGAGGCGTTGCGCGGGCGCGGAGCCACGGTGCAGGTGGAACTCGCGGACGTCACAGATCCCGCCGCGCTCGACGCCATGTTCGAACGCATGAATGCGAGCCTGCCGCCGCTCGGCGGCGTCATCCACAGCGTCGGCGTGCTGGCCGATGCCGCCATCGGCAACCAGACCTGGGAGAGCTTCGAGACGGTGCTGTGGCCGAAGGTGCTCGGCGCGTGGCATTTGCACCGCGCGACCGTCGACCGCGACCTCGACATGTTCGTGCTCTTCTCAAGCGTCGCGGGCGTGCTCGGCAATCCCGGGCAATCGAACCACGCCGCGGCCAACGCATTCCTCGACCAACTCGCCGCGCACAGGCGCGCGCTCGGGCTCGCTGGCCAGGCCATCGCCTGGGGCGCGTGGTCGGAAATTGGCGAAGCCGAGGAACAGCGCGAGCGGATGAGCCGGCGCTCCGCAAGCGGCGAAATCGAGTGGATCGCCCCGCAACAGGGCCTGAGGGCCTTCGACCGGCTGGTGCGCGACGACGCCACGACCAGCGTCGTGGTCGCGCGCGACTGGGTCGCGTTCGGCGAATCGCTCGAGAACCGCCCGCCGCTGCTCGAAGATCTGCTGGCGGAAGGCGCGGACGACGAGGCGGACGGGGCCTCGGGCGAGGACCTGCAGTCGCGCTTGCAGAGCGCTCCCGCGGCGGCGCGCACGAAGGTGCTCGTGTCGTTCCTGCAGGAGGAAGTCAAGGCGGTGCTGAGGCTGCCATCGACGCCGGCGCCGACGGTGGGCTTTTTCGATCTCGGCATGGATTCGCTCATGGCGGTGGAGTTGCGCAACCGGCTGAACCGCGCGTTCGCCGGTGCCTACACGGCCTCGAACACGGTCGTGTTCGACTATCCAGACATCGGCGCGCTCGCAGGCCATCTCGCGACCGAACTGACCGAGCTGGTCGGCGGCGACGCTCCGGGCGCTGCCGCTGCCGTTGCAGGCGCTGTTGCCTCCGGCACTGCTACCGCTCCGGCCGCCATTTCCGCCAGCGCTGCTGCTGACGATCCTGCTGCGGCTCCGGCTACCGCCCCTGCCGGTACTTCCTCCGGCGCTCCCGATGCGGCTGCTACCGCGGGTGCCTCCGGCGTTCCTGCTGCTCCGTCCGCGAGTACGCCCGGCGAGCCTGCTGCCGCTCCTGCCGGCACTCCCTCCGGCGCTCCCGATGCGGCTGCTGCCGCGGGTGCCCCCGGCGCTCCCGCCGCCACCGATGCCCCGACCGTCGCCTCGGCTGGCGCGGTACCTGCCGCCGACCCTGGTACCGCTCCTGCCACCGACCCTGCCGCAGCTCCTTCGGACGCTCCCGCTGCCGCTCCTCCCGGGTCTTCCGGTACCTCGGCTGCCAGCGCGACCGAGCCAGCGCCGCAACCCGCGCTTCAATCCACGGCAGCGGGGCCGGGCCAGGACATCGCCGACAACGCCATCGCCGTCATCGGCATGGCCTGCCGCTTCCCCGGCGCGCCCGACCTGCCCTCGTTCTGGCGCCAGCTCGGTGCCGGTTACGATGCGGTGAGCGAGCAGCGCCACGAATCGGGCATCCGCGACGACTACCTCAACGAGCTGGGCGGCCAATACGCCACCTATCGCCGGGCCGGCTTCGTCGAGGGCATCGACCGCTTCGATGCGCGCTTCTTCGGCATCGCGCCGATCGAGGCGCGGCTCATCGATCCACAGCAACGCATGCTGCTCGAGACGAGCTGGCGGGCGTTCGAGGACGCCGGACTCGATCCCGACGGGCTCAAGGGCAGCCGCACGGGCGTCTACATCGGCATCGCCACGAGCGAATACCGCGACCTCATGAAGCGCGGCGACTACGGCATCGGTTATCTCGCCACCGCCGCGAGCATGGCGGCAGGACGGCTCGCGTTTCGCTTCGGCCTTGCCGGACCCAGCATGCCGGTGGAACTGAACTGCGCCTCGTCACTGGTGGCCGTGCATCAGGCCGTCATGGGGCTGCGGCTCGGCGAAGCGGACATGGCGCTCGTCGGCGGCGCGAGCGCGGTGCTCTCGGCAGGGATCACGAGGGAGATGGCGGATCTCGGGATGCTGTCGAACGAGGGCGCCTGCCGGACCTTCGATGCCGGCGCGAACGGCTTCGTGCGCGGCGAAGGCTGCGGGATGGTCGTGCTGAAACGGCTTGCCGACGCCGAGGCCGACGGCGACCGCGTCTGGGCCGTGATCCGCGGCTCGGCGTTCAACCAGAACGGCGCGACGGCCGGCGCGACGGTTCCGAACGGTCCGGCCCAGGAACGGGTCATCGAGCGCGCCCTGTCGCAGGCGGGCGTCGCGCCGTCGGAAGTGGACTACCTCGAGGCCCACGGCGCGGGCTCCGCGTTCGGCGACCCTATCGAGCTGCAGGCCGCGGCCGCGGCCTACGGCAAGGGGCGCGATGCGGACCATCCGCTGCTCGTGGGTTCGGTCAAGACCAACATCGGCCATCTCGAGTCGGCGGCCGGAATCGCAAGCCTGATCAAGGCCGTGCTCGCGATGCGCCACGGCGCGATCCCGCGGCAACTGCACTTTCGCGATCCGAGTACGCTCGTGGATTGGGAGCAGCTACCGCTCAGAGTGGTGTCGGAGCCGGCCGCCTGGCCCGAAGCGCCCGGGCGCCCGCCGCGAGCGGGCGTCAGCGCGTTCGGGATATCGGGCGTGAACGCCCACGTCGTCATCGAGGGCCGTGCCGAGGCTGACCGGGCCGCCTCGACGAATCCGACGACCGGGGCTGACCGAACTGCCGGCGCCGACCGGGCCACCGGAGCTGACGGCGCCAGCGTGACCGGCGACGTTGCCGGCGGCAACGGCTGGCGGCCGCCCGCAGGCAATGCGCGCCGCGTCGTACCGGCCGTACCGCGTGCGGGTGCCGTGCCGCGCGCAGGTTCCGTGCCAGGTGCAGGTGCCGTGCCAGGTGCAGGTGCCGTGCCAGGTGCGGGTGCCGTACCGCGTGCGGGTGCCGTAGCGGGTGCGGGTGCCGTAGCGGGTGCCGGCGCCGCGCCTCCTGCGCCGGCCCGGGCGGGCGCAGTTGGCGAATCGTCTCCTCGCGACGACGGGAATCAGCCGCAGGGCAAGCGGCTCCTGCCGTTGTCCGCCAAATCCGGCGAAGCGCTCCGTGCGCTCGCGCGGCGCTACCTGGTATGGCTCGACGAGGCGGCGGACGTCCTCGATGGCGATGACGGGGCGGGCGCAGCGCTGCTCGCGGACATGGCCTGGACCGCCGCCGTGGGGCGCAGCCATTTCAGCCATCGCGCCGCCGTCGTGTTTCACGACGCCGATTCGCTGCGCGAGCGGCTCAGCGCGGTCGCAGACACATACGAGCCGACCGGGTCGCCCGCCGGACGCGGCGACTCGGCCCCGGCTGCGTTGCCGCAATCGCGAGGAACCGCTACGGGTCCGGAACAGTTCGCGGATTCGGATACGGACCTGGTGCAAGCGTATGCCTCGGCCTACGAGGAGGGGCTGACGCTGTCATTCGAGGGGCTTTTCGCCGGGGAGATGCGGCGGCGGATCGCGCTGCCGGACTACCCGTTCCAGCAGCGGCGCTTCTGGCTTCCGGAACGCAAATCCGCAGGCTAGCAGTCCGCAGTGAACGCTCCTCTGCGTTTGGCGGAAGACCGCCTCGCGCCTTGCCGGGCGGGCGCTGCGCCGGCGGACGCTTCGCCGAGCGGGCCCTTCGCCGGGCGGACGCTTCGCCGGCCGGGCGCCTCGCCGGTTCCGGTGCGACGCGGGACTCTTACCGCGTACTGCCTGCGCCGTTCGCTTCCAGAAACTCCCTCACGAGCGCCGCGCACTCCCGTGGCTTCTCGAATTGCAGGAAGTGTGTCGCCTCGGGCACGAAATCGTAGTCGACGGCCGTCGCCTGACTCAGGTCGAATGTCGGCAGGAAGGCATAGGGCAGCGTCGGATCGGCACCGATCACCTTAGTCGGGCAGGTCAGGAGCGAGAGATCCAGCAGCGGCGCGAAACCCCGGACGTATTCGCTGATCTGCGCTTCGTATTCGCGCGGACAGCGCAGTTCGTAGCCGTCGCCGTCGCTGCGCGGGCGAAGCGTCGTGCTTGCCATGAGTTCGCGCACGCCGGGCGCGACGCGGCTGAAGCCGGGAACCACCATGAGCACTTCAATGAATTCGTACAACGACCGGAACGTTGCGCTCCGGCGCCGGATCAACGCGGCCGAGCGCTCTGCCGCGGCGTCGAATTCCGCTTCGTTCGCCGCGGGCTTGCACAGGGGCGGGTCGAACAGCACGAGCCCCGAATACGCCTCGGTGTCAGCGAGAATGGCCACGAGGGTGGCGACCGAGTGAAATATGCCGTAGGTGGGCTTGCGGCCCCAGGTTGCGCCGACCGATTCAACGATCAGGTCCTGGTCGTGAATCAGCGTCGGAATGTTGTGGTCCCGGCGCGGGCCCACCGCGTTCCAGCCGTGGTTCCTGAGATCGTAGACGACGAGGTCGTAATCATCGGCCAACAGCGACCAGAATGGATAGTAAAGATCGATCGCGAGGCCGTTGGCGTGACTCAGGACCAGGCGAGGGCCCAGGGGATTGCCGTGGCGGCGAACCGTCGTGACGGCGTTGTCGTCGAGGCGAACCTCGAGGGTTGCGAGCGGTTCGGGGAGTTCCCAGACGGTCTTCGCGATCACGAGCGAACACGTGTTGACCGGCCGGCGCCGGCCTGCAGGCCGGCACTGCCGACGGCAAGGTCAGGCGACGAAGATGTCTGCCTTCGAATGTCGTGCGGGACGGCCCCGTTCGACGGCCCGTGAAGGCAACGGCGACAGGTGTCCCGAAGTGGCTGAGACTGCTCAGCCTCCACGCGCGTCGATGAAATCGACGAGTTGTCTCAGGGTCTCGAATTGACGGCATTCTTCGGCGGCCAGGCCGAGGCTGAACTCCTCGTTGACCAGCTTGAAGAACGCGACCGCTTCAACCGACGAGATGGCCACGTCGGAAAACTTTACGTCGAGATCGGGATCGTGATCGAGGTCGAGATTGTCTCTAATGAGTGTTCCGAGGCGATCTGCGGTATTGGACATGAACGTACTCCCCGTGTACGAAAGCTCTTGCAAGCCAGTAAAAAAATCGGGCTTTTTGCTGCGACAGTAGCGCGGCGATTGTAGGCCACGGGCAATTCCGGGCACAAGCGCTGCAGCGATCGGAGTTGAATGAGCCGCGGGTGGCGGCCGCGGACCGCTACGGCAACGTCACCGGGTAGGCCAGCGCGGCCGCGAACCGGCGTTCGCCGAGGTCGATGAGCTTCCAGGTCTCCGCAGGCAAATGCGCAAAGCGGTACTCCCCCGACCTGGCGCCGCGCAACATCGCGGCCGGGAGTTCGATGCCCGTCGGAGCCAGCGAAAAGCCCGTACCGATGGCCTTGATCAGCGCTTCCTTGAGGCTCCAGAGGCGATAGAACACCTGGCTCTCGCTCCGGTCGTCGGCCGCCGCCAGCAACTGCCGCTCGGCCGTGCTGAACACCAGGCTGCCAATGCCCTCGAAATCCTTGCGCGGCCTGCGTTCCTCCACGTCGAGGCCAATCTGCGCGTGCTCGCCGACCGCGATGAGCCCGTGGAGGCCGCTGTGGCTGACGTTAAAGTCGATGGCCGCGCGCCGGCCGTCGACACGGGCAAACGGTTTGCCGTGCTCGAGGTAGCCGAAGGAGAGTTGCGAGTTGTCGCAGCCCAGCCGCTCGGCGAGTACGACCCGCAGCGCCGCGCGACACAGCGCAAACTCGCGCCGGGCGCGCGCCGCGAGCAGGCGGCGCCGGCGCGCCTGCTCCGCTTCGTCGAGCAGGGCAACGGCGAGCGCATCGCGAGCGGCGTACGCACTCAGGTCGACGTGCAGGATCGTCGCGCCGTCGGCTTCGCGCCAACGGCCCCACCAGGGAGGTTCAGTCGTCGTTATCAGCATCGAAACCTGCGCGGAAAGGTCCGGCTCGCCCGGACGCCGACAAGCCGTGCCCCCGGACGTCCCCGGCGTCGCTGGCGGCGAAACTATACAATGGCCGGCGGCGATCGACCACGAACGGGATCGTCGGCGACACCGAGACTTTCACCGTCGCCGCGATTTTAGCTGGCACCGCGATTCTCGGTGACGCCGCGATACACGGCGACGCCGCGATATTCGGTGACCGCGCGGGCGGCTCGAACCGGGTCTGCTGCCGGCCATCGGAGCCGTTCGCGAACGCGGACTTTTACCCGGCGAGCATGTACCACTTCATGGGAATACCGACCTACCTTTTCACACCCATCTTCGTGTGTTCACGCATCACCGGCTGGTCGGCGCACGTCTTCGAGCAGCGCGCCGACAACAAGCTCATCCGCCCGGCCGCCGAGTACACGGGACCGGGTTTGCAGACGTGGATGACGCTGGCGGAGCGGGGCTGACACCGCCGGGCGCTGGTCGCGTGCGGGGCTGACGCCGGCAGGAGCGCTGGCGGAGCCGGACCGGCGCGGGCCGGGAAGGTGGCTCCGGAACCGGCTCTGCACTCGTTCCCCATTTGTGCGCAGCGCCGGCGAAAATGGACAGGCGCGACCCGCAGGCGCGACAATCCCGTCACTGACGCCCGCATCGTCCCGAAGCTCCCCGACGTGACCGACCGAGAATCCCCGTTCGCCGCCGCGCGCCCGTCAAGGCAGCTCGTGAGCTCATCCACGACCCGCGCGCCGCTCAAGGTGACGCTCGGAATTGCGCTGGCGCAGGGCGCTGTGCTCTACCTGCTCACGCTCGCCGAACTCAACGACGCCTGGCCGAGCGGGCAACCGGTCTGGAACCTGCCGCTGTGGACGCTCGCGGTGGCGTGGCCGGTGCTGCTGCACCTGAGCATCGACGCGGCCAATGCGCGCCGCACGATCGCAGGTGCGAGCCTCTTTGCGAGTCTGCTCGTGGCCGTGGCGGTATACACGGGCTCGCGGATGTCGCCGCCGGGCGCCTTTGCGACCGAGTCCATCGTCGCGGTGTTCCTGATCACCTCGGCGGTCGCCAGCTTCAAGGCGCTCATGTACCTGCAGCCGCTTGCGGCCCGACGCCCCGTCATCTACGCGGAGCTCTTCGCCAACTCCTGGCGCAACTTCCTCGTGGCGGGACTTTCCGCCGTCATGGCGGGCGGCATCTACCTCGTGCTCATGCTGTGGGCGAGCCTTCTCAACGTGATCGGCATCGGGTTTTTCCTGGAGCTATTCCAGCAGATGTGGTTCGCCTTCCCGGTCATCGCCATTTGCTTCGGGCTCGGCACTTTCATCTTCCGCGGACTTGCCCGCGTCATCGACGGGCTGACGGGGCTGCTCGAAGGCCTGATGCGTCTGCTGCTGCCGCTGTTGATCGTGATGCTCGCGATATTCCTGGCCGCACTCCCCTTCACGGGCCTTGAGCCTCTCTGGGATGTCGGCAGCGGCACGGCGCTGCTCATGGCGCTCAACGGGCTCGCACTCTTCTTCCTCAACGCCGTCTACCAGACCGGGCGAGGTGAACCGTATCCGCCGAGCGTGCATCGGCTGGTCTACGTCGGCGCCACTCTGCTGCCGATCGTGTCCGCGCTTGCGCTTTACGGCCTGTCGCTAAGGATCACGCAGTACGGCTGGACCGTGGAGCGTTGCTGGGCGCTGGCCGTGTGCATCATTCTTGCGCTTTTCTCGTGCGGCTATGCTGGGAGCATCCTCAGGCTTCGCGATGCCTGGCCGCGCAACCTGGCCTTCGTGAACAGGTCGATGGGCCTTGCGATTCTCGCGTTCATGCTGCTTTCGAACAGCCCGCTGCTCGATTTCCGGCTGATTTCGCTCGAGAGCCAGCAACGGCGCGTGGAAAGCGGCGAGATCGAGCTTCGCGAATTCGATTTTTTCTACGCCGGCGAGTTCCTTGGACGACCCGCGTACCTGTGGACCCAGGAACTGCTCGAGCAATACGGGGATTCGGATCCGGAGCTGGCCGAGTTGATCCGCAACCCGGAGCCACCGTGGATTCGCGCCGCCCGGGTCGAAAGCCGCGACATCTGGGACGAGATGATCTACCGGCCGGCGCCTTTCGAGGTGCCCGGCGACCTGCGAGCAACGATCGATGCCATCGGTCTGCCACGGGCGCTCGTGACGCCGACGGGCAACGTTCCGCCGGTGCTCATCGAAGTGGACCTCAGCGACGACGGCGTCATGGAGTACGTCCTCGTCTTGAACGAGTTTCAGGCCTGGGCCTTTCAGCGGCGCGACAATGCGTGGCGGGCGCTTGCGCTCGAGTTCGTGCGCGGGCCGGCAAGCGGGCGACTGTCCGGGACCACCTTCGAATCTGGCCGGCGCCCCGTAGCCGGCAGGACGCCCGTCATCGTCGCATCCCCTGGCTCCATCGGGCTCGATGGTGTCCCGACCGACACGCCCGTCGAGGCGGATCGCCCCGACGGATTGCAGACGGCATTGACGGAAGGAGCCATCGAGACGGTCGACGCCGAGTTCAGGGACCTGCGTATCGGCGAACTGGTTCTCAGAGTCGTCGAGGCGCCGTAGGCGACCGGGAGCCTGGCCGCGAACCCAGGCCAAACGTCAATAAACTACTACTTGATACCAAATTTGTAGTTCACACTCCTCGCGTTCATGCAGCGCTTCGTCGCGACGGGCAACGCTACCCGCATTCTTCCGCTACAAGGCTCTGCGTATCGTCTCGATGCCGATGAACATCCTGAGCGGGCGGTCGGGTAGCGGCTGAAACCCGATGGCGCCATAGAACGCCAGGCGACTTGCCGTGGACTCGTCGCCTCCGTCCTCGATGACATCAAGCACCACGACCCTTATGCCAACCTGGTCGGCTGCACAAGCAACGCGTTTCAACGCATCAGCCATGAGAACTCGGCCAATGCCCCCGCCCTGGTGGCGGTGGTCGACTGCGATCATCGAGAGGTACACGGCCGGGATGACGCCGTGACGCGGCGCACGCCGCGCCAGGTCGTCCGGGAGGTCGCTGACTTCAAGAGAATGGGCGTTCAGGGCATACCAACCGAGAATGCGAGGGCTGCGGCCATCGGTCGCGACCCAGACACGCGTGAAGTCGTCCGCGTGCTGCTTTCGGGCGGTCCGCTTGAGAAAGTTGTCCAGCCGGATGGTCCCGCAGGCGAACGATCGGCGATCGTGTCTGCCTGGGTCCAGCGGTTCGATGACTAGCGCTTGCCGATCCGGGACGGCCTCATCCGCCATGCGCTACCCGTTTCCGGTGTAGCGCCATGGCTTCGCGCAGTTCGTCAGTAGGTTCGGCAGGGTTGTCAAGCGCGGCGAGGACCACGGCGTGGTCTTCGGCCGAGAGAAGCGTACGTTCATGATTCTCGATCGTCTTGCGGGCACGCTCAAGCGCCACGCTGGTCACGAATGTCGTCTCGTCAACGCCCAGCAGCGCCGCAGCCTGCTGGATCTGGGCCTTGACGTGTGGTTTGGTGCGTTGCTCCATTCGAGCGGTCTTCGGTCCCTCAATGTCCACAGCCCAATCGCGAAAATCCAACATCTGACGGTCTCCTCTGCGAGACTCAAACGTACGGCAGATCGCCGGACATTGCAACGATTGCTTCTGGCCAACAACGCCAGAAACGTTTATTGCCCAGCTGGCTGCGGCACACGACCTGGCCAATCGCGAGACTCTTCCGGCAAGACGGCAAGAAACTCCGTGCGGTTGCAGTCGCGATAGCGAATTCTCGCTGTCGCGACTTTCTGCGGCGCAGGCTCCTAGTGCCGGATCTGCGTGGCAATCGCTCCGTCTTCAAAGGTCTCGCAGGAACCGCGCTCCGGCAGGAGTCCCGCGTCGGGGTTCGTGTTGAGCCTGAGCGTTCGGGTCGGGATCACGTAGGGCTCGACGAGCACGTCCGGGTCCTCGATGGTGACGTCGAAGAGCAGCGCATTGCCCCGCCGCGTCAGCCGTTCGATGACGCGCATGCGGTCGGTGTGGAAGAAGCCGCCGCGGCCGATCCAGGTGCGGTCCGTGAAACCGATCGAGTCGAGCACGAGCGTGTCGCCGTCCCAATGTCCGACGGTCGAACCCATGTACGTGTAGGAGTATTCCGCATTCGGCGCGTGGTCGCGGCCGTCGGTCGGGATGATGCGGTACTCGCCCGTGCCGCCGCCGGCGTCGGCGAACTGCCCGTAGATGAACGTGATGTCGTTCCCGGTCTGGTAGATGCGCCTGGGCACGCCGTGGCGCGGTATCCCGAGCGGCTGACAGGTCATGACGGGATCTTCGAGGTTCGTCCACATGTCGAGCTGCTGAATCTCGTCCCAGTATTCCGGCTCATACAGCGGGTAGCCCGTGCCGCCGAAGCGCGACGGCGCGTAGAGCGCATAGTCCTCAGTCTGGTTGATGCGCCGGCTGCATTCCTCGTTCTGGGTCGGGCCGCAGCGTCGCCCGCCGCCCGTCTGGTAGTTGCCGACGCGGTCAGAATGCGCCCAGACGCCCGTCATGTCGGGCTTGCCGGCGAGACGCGGCGTCGGGACGGTCATGTCGACGGGCGGTTCCACCTTGGCCATGACAGGCCGCGGCAGCGCAGCGGTCTCGCCGATCGCCTCGCGCACGCCTGCCGGAACCGGCGCGACCACGTAAACGTTGCCGGTTTCGGTCTCGACCGTCGCAAGCTCGCGCACGACCTCGCCGTTCAGCCTTTCGAGTGTCTCGCCGGCGTAGAACACCTCGATCTTGTGCAGCGGGTTGTTCCAGTCCCCGTAGTCTCCGTAGTCGAACTCGGTCGTTTTGTCGCCGTGCGTGACCAGGACGCGTTCGGTCATGTAGCGCTCGTTGAGGGTCGCGGTCGCCATCGCGCCCGGCACGCCCATGAGCGGGAACGTGAGCACCGCCTGGCCCGACTCCCAGGTCAGCGAGGTCTCGCCCGACTCCATGATCCCGTCGTCGAATAGCGTGCCCGGGTTGGCGCCGAGCCAGAAGGTCTCGACGGACGCGGCCACGGCCGCCTTCGGTGCGCCCTGCGGACTCGCCCAGAAGCGGATGAGCCGTGCCTCGACGGTTTCGGGCCGCGGCGTGGTCTGGCCACCCGTACGGCCGATCCCGGCGCCGCGCACGTCTTCGTCCCAGGCGTAAAGCCCGCTCACGACCTCGATGTTCGAGTGCTCCTGCCCGTCCGGCAGCGTGCAGGCGTAGTCGGTGCGCTGCACCAGCGACTGGTAGTGCGTGCTGACCCGGTAGCGCGTGAGCGCGCAGGACTCGCCGCCGACCTCGATCGTCCCCGTGCCCTGGTACTCGAGCGTCGCGACCACGTCGCGCTCATCGTGGCCCTTGAGCATGCCCATGTGCCACATCCAGTTGAAGAGCACGGACTTCAGATCCGTGGCGTCGGGCGCGGGCGTGTAGGGTTCGAAACTCTCGCGCTCGGTACCGCTCTGCGCGCCGGCCGTCGATGGGGCGCCGATCGCGAGGGTCACGCCGACTGCGATGCCAGCCGCAACAATGGTTCTTTTGGCGTTCATGACGATCAATCCACGCGGAATTCGAGCACGCGTCCGTCTTCGTACGTGATCGTCTTCAAGAGCCCAAGGGGACTTTCGCTCCGGATTGCCGGCATGTAGGTGACCGTGATCGGGTCGCCGCGGCGTAGCGCGTTCGGCCCGGTCCGGCCGAGCCCGAGGCGCGCAAGCGTGCTGACGCTGCCGCCGGTGAAGGTCCATTCCGTGACCGTGCCGTCATGATTCGTCACGTCCATCTTCATCGAGGAGTGGGGATTGACGATCCTGAACTCCTTGAACGCGCCCGACACCTGCCCTTCCTCGCCCATCGCATAGGTGGCGGCAAGCGAGTGGTGTGCCTGCAGCGACGCGGTAGCCATGAGCCAGCCGCCGAGGACGATGACGCCGTATTTCAATGTTTGCCTGATCATTTCCCGCCTCCTTTCAACGTTTTCCCGCCCGCTGTTTTCAGCCGCGTCTCGACGTTTGCCTGACCATTGTTTCCTGTCTCATCTCAACGATTGCTCGACCGCTGTCTCCAGCCTCGTCTCAACGATTGCCTGACCCTGCTTCCAGCCTCGTCTCGACAATTGCCTGACCCTGTTTCCAGCCTCGTCTCAACAACTTCCTGGCTACTGTTTCGTGCCTCTTCCGGTTCTTTCGACG
>JAQAJI010000017.1:0-36620 GCA_028278665.1 Candidatus Rariloculus versatilis
TCTTCATGCTGCTGTTGGGATGTCCAGGCCGTGCGTCGTCGATTCGCTTGATCTGCGTGCCTCCTTCCTCTTCGATGTGGAACCAGGCCCATTTTTCGATGTTCCCTGAGGCGACCGCATAGGTCACATGGTCGATTTTCTTCAGATAGGACATATCAAATCTCCCACAGTGGCTGCTTCCGGAACCAGTTTACTCCTGTGGGCGACTGAAGTGACTGCAAAATACTGCGTGTCATGCAACTGTAACGCATGAAATAGTACACTATCCACTCTCTTACGACGGATACATGCACCATGGACAAATTCGACGCAGCGATACTCGATGCCCTTCAAGGGAACGCACGCATGAGTTGGGTGCGGCTCGCTGAACGCATCAACCTGTCGACCAGTGCCTGTCAACGACGCGTCGAAGCGTTGCAGAGGAAGGGCGTGATCGAAGGCTTCACGATACGTCTGAACGAGAAAGCGCTGGGACACAACGTCAAGGCGTTCGTAGCGGTAACCGTCGATCGCCAGAACCCGGAGCTCGCTCACGAGTTTCGTCGTTGGGTGAATGGTCAAACACTGGTCACGACCTGCCACATGATTTCCGGAGAAGTGGTGGCAAGCGACCTTGAAGCATTCGGGCAGTTTCTCGACTCGGAACTCCTGGCACTTGCGTCCGTGAAGGACGCCACTTCATCCATTGTGCTCGGCCGAGTCAAATAGCAAGAGCCGCGCCTCGCGACTTTCCAAAGTTGAAATCTCCGGTCAGAGGTGAATATAATTTTTATGACGCTCCCAAAACCCCACAGCGAGGAGATAAGCGATCATGTCAGTGCTCGACGAACTTGCGAGGTCACGCGTAAAAGCCAAAGCCGCCGCCAACAAACTCGAAATTTCCGTGCTCAAGAAGCTTATCGAATCCTTGAACATAGCATTGGAAGCGCAGGTAAAACGCGCGAAAGAAAAGGCGGAGCGCGAAAAACAAGACAAGATACGAAAAATCAATCAATTGCTGGCCGAGAGCGGTCTTTCCCTTGCCGACCTCCAGAAGCCCGCGCCAAAACGCAGGCGCCGCAGGACGAAGCAGCGTCGCGTAGGCAAGCGCCGCAAGGTTGCGCCGAAATACAGGTTGGTCATCGACGGCAAGGAACACCTCTGGAGCGGCCGCGGCCGCGCACCGCTCGTGTTCGCCGACTATTTTACCCAGGGCGGAAGCCGGGAAAGCGGGGAGATGGCCAAGGAGTCCTAGGGGCCAGGGACCCGCCGGGAGCTAGTCTCCTCTGCTCGAGCCCGCGACCATTCTCTGGGCGGTTGCGGTCATTATGATCGTTTCTGCATTGGCGAGCGGGCTGCCGTCTCGCGCAAGACTGCCTTCGACGGAAATCTCGTCGCCCGGCTTCAGCGAATCGCGTTTCCAGCCCAGGCGCAGCAGGGAATTCGGCCCGCCCATCTCGAGAGCCCAGTTCACGACTTCACCGCTTTCTTCGTCCGCGACATCGATGTAGATGAAAATGTGCGGATTGGTCCACTCGACCCTCGTAACCGTGCCCATCAATTCGACCGGCTGCGTATCGTCATATTGAGCCGGAAACGAATGATGTGCATACGTGGGCAGCGCGGCCGCGAGCACGATCGCAATTGACGCAACCAGGGTGGCCCGGATGGGAATTCCTGCGGTGATCGTCTTCATTTTGGCGTCCTCGGGCTATATTGATTTCACGGCCAAGATACTCAAGTCGGTCTGGGTCAGCTTGCAGGCTGTTGAAATTCGATTCACCGAGCCACATGTAGAGCCAGATTTGCTCCTGACGCGTTGATTTCCGGTTGGCGAATTCTCCGACATGGCGCTTGAAATGCCCACGGCGAAAGTTTTTCAACAGCCTGCTAGAACGGCAATCCCATGCGCTCGACGAACTGCTCGTTTTCCAGGCAGACTTCGTCGATCAATTCCGCGTCGATAACAATACGCTGCCTTAGCGTGACCGACCAGGGGTCCGTGTAGGCCCTCGGATCATCGACAGTTATCTTGATATCAAGGTGACCGAAATCCGGGCGCCTGATTTCCTCCCTGACGCTGTCCGTCTCGGTCACCACGCTTCCGTTGCAGTCAATCCAGGTATCGTCCCGAATGCCGATCGTATCGATCACCAGAGTATCTGCGTCCCACTGCGCCGATGAAAATCCCTGCCACGATGGCGTCGGGTCGTCGGGCAAGTCCCGCCCGTCGACGAATACCTGCCGGTAGCCGGCGTTCATTTCGTTGAGTACGACGAGAAGCCCCGGCGTGTGCACGAACTTCAGCATATGCGGAAGCCCGTAGGCGCGAATGAAATTATCGGGCAGGCAGCGAATGTGCGGATCGTCAATCGCCTTGTTGTTGGTGCGTTCCGCAACGATGGGCAATTGCCAGTCCTGGTAGGGCAAACCGTTCGGCATGTCCGCGCCCATGTCCTCCATGAAGCGAGAGGACCCCAGGTTGAACCCGTCACTGGGCGATTCCTCGCCCTCGGGCGTGTTATCGGAAATCCAGATACCTGACAGATCGGGCCTGCCATCCGGCATGCGCGGCGCCGGGGCCGTCATGTTCACCGAGCCGTCGGCCCGGCGCGGCACGTCTGCCGTGGGAAAACCGATCCACTGCGCGGCGGAAGGCGTCGCGAGCAGCGCGGTCGCGAGCGCGGCCGTCGACACGAAAACAAATGGTAAATGGCGTCGCTCCGGTCGCGGCAACCCGGATTGAAATTCGTACAAATCCAGCATGGGCGCTCCGTTTTGCGGTTACTCGATTGGCGAAACAGTGACCAGCGGCTATCGCGGGAGGTTAGATCGCGGTACTTTGACCCGTCAAGGCGGGCTTGTCGACCGACGAAGGCGGGCTGCCGGGCAGGGAGCCGGCCGCACCGAATTGAAGAACCAGGCGGAGGTATCGCCAATGACCAGAAGAACAAAATGGGTGTTTTCACCGCTGCTCGGCGCGGCGTTGGCTGCCTGGACTCCCGCAGTGCCGGCGCAGAGGGCGTTCAGCGATCCGGACATGCCGCCGACCAACGGGCTGCCGAACCCTTATTCCGACAGACAGATCATGCCTCTGCCCGACGGGCGAAGCTGGGGCTCCACGGCCGGCGTCGATGCCGCGAAAGGCCGTGACGACATCTGGGCCATCGACCGCTGCGGGAGCAATGGCTGCGTGGGTTCCGATGTCGATTCCCTGCTGCACTACGACGCCGACGGCAACCTCATCGGCCGGATGGGCGCAGGCCTCTTCGCGTTTCCGCACGGCATCCATGTGGACCAGCAAGGCAACGTCTGGGTAACCGACCCGCTGCCGCCGGACGGACGGGGCGCCGGCGGAGATGTCGGACAGCAGGTCACGAAGCTCAGCCCGAACGGAGAGATCCTGCTTCAGCTCGGCATGCTCAAGGTGACCGGCGACGGCCCGAACGAATTCAGCTCCCCGTCCGACGTCGTCGTCGGCGACAACGGCGCCATCTTCGTCGCCGACGGCCACGGCGAGGGTACCAACGAGCGCATCATGAAGTTCGACAGGAACGGAAACTTCATCATGGCGTGGGGCGAGCCCGGTAACGGCCCGTGCGGCGCCGGCGAATTCTCGAGCCTGCACGCGCTCGCGATCGATTCTGCCGGAAGGCTCTTCATCGGCGACCGCGACAACAACCGGATCCAGATTTACGACCAGGACGGCAACTACCTCGATTGCTGGTACCAGTTCAGCCGCCCGAGCGGCATCTACATCGACGCCGACGACAACCTGTTCGTCGCGGATTCCGAATCCAGGGACGGCGCCGACAACGGCATGGATCTCGCCCACCCCGGTTGGCAGCGCGGCATCCGCATCGGCAGCGCCCGTGACGGCGTCGTGAACTATTTCATTCCCGACCCGGAACCCGCCGGCGGAAGCAGCGCCGCGGAGGGCGTGGCGGCCGTCAACGGCGGAGCCGTCGTCTATGGCGCCGAGGTGGGACCGCGAGCCTTCGTCCGATACGACCGACGCTAGAACGGCAAGTGCGCGGAGCCAACGCTGTCGGCGGCCTGGCGACCGGACGCGACGGCGCCCTGGCTACGTCAAGGTGTAGACTTGCGGCAATAACCTTCTGTCGAGGGAGATGAAGATGAAAAGGATGGTGCTCGGCCTCGCGGCCATGATGCTCGCGGCACAACTGCAGGCACAGACAGGCGACACCGTCGAAGTGCCGCCAAACATGACGCTGCTCGCCGGCGGTCAACCCGTCGATCCTTCGCTTCGACGTGACACCGTCGAAGTGCGGCCAAACATGACGCTGCTCGGCAACGACGTGGTTGAAGTGCAGGCGCTCGGACCCGGCGATACACCGCCGGACTGGAACGGCCAGGACTTCTCGGGCCAGTCGCTCGATTACCCCGAGCTTCTGGCCGACAAACCTGCTGTCGTCGTGTTCTGGGCGACCTGGTGCGGCTACTGCCGGGCCTTCATGCCCTACCTCAAGGACATCTCGGCCGACTACGCCGAACACGGCGTCAGCGTCGTCGCCGTCAACGCCAAGGAGGACGGCGAGGGCAATCCCGAGGAATACGTTCGTGGTCTCGGCTTCGATCCCATCGCGGTGGCCGACGGCGACCCCATCGCCAACGCCTGGGGCATCCGTTTCATACCCGGCCTGTTGATTGTGCACGGCGACGGCACGGTGGCATGGCAACGCGACTGGACCGACTTGCCGGCGGGCCGCACCGTCGCCGAACTCTGGGACGGACAGGTGCGCGAACAACTCGATCGACTGGTGCTCTGAGACTCGGCAGCCGGCGGCGCAAGTCGCACTGCATGCGACCGACGGCTTATCCTGCCTGTCCGCGTACCCGGTCGCTCGAACGCACCTGCTATCTCCTCACTCGGCGCGGCGGCTCGCTGCGCCTCAGCGTCTCGACCCGCTGCGATACGCCTGAGCGAGTACTCGCCAGCCTTCGCCGTCGAAGCGTCCGCCTCGTTCGCGCGCGACTTTCCTGAGCGAACGCTCAAGTCTCGACATTCCGGCCTGCGGCCAGGCGCCCGGCGCCCTGAGTCGCGCATTGTCAAAGTCGACGAGATACACGCCGCCTGCCACGGCGATCAGGATGTTGTGCGCATTGAGGTCGCGATGCTCGACGCCCACATCGTGGAATCGCCGCAGCGTGGCGCCGATCGCCGCCCAGCATTCGGTATCCGGTTCGCCGTCGCCAAGTTGCGCCGCCAGCGTGCGCGTATCCGGCAGGTATTCGGTCACGATGTCCGCCCGGTAGACGGGACCCTCGCGGACGGCTCGCGCCGCAACCGGCCGCGGCACGGGCAGGCCGGCGCCGTGCAGGCGTTCCAGCAAGCGCCACTCGCGCACCGAGCGTGTCCGTTCCCAACCGGTCCAGACATAACGGTCGTCGACGAAGCGCGCGACGAATCCGCCGCGGTGATAGTGACGCAGCACCCAGCTTTCCGGCCCGCGATCGAGCCTGAGCACCACGCCGCGCTCCTGCGTGCTGCCGAGCGGCGCCCCGTGCCGTCGCCAGTGCTCGCGGTCGAACCACACCGGATCGTAGTCCGGCCCGATTTGGGCGTCGTGGAGCGCGAATAGCCCGGACGCCTGGTGGATCACGGCGTCAACCATCGGCCGCAACGCGCGACTGACCCACACCGGGATTGCCGCCGCCGGCCGCGACAGCGTTGATCGCCGCCTCGAAAACCGCGTCGACCGCGATCCCCTGCAGGCAGTTCAGGTGCTTGAGCGGACACTGCCGTTCGAAGCACGGGCTGCATTCGAGGTTCAGGTAGCAGACGGTCTTCGCATCGGTCAGCGGCGGCGTGAAATCGGGCGACGTCGACCCGTAGATTGCGACCACGTGCGCGCCAACCGCTGCGGCGATGTGCATGAGCCCGGAATCGTTGCTGACGGCGGCCACGGCGGCGCCGAGCAGATCGACCGCATCCACGAGCGTCGTCGCGCCGCAGAGATTGTGCACGTTCGGATCCGGCGCCAGCTCCCCGATCTGCTCGCCGAGCGGCTTTTCGGCCGCGGAACCCAGCACCCAGACCGCCGCGCCAGCCTGGGCAAGCCGTTCGGCGAGTGTGCCAAAGTTCTCGATCGGCCAGCGCTTGGCCGGACCATACTCAGCACCGGGCAAGAGCGCGACGACGGGCCGGTCCGAGACCAGCCCGAGACGCTCTGCAAGCGCGCGCCGGTTCTCGGCGTCGACGGCGAGCTTCGGCTGCTGCACGCGCGGCCGCTCGCCCGTATCCGGCGAACCGAGCGCGACATACCTCAATACCGTTCCGTCGAGCCGGTCCGTATCGAGTTTCCGCATGTCGTTGATGAGCCCGAACCGCCATTCCCCGCGGAATCCCGTGCGTACGGGTACGCGGGCAAAGTACGGCACGAGTGCGGCCTTGAGCGATCGCGGCAGCACGATCGCCCGCTCGTAGCGCTCCGCGCGCAGGCACAGCCCGAGCGCGCGCCGCTTGGCGAACCCGAGTTCGCCGTGCGCGACATCGATCTCGATGGCGCGAGCCACCTCCGGCATGCGTCCGAGCAGCGGCAGCGACCAGCCTGGAGCAAGCACGTGAATCTCGACGTCCGGACGGCGCACCGCGAGATCCCGGTAAAGCGACTGAGCCATGACCATGTCGCCGACCCAGGCGGGGCCCACGACCAGGAGCTTGCTTGCCGCGTTCACGACCTGCCGTGGATCGCGTCCAGATACGCGGCGACCCCGGTTTCGACGTCGAGGAAGCGTTCCTTGTAACCGGCCGTGCGCAGCGCACCGATATCAGCCTCGGTAAAGCTCTGATAAGCGGACTGAAGCTCCTCCGGAAACGCGATGTAGCGGATGGACCCGCTGCCGTGCCACGCGATCACGGCCCGGGCCACGTCATTGAAGCTCGCGCTCCGTCCTGTCCCCACATTGAAGACGCCGCTGACTTCGGGGTGCTCGAGCAGCCAGAGGTTGACCTTGACGACGTCGTCGACGTGGACGAAATCCCTGCGCTGCTCGCCCGCCTCGTAGCCGCCGCTGCCCTCGAACAGGCGAAGTTCGCCGGTCTGCGCAAGCTGCCGGTCCCAGTGCTGCGCCACGCTCGCCATCGGCCCCTTGTGCGCCTCGCCCGGACCGTAGACGTTGAAGTAGCGCAGTCCTGCGACCTGCGATCCCGCCTCCTCCAATCGCTGGCGAACGTAGCGGTCGAACAGCAGCTTCGAGTAGCCATAGACGTTGACGGGACGCTCGGCGGCGGCGTTGTCCTCGGCGAACTCGCCGCTCGTACCATAGACCGCGGCGGAGGAGGCGTAGATCAGCGGCACACGCTCGGCGAGGCAATACTCGAGGAGATCGACGCAGTAGCGGTAGTTCGTCTCCATCATGAAGCGCCCGTCCCACTCCGTCGTCACCGAGCAGGCTCCCTGATGAAACACGGCGTCGGGACGCGTCGCCAGGCCGCGGCGCAGGCGTTCGGCGAACTCATCCTTGTCCTGATAGTCGCTGATTCGGCAATCGACGAGGTTGGCAAATTTGCGTCCGTCGGTCAGATCGTCGACGCAAACGACATCATCGATGCCGCAGCGGTTGAGGCCGCGTATCAAGTTGCAGCCGATGAAACCTGCGCCCCCGGTTACGACGATCACTGAACCCTGCCCTGCCGCCACTGCCACGGCTCGACTTCATTGTAGAGTTCGAGAGAACTCCCGGCCATGACACCGGCCTGTCCGACGAGAAACCGGCCCGAACGGCGGTGACGCGAAATACGGGCCGACAACTTGCGGATCAGCAGCTGCGTGTGGTGTTCGCCACCGCAATAACCGCGGGCGAGGTTGACGTGGCGAAGCACGGTCCCGCTGGCGAACACCGCGCGCGTGACGTCATTTCGCGCCGTCTTCGGCAACCAACTCGAAGCTCGCACTGCAGTAGGGGCACTTGGCCTCGCCGCTGGCCTCGATTGGCAGATAGACCTTCGGGTGCGAATTCCACAGGTACATCTCGGGCATCGGGCAATGCAGCGGCAGATCGGCGCGCGTCACGCGATAGACGCGCTCGGCGTTCGGCGAATCGAGATTTTCCCGCGCTGTTCCTGGACGTTCACGCACAGCCTTTGGTCTCCATCTGACGCGACCCGGGGCCGGACCGGCCGGCGCTCATTATAGAGAGAGCCGCAAGCGTAATCAGCCCGCGAAGACCTCATTCCAGATCGATATGATCCAGTCGCGCAATTCGCGAAACTCCGTTGCCGGGACGACTCTCCCCGCATCATCGAGCGCAAGCTCGTGGGTGCGCTGCCTGAGCGCGAGATAGCCCTCGGTGAGCGCCTGGCAACGACCGGGATCCACGAGCCCGGTCCGATCGAGCGCTTCGAGCTGGCGGACGTTGTCGGGAAACACCACGAGTTCCGGGTGCTCGCGCGAATTCGCGAGCACCCAGTAATCGACGAGAAACTCGATGTCGGCAAGCCCTCCGGCATCCAGCTTGAGGTCGAAGGAATCGCCGTCGCTGCGGGAAAGCTCCTTGCGCATACGCTTGCGCATCGCTTCGACCTCGGACTTCAGGCGCGTGCGATCGACATGGTTGACAAGCACGTCGAGGCGCTCGCGCTCGAAGGCCTCGCTGACTGCAGCGGAACCCGCGACGGCGCGGCTGCGCAGCAGCGCCTGGTGTTCCCAGATCCAGGCATGCTTCCTCTGGTAACGGTGGAAACTGTCGAGACTCGTCACCAGCAGACCCGCGCCGCCGTCGGGCCGCAAGCGCGTATCGATCTCGTACAGGCGTCCCGTACCTGTCTGCACCGACAGAATATGCACGAGACGCTGCACGAGCCTCGCCAAGAATCTTGAATTGTCGAGCGGCTTCGGCCCATTCGTTGCCTGGTTCGGCCCGCTGCAATCGTGAATGAACACCAGATCGAGGTCCGAGCCGTAGCCGAGTTCGAGACCGCCGAGCTTGCCGTAACCCACTATGCTCAAACCCGAGGCGCGCGGCGGTTCGCCGTGCATCGGCACGCCGTGCCGCGCCACGAGTTCGCGCCAGACCGTGTCAAACGCAAAGTCGAGCAGGATTTCCGCGGTATCGGTGAGCCGGTCGCTGACCTTCATGAGCGGCAGGTGCCCGAAGCGGTCGGCGACCGCAATCCGGAACATCGCGGCACGCTGGAACTGGCGCATGGCTTCAAGCGCGGCTTCGATGTCCTCGGTGTCGACCCGGCGGACCTGTTCGGCCATGAGCCCGACCAGCTCCAGGCGCGTCGGCGGCGACTCGAACAGTCTCGCATCGAGCAACTCGTCAAGCAGCAAGGGATATTCGGCGATCTGCCGGCTCAGCAGCGCGCTCGAGCTTGCGAGATTCAGCAGTTGCCCGAGCGCTGCGGGATTCTCCCTGAGCAGCGCCAGATAGGCGCTGCGCCGGCAGACCGAGCGCAGGATCGGCAACAGCCTGCCCAGCGTTCGCGTGGGATGGGGATCCGCGTCGAGCCTCGGCACGAGATCCGCAATGACATCGGCGAGACGCTGCCTGCCGGGCTCGTCCATGCGGCGATACAGCCCGCTCGTGCGGAACTCGTGAAGCAGTTTGAGCACGGCCGGATCCGCTCCGAGCGGCGTGTGTTCGAGCGCGTCGGCGAGCGTGCCCGCCTCCCACGCGGCCTTGATCGCCGCAGTACCCGCGGCTTCCGCGGCCTCGGTGTCCGTGGTCCAGGTCAGCCGATCGAATTCAGCCTGAACGTGCTCGCGGTGCCGCTGGACGCGTTGTTCCAGATCGGGCCAGCCCGGCTCGCCGAGTGCATACGCCAGGCGTTCGCGCTGCTCGGGGTCCGACGGCAACTCCTGGGTCTGACGGTCATCCATGGCCTGCAGCCGATTCTCCACCGTGCGCAGGAACCGGTAATCGTCGGCGAGCGATCGCGTGGTCGCCTCCGCGTAGCCGGCGTGGCTGGCAAGCAGCGGCAGGACGGTGAGCAGGGACCGCGCTCTGAGCAGGGGTTCCGGGCCGCCGCGCAGGATCTGAATGGTCTGGGCGATGAACTCGATCTCCCGGATACCGCCCGGGCCGAGCTTGATGTTGTGCGCGATGTCCTTGCGCTCGACGCGCGCGCGAAACGCGCTTTTCATCTCCCTGAGCGCCTCGATCACCCCGAAATCGATATAGCGCCGGTACACGAACGGCGACAGGATTTCGTCGAACAACTCCGAACCGCGGTCGCCGCCCGTGATGAGCCGCGCCTTGACGTAGGCGTAACGTTCCCAGTCCCGGCCGTGCCGCGCGAGGTAGGACTCGAGCGCCGGCACGCTGACGACGAGCGGGCCGCTCGAGCCGAACGGCCGAAGCCGGGTGTCGACCCGAAACACGAAACCGTCCGCGGTGACCTGGTCGAGCAGCCGGATCAGAGTCTGGACGATCCGCCGGAAGTAGTCCTCGACCTCGCTGTCCCTCGGTCCGGTGAGCGTGAGCCCGTCCGGATACAGGAACACGAGATCGATATCGGAGGAAAAGTTCAGTTCGTTGCCGCCGAGCTTGCCCATGCCGAGCACGAGCAGTTCGCCCGGCTGCCCGTCGCCATCCACGGCCGTGCCGTAGCGCGGTTCGAGAGCCTTCACCGCATGGCGCACGGCCATGTCGACCATCGCGTCGGCGAGTGTCGACAGGTCCCGGACACATTCCTCGAAGCTCGCCCAGCCGGCGATGTCGCGCCAGGCGAGCCGCGCGAGTTCGACGTTGCGGCGGCGCCGGAGCACAGCCATCGCGTCGGGCTCCGGCAAACCCTCGATGACGACCGTGGCCCGCAAGGCATCGTGCGCAAGAGCTGCGTCGTCTTCGAGCCTTGCGAGGAGTTCCGCCGGGTGCCTGACAAGGACGCCGAGCACGAAGTCGCTGACGACGGCGACGCGGCCGGCGGTCGCCGCGACCCTGGCGCCCGGCGCGAAATCCAGTTCCGCGAGGCGTTCCTCGACAAAGCGATAGCGCTGTTCCAGAGCGGAGGGCAATCCCGGGGGCGGCGGCAACTTCACGGCAGGTGGGGATCCACATCGAGCGCAGGAACGAACCGTAACGATAAACGCGGGCGCGCGGCCGACGCAAAAAAAAAGCCCCGCACGAGGCGGGGCTTTCCTGGGTCAGTGCGGTCGGACAACTTTACATCATGCCGCCCATGTCGTGGTGCCCCATCGGCGCCGCGGGGGCTTCTTCCTTGGGTTGCTCGGCGATCATCGCCTCGGTCGTGAGCAAGAGCCCCGCGACCGATGTCGCATTTTGCAGCGCAAGCCGCGTGACCTTGGTCGGATCGATGATGCCGGCGGCCACAAGATCGCCGTACTCGCTGGTTGCCGCGTTGAAGCCGTAGTTGCCCTCGCCGTCGGCCACGGCGTTCAGGATCACCGAAGCATCCTCGCCGGAGTTGGCGACGATCTGGCGCAGCGGCTCCTCGATCGCCTTCTTGAGGATGTTGATGCCGACGTTCTGGTCGTCGTTGGCGCCCTCGAGATCCTTGATCCCGACGCAAGCCCGGATCAGCGCAACGCCGCCACCGGGCACCACGCCTTCCTCGACGGCCGCGCGAGTCGCGTGCAGCGCATCCTCGACGCGCGCCTTCTTCTCCTTCATCTCGACTTCCGTCGCGGCGCCGACCTTGATCACCGCAACGCCGCCGGCGAGCTTGGCCACGCGCTCCTGGAGCTTCTCGCGATCATAGTCGGAGGTCGATTCCTCGATTTCCTTGTTGATCTGCTCCACGCGTCCCTTGATCTCGTCGGCGCGTCCGGCGCCGTCGATGACGGTCGTGTTCTCCTTGGTGACCTGGATCTTCTTCGCTTCGCCGAGATCCTCAAGATTCGCCTTCTCGAGCGACAGGCCGACCTCCTCGGAGATGACCTGCCCGCCGGCCAGGACGGCAATGTCCTGAAGCATGGCCTTGCGCCGATCGCCGAAGCCCGGGGCCTTCACGGCCGCGACCTTGACGATGCCGCGGATGTTGTTCACGACGAGCGTCGCGAGCGCCTCGCCCTCGACATCCTCGGCGATGATCAACAGCGGCCGGCTCGACTTGGCGACGCCTTCGAGCAGCGGCAGCAGATCCCTGATGTTGGAGATCTTCTTGTCGTGAATGAGGATGAACGGATCCTCGAGCGACGCGGACTGGCTCTGCTGATCGTTGATGAAGTAAGGCGAGAGGTAACCGCGGTCAAACTGCATGCCCTCGACGACGTCGAGTTCGTTGTCCAGACCGGAACCTTCCTCGACCGTGATCACGCCTTCCTTGCCGACCTTGCCCATCGCGTCGGCGATGATCTGACCGATTTCCTCGTCGGAATTTGCCGAGATCGTGCCGACCTGCGCGATGGACGTGTCGTCCTCACACGGTTGGGAGAGCTTCTTGAGTTCCGCCGTCAGCGCGACCGAGCCCTTGTCGATGCCGCGCTTGAGGTCCATCGGGTTGAACCCGGCAGCGACGGCCTTGAGGCCTTCGCGAAGCACCGCCTGGGCAAGCACGGTCGCCGTGGTCGTGCCGTCGCCGGCGGCATCGGAGGTCTGGGAAGCGACTTCCTTGACCATCTGCACGCCCATGTTCTCGAACTTGTCCTCAAGCTCGATCTCCTTCGCGACCGATACACCGTCCTTCGTCATGGTCGGTGCGCCGAAGGATTTCTCGAGGACGACGTTGCGGCCCTTCGGACCGAGCGTGACCTTGACCGCCTCGGCCAGGACGTTAACGCCCCTCATCATCCGCTGCCGGGCATCGTCTGCGAATCTGACTTCTTTGGGAGTAGCCATTAATCTGTCTCCATACGATTAGATTGAAATTCTCTGGATGCGGGTGACGCTCAGCCTTCGATCACGGCCATGACGTCATCCTCGCGCATGACGAGCAGGTCCTCGCCTTCGACCTTGACCTCGGTTCCGGAGTACTTGCCGAACAGCACCTGGTCGCCGACCTTCAGGTCGAGCGCGCGGACTTCGCCGCTATCAAGAATCTTGCCGTTGCCGACGGCGACAACTTCGCCGCGAATGGGTTTTTCGGCCGCCGTATCGGGAATCACGATGCCGCCTGGGGACGTTCGCTCTTCCTCGGTGCGCCGGATCACGACGCGATCATGCAAAGGACGAATGTTCATGGATGGGGCTCCCTTTCCAAACCTTTGATTTAATTAATACAATCACTTTCGGACCGAAAAATTGCTAGCACTCGGCCGAAGCGAGTGCTAATGATAGGGCCGGAGTTGAGGATTTCAAGGGGGTGCGGGCCGTCGGCAAGCCAATCATGACACCGGCGGCACGCGGGCGGTATGCTATCGGTTTGGGTTCACCGAAGGTGCCTGGCAACGTGAGTTCCGAGCCGCTATTGGTGCTGACAACCTGCGAAAGCTCGAGTCAGGCGCAGGAACTCGCCGACGCGCTCGTCTCAAGCCGGCTCGCCGCATGCGTCAACACCGTGGACAGCGTATCGTCCACCTACCGCTGGGCCGGCAAGGTCGAGCGCGGCAAGGAGTTCCTGTTGCTGATCAAGACGACCGAAGAGCGCCTCGACGCCATCGAGCAACGGATCAAGACCCTCTCCGCTTATGACCTGCCCGAGGTCGTGGCGGTCAGGATCCAGGCGGGTTCCAGCGACTACCTGGACTGGCTCGGCTCGGCCGTTCGCGACTGAGGAAGAAGTCATGCAGCCGCGCAAATCGCCGTTCGCGCTTCTGATTGCCATTATCGCCGGCGCCATGCCCCTGGCCGCTCCGGCCCAGGATCAGGAGGTCCTGCACCCGCGCGACGCGTTCCCCTACAGCGTGCAGGCCGACGCGGATCGCGTGTTGCTGAGCTTCGAGGTCCCCGACGGGTACTACCTGTATCGGGAACGGTTCGGTTTCGAGAGCGTCACGAGCGTCGTGAGCTTCGGCTCCGCCGAGTTTCCGCCGGGCGCGATCTACGAAGACGAGTTCTTCGGCGTACAGGAGATCTATCGCGGCGAGTTCGACATTGCCGTGCCGTACACCCGAAGCGGTTCGGTACGGCAACTGGAACTCGAACTCAGACTGCAGGGCTGCGCCGACATCGGGTTGTGCTACCCACCGCAGCGCTGGACGAGCCTCGTCGAGCTGCCGCCGGGCGCGCCCGCCCAGGGCGGGGCCACGAGCCTGATCTTCGGCGAAGCGGACGACGAACTCCTGCCGGTCGACGAGGCCTTCGTCATGAACGCCCGGTTCGACGGCGCCAACGAACTTGTCGTCGGCTGGCAGATCGCACCGGGTTATTACCTTTACAGCGGCAAGCTCGGCTTCGAAGTCGACGGGGGCCTCGGTCTCGGCAGTGCGCGCCTGCCTGAAGGAGAACCGCACTACGACGAGAACTTCGGTGACGTCGAAGTCTTCTACGACTACGTCGAAGCGACGATACCGTTTTCGCGCGCGAGCCCCGACGAGATTCCGGTCACCGTCCGCGCCGGGTTCCAGGGTTGTCGGGAAAACAGCATCTGCTACCCACCCGGCGAACAGACCATGGCCCTCGTGCTGCCGGCCGCGAGCGAGTTTGCGGTGCCCGCTGGCGGCGGCGCAGTCATGGTCTCCGAACAGGATCGGCTCGCGGCCCTCGTGCTCAGCGACTCCTGGCTCATCGTGCTCGGCACCTTCTACGGGCTTGGCCTGCTGCTTGCGTTCACCCCGTGCGTGCTGCCCATGGTGCCGATCCTCTCCGGCATCATCGCCGGACAGGAAAAGGTTACGGCCGGGCGCGGTTTCGCGCTTTCCTTCAGCTACGTGATGGGCATGGCGGTCACCTATACCGCTGCCGGTGCGCTTGCGGCGCTCGCCGGCGAGCAGATCCAGGCAATCTTCCAGAGACCGTGGATCATCACGCTCTTCGCGGGTCTCTTCGTGATCCTCGCGCTCGGCATGTTCGGCCTTTACGAACTGCAGGTGCCGGCCGCCATCCAGACGCGTATCGACAAGCTCGCGAGCCGCCAGAAGGGCGGCACGTTCGCGGGCGTTGCGGTCATGGGGGCGTTGTCGGCCCTGATCGTCACGACCTGTGTCGCCCCGCCGCTCGTCGCGACGCTCGCCGTGATCGGGCAAAGCGGCGATGTGGTGCGCGGCGCCGGAGCGCTCTTTGCGCTCAGTCTCGGCATGGGCTCGCCGCTGCTCCTCGTCGGCGCATCCGCGGGCAAGCTGCTGCCGCATGCGGGGGCGTGGATGAATGTCGTCAAGGCCGGCTTCGGGGTCATGATGCTGGGCCTTGCGATCTGGATGATGGAACGCATCCTGCCGGGCAGCGTGACGCTCACGCTCTGGGCCCTGCTCGTTTTCCTGACAGGCGTCTTCCTCGGCGCGTTCGAGCCGTTGCCGCAGGAACCCGCGGCAACCCGGCGGCTGGCCAAGGGACTGGGCGTACTCGCCTGCCTGTACGGCGCGCTCATGCTCATCGGCGCCACGCTCGGCGGTGAGAATCCGCTCAGGCCGCTGCCGCGCGGCGCGCTGCTGGCTCTCAACGGACTTCCGGCCGAGACCGAGCAGCTCGCCTTCCAGGACGTCGAGACGGTTACGGCGCTCGACGGCCTGCTCGCCGAGGCGCGCGCGGCCGGCCAGCCCGTCATGGTCGATTTCACCGCCGAGTGGTGCGTGTCCTGCAAGGAAATGGAGGAGTACACGTTTCCGGATCCCGGCGTCGTTGCGGCGCTAGAACCGTTCGTGCTGCTGCGTGCCGACGTCACGGCCAACGACGACAACGATCAGGAACTGCTCGATCGCTTCAACAGCTTCGGCCCGCCGACCATCGCGTTCTTCGACCGGCAGGGGCTTGAACGCGAACCGTTCAAGCTCGTCGGATACGTGCCGGCGGACGAGTTCGCCGCGCACGTCGAACAGCTCTCGGCGCTGTAGGGCTTCGGTTCGACGATGGCAAGGTTTGCAACACCCACCGGCCTGACCCTGGCGCTGAGCGCCGCGGCGTTGCTCGCCTACACCGGATTCAGGCTGCTTGCGACCGGGCCCGCGGAAGAAGCTCCGCCGGTACTCGCAGCGGCCGAAGCAGAGCTCGCTGACAGCTTGCCGGACTTCGCACTCGAAGACCTCGGCGGCGACATGCGTTCGATCGGAAGCTGGGCCGGCAAGCCCATGCTGGTGAACTTCTGGGCCACCTGGTGCGCGCCCTGCCGCCGCGAAATACCAATGCTCAAGGTATTTCAGACGGACAATTCCTCACTTCAGGTGGTCGGCATCGCCATCGATCGCCGCGAGCCGGTGCTTGCGTTCGCCGAGGAGATCGGGTTCAACTATCCCGTGCTCATCGGCGAAGCCGAGGCGATGGCTGCCGCTTCCGCATTCGGGGTGCAGTTCCTCGCGCTGCCGTTCACGGTCTTCATGGGCGCCGACGGCGCCGTGCTTGGCGTGCATACGGGCGAGGTTCACGCCGAACATCTCGAGCGCTTCGTCTCGGTACTCGACGAACTCGCGGCAGGGCACATCGACAACGCGGCCGCGCGGATGCGGCTCGCCGTACCCATCTAGCAACCCCGGAACGGTTGCCCCGGGCTCCCGGCAGGAAACCGAAAACTCGCGCAGCCTGCCGGCCGCCGAAGCTAAATTCACGAAAGTGCAAAAAGTGCTGCTATATGCAGCGAAATGCAGTAATCTTGCGTCGAAGTTACCGAATCTTGTGCAAATGGCAAATCTACTGCTTCTCAATGGACCGAATCTCGGCCTGCTCGGACGACGCGAGCCCGAAGTCTACGGTACGACAACGCTCGCCGATATCGAAGCCCAGCTTCGGGACCAGGCGGCCGATCTCGGCCACTCGCTCGACGCGTATCAGAGCAACGCCGAGCATGAACTCATCGAGCGCGTCCACCAGGCGCGCGGTTCGGTCGATTTCATACTGTTCAACCCGGCGGCGTTCACGCACACGAGCGTGGCGCTGCGCGATGCGCTGCTGGCGGTGGAAATCCCCTTCGTGGAAGTCCACCTGTCGAACGTCGCTTCGCGCGAGGATTTCCGTCAGCGGTCCTTCTTCGCCGACATTGCGCTCGGCACGGTCGCGGGCTTCGGCGTCGCAAGCTACGAGCTCGCGCTGACGGCGGCCCATCGCTACCTCGGCCACCGGGCGCAGTAGCAGTGGATATTCGCAAACTCAAGAAGCTCATCGAGCTCGTCGAGACGTCGGGAATCGCCGAGCTTGAAATCACCGAAGGCGACGAGTCCGTCCGAATCAGCCGGCACTCGTCCACGGCGCCGGCGATCGCTGCTCCGCAACCGCCTGCAGCGACCGCCGAGCCCGGGCAGGAAGCTGAATCCCAGGCCGGCTCGCCAACTCCCGAACCGGCGTCGCGCGGCCACGAAATCACGGCGCCCATGGTCGGGATCTTCTACGCCGCGCCGAGTCCCGGAGCCGACCCCTTCGTCGCGACTGGCAGTATCGTCGCGCCAGGCGACACGCTGTGCATCATCGAAGCGATGAAGATGATGAATCAGATCGAGGCCGACACGGCCGGCCGCGTCGCAAGAATCCTCGTCGATAACGGCAGTCCCGTCGAGTACGGGCAGGCTCTGTTCGTCATCGAGGAATAGCCGCCCGTGCTCGACAAGGTGCTGATCGCCAATCGCGGCGAGATTGCGTTGCGCGTCCTGCGCGCCTGCCGCGAACTCGGCATCAAGTCCGTTGCCGCGTATTCCGCGGCCGACGCCAACCTCAAGCACGTGTTGCTTGCCGACGAGACGGTCTGCATCGGACCGGCCCCCTCCCAGGACAGCTATCTGAACATGCCGTCGATCATCGCCGCGGCCGAGGTCACCGACGCCGTCGCCATCCACCCGGGCTACGGCTTTCTTTCCGAGAACGCAGACTTCGCCGAACAGGTCGAGGAGAGCGGGTTCGTGTTCATCGGCCCGAAAGCCGAAACGATCAGGCTCATGGGCGACAAGGTCTCGGCGATCGAGGCGATGCGCAAGGCCGGCGTGCCCTGCGTCCCCGGCACCGGGGCACTGAAGCTCGAAGATTCCGACGAGAACATTCGCATCGCGCGCGAGCTCGGCTACCCCGTCATCATCAAGGCCGCCGGCGGCGGAGGCGGCCGCGGCATGCGCGTCGTGCACAGCGAGGCGGCGCTGCTCAATGCCATCACGATCACGCAGAGCGAAGCGCACGCGGCCTTCGGCAACGACCAGGTCTACATGGAGAAGTACCTGGAACGGCCGCGGCACATCGAGTTCCAGGTCCTCGCGGACGGACACGGCAGTGCCATCCACCTCGGCGAGCGCGACTGTTCCATGCAGAGGCGGCACCAGAAGATCGTCGAGGAAGCGCCCGCGCCCGGCATCACGCCGGAGGTCCGGGCCCGGATCGGCACGCGCTGCGTGGACGCCTGCCGGCAGATCGGCTACCGGGGCGCCGGCACCTTCGAGTTTCTCTACGAAGACGGCGAGTTCTATTTCATCGAGATGAACACGCGGATTCAGGTCGAGCACCCGGTAACCGAGATGGTCACGGGCATCGACCTCATCAAGGCACAGCTTGCGATCGCGGCGGGAGATCCTCTCCCCTGGTTGCAGGATGACATCGTCATCAGCGGCCATGCGATCGAGTGCCGCCTCAATGCCGAGCATCCGACGACCTTCATACCCTCGCCCGGCACGGTGTCGCTATGGCATCCGCCGGGCGGGCCCGGCATTCGCGTGGACAGCCATGTGTATACCGGGTACAAGGTGCCGCCGCACTACGACTCGCTGCTCGCCAAGGTCATCGCCCACGGCGAGGAACGCCCGTCGGCAATCGCGAGAATGACATCGGCTCTCGGCGAGATCGTCCTCGACGGTATCCACACGAACCTGCCGCTGCACCAGGAGATTTTCCAGCATTCGGCCTTCAAGAGCGGCGGCACGGACATCCACTACCTCGAAAAGAGGCTCGGACTGAAGTAGCGCCGTGGCCTGGCAACGGTTGAGGCTCAGGCTCGGCGCCGACGCCGTTCCCGCGACCGAAGCACTGCTCGAGCTTGCGGGCGCCGAAGCCGTGTCGCTCGCCGATGCCGCGGACACCGCAATACTCGAGCCCGCCGTCGGCGAAACGCCGCTGTGGCCGGAAGTTGAACTCAGCGCCCTGTTTCGCGCCGATGCGGACTTGCAGCGGCTCGCGCAGACTCTCCGGGAGGTGCTCGCGGGCGAGGCCGGGATCGAGATCAGCCGCATCGAGGACGAGGACTGGCAGCGCGGTGCCAGGCAGCGCGTCAAGCCGCGCCGCTTCGGCCGCTTGTGGCTCACATCGGCCGACGAACCGGCACGGTCCCGCGGCGCCACTCACCTCAGGCTGCACATGGGACTCGCGTTCGGAACGGGTCGTCACCCGACGACGGCGCTCTGTCTGCAATGGCTCGGCGCGCATCCGCCGCGCGGTCGGCGAGTGCTCGACCATGGTTGCGGCTCAGGCGTTCTGGCGCTCGCGGCACTGACCCTTGGCGCGGCGCGCTGCTGGGCGACAGACAACGACCCCCAGGCGCTGACGGCCACGGCCGGCAATGCGCGGCTGAACGACCTGGAACGCGCGTTGTGGATCGGTGCGCCTGACGCGCTGCCCGACATCGAGGTCGAGATCGTCATGGCGAACGTACTGGCCGGCCCGCTCGAAGCACTGGCCGGGCGCTTTGCCGACTGCCTCATGCCGGCGGGAACGGTGGTATTGAGCGGAATACTCGCGACGCAGCGTGACCGCGTCGAGGCAAGCTATGCGCCATACTTTCGGGACTTCGGGTGTATAGCGCACGGCGAGTGGATCCGCCTGGTGGGCACACGCCGCGGTTCGCACTAGAATCTTGTTGCTCACGGCTCTCGGGACCCCATGCTCTATACGCGCTGCCCAGCCTGCACCACGACGTTTCGGATCACGGCCGACGCGCTTGGCGAAGCCGGCGGCCAGGTCCGCTGCGGCCGCTGTGCGACGGTCTTCAACGCCCATCACTCCGAGCCCGACGCCGCAACGCCGGGAGCCGAAACCGGACACTCGGCAGACCACAAGGCACCTGACGAGGCGCACGTGACGACAGCCGGCAGCGACCTCGGATCGCACGGCGACCCGGCATCGGAACCGAACTGGTCGCAGGAACCGGAGTCCCGACGGCGCGGGCTTTGGCCCTGGGCGGCCGGTCTGGCTGCGCTCGCGCTCGCGGCTCAGGGCGTGCACCACTACCGTGGCGAACTCGCCGTACATGAAGCGATCGGGCCGACTCTTGCGCGTACCTACGCCTACATCGGCATGCCGCTGACGCCGAACTGGGATCTGGGCCAGTACGCGGTCATCGACTCGTCCGCACGCACCGGGCCGCGCTCGGCGCGCCAGGGCAGTCTCGTGATCGCCGCCCGCATCTTCAACGGCGGTCCCCGCGCGCAGCCCTGGCCGCACGTCAATCTGAGGCTCAACGATCGGTGGGATTCAGCCGTCGGTTCGCGCACGTTCCTGCCGGGCGAGTACCTCGCAACCGACGTTGCTGCCGATGCACTCATGGCCGCCGGCGAGACGGCGCGACTGGAGCTTACCGTCGTCGATCCGGGCCCCGATACTTCCGGTTTTGAACTGGACCTCTGCATCGAGCGGGAACCCGGCCAACTGAGCTGCCAGAGGGACGCAATTTTTCGCTGAGCGGCGCTGCCTGCGCGGGAAATTGCCCCTCGAGCGCGTGCTATCATCCGCCGTCGTTCTCTGCGGCCGCAGCGTGGCCACGAGGACTCAAACCACATCTGCGGGACGCTCGAAGAAAGTTGAATACTCGTAGCCTTCCGGGCAGTTCGGCCACATCATGAGCCTTTCCCGCCGAGCCCTGCTGAGCGTATCGGACAAGCGCGACGTGGCGGATTTCGCCAGGCAGCTTGCCGATCTGTCGTTCGAACTGGTTTCGACCGGCGGAACCGCGCGCGCACTGCGCGAGGCGAGTCTGAACGTCACGGAAGTCTCCGAACTGACGGGGTTTCCGGAGCTCATGGACGGGCGCGTCAAGACGCTGCATCCCGCAATCCACGGCGGCCTTCTTGCCCGTCGCGGAGTCGATGAGGAGACGCTCGACCGGCACGGCATCGGGACGATCGACCTGCTCGTCGTCAACCTGTACCCGTTCGAACAGCTCGTCGCAGACCCGCATTTGAGCGTCGCTGACGCGATCGAGAACATCGACATCGGCGGCCCCGCGATGCTGCGTGCCGCCGCGAAAAATCACGATCGCGTCGCCGTGGTCGTCGATGCCAGGGACTACGGGAGAGTCATCGAGAGCTATCGCAACGGCGAACCGGATGCCGAGCTCAGGCGCCGTCTGGCCGTCAAGGCTTACGCCCACACGGCGCGCTACGACACGGCGATTAGCCGCTATCTCGAAGGGCTGTCCGAACCTGCCGACGCGCCGCCCGATCCCCTGCTGTTGTCACTGCCGAAGACTGCCGAACTGCGTTACGGCGAGAACCCGCACCAATACGCGGCCCTGTACGTCGATCCCGCGGCGCCCACGGGGACCGTCGCGCAGGCGCGCCAGCACCAGGGCAAGCCGTTGTCGTTCAACAATCTCGCGGATGCCGACACGGCACTCGAATGCGTGCTCGCGTTCGAGGAGCCTGCCTGCGTGATCGTCAAGCACTCCAACCCCTGCGGCGTGGCCACCGCGGACTCGTCGAGGTCCGCGTACGACCTGGCCTACCAGGGCGATCCGACATCGGCCTTCGGCGGCGTGATTGCATTCAACAGGACGCTGGATGCCCACGCCGCAAGCGCGATCATTGAGCGCCAGTATGCCGAAGTCATCGTCGCGCCCAGGATCGAAAACGCGGCGCTCGACGCAATCTCCGCCAAGCCACGAATACGGGTCCTTGCCTGCGGTGCGCCGTCGGCCGGCTCCGCTGCAGCGGACATCAGAACGATCGCCGGCGGCGTGCTTCTGCAGTCGCGCGACCGCGGCGACCCCGATTCGACGGCCTTGAAGACCGTGACCGACAGGCAGCCCACCGAAGCGGAGCTTCGCGACCTCATGTTCGCCTGGCGTGTCGCGAGGTTCGTGAAGTCGAACGCGATCGTGTTCGCGCACGGCGGCAGGACCGTGGGCGTCGGCGCCGGCCAGATGAGCCGCGTCGTCAGCGCGCGGATTGCGGCCCTCAAGGCCGAAGAGGAAGGGCTGCCGCTCGCAGGCGCCGTGATGGCATCCGATGCCTATTTTCCCTTTCGCGACGGCATCGACCGCGCCGCTGAATATGGCATCCGCGCCGTGATCCAGCCGGGAGGTTCGATCCGGGATGACGAGGTCATCGCAGCCGCGAACGAACGCGACATCGCGATGGTATTCACCGGTGTGCGCCACTTCCGGCACTAGCAGCCCGTGGCGGAGCGCCGGGTGGCGCCGCGACCGGCGAGACGGTCTTGCGCCCCATGCAACGGAGCTTTCGCCGCGGGCCGCTGAACAGTCTTTCGCGCGCCGCGAATCGATCAACCACATGCGCAAGGTGTGTCAATGAAGGTTCTGATCGTCGGCGGCGGCGGGCGTGAGCACGCGCTCGCCTGGAAGGCGGCCCGGTCGCCGCTCGTCACCGAAGTGCTCTGCGCGCCCGGGAACGCCGGCACGGCACTGGAGCCCAGGGTCCGCAATGTGGCAGTCGGCGCGGGGGACATCGACGGGCTCGTCAGGCTCGCGAAGGACGAATCGGTCGAGCTCAGCATCGTCGGCCCCGAGCAGCCGCTCGTGGAAGGCATCGCCGATCGCTTCGAGGCCGAGGGCCTGAAGTGCTTCGGACCGAGCGCGAGCGCAGCACGCCTGGAAGGTTCGAAGTCGTTTGCCAAGGACTTCTTCGCCCGCCACCGGATCCCGACGGCCGACTACGAGACGTTCGACGACCTCCAGGCAGCGCGCCGCCATCTCGCCGAACGACCGCTGCCCACGGTCATCAAGGCCGACGGGCTTGCCGCCGGCAAGGGCGTCATCATCGCGCACGCTGCAGAGGAAGCCGATCGGGCGGTGCGCAGCATGCTCGAGCAGCATGATTTCGGCGCTGCCGGCAAGACCGTCGTGATCGAGGACTTCCTGCGCGGCGAGGAAGCAAGCTTCATCGCGCTCGTGGACGGCACGCGCATCCTGCCGCTTGCGAGTTCCCAGGACCACAAGGCCCGCGACGACGGCGACCGCGGGCCCAATACCGGCGGCATGGGCGCCTATTCCCCGGCTCCGGTAGTCACCGATGAAGTCAACGACCGGATCATGAACGAGGTCGTGCGGCCGGCCGTCGAGGGGCTTGCCGCGGACGGCATCCACTATCGCGGATTCCTCTACGCGGGACTCATGATCGACGAGCACGGCGCGCCCGGGGTGCTCGAGTTCAACTGCCGGTTCGGCGACCCCGAGACCCAGCCGATATTGTTCCGGCTGCGTTCGGATCTCGTCGCGGCGTGCCTTGAGAGCTTTGGCGGGGCGCTCGATGCCGTGGAGCTTGACTGGGATCCTCGCGCCTGCGTCGGAGTCGTCATGGCGGCGGGTGGATATCCGGGCGCCTATGAAAAAAACCGGCCCATCAGCGGCCTGGAAGGGCTCGACAGCGAAACTGTCAAGGTATTTCATGCCGGCACGCGTCTGGACGCCGGGCGGGTAGTCACAAGCGGTGGCCGGGTGCTCTGTGCGGCCGCGCTCGGGGACAGCGTCGGCAAGGCGCAGGCGCGCGCCTATGCCGCAGTTGAGAAGATCGCCTGGGAAGGCGCCTTCTACCGCGGCGACATCGCTTACCGCGCCGTCGCCCGGGAACAAGCCGGCGCGAATTAGCTCGTCTCGAGAACCGGCGCCGCAGGAAGTCGCAACAGCGACAACTCGATACTGCCGGCCCTTCGACCGATCGATCGAGGAGAATGTCGAGCCCTGTTTGACGAATTCGGGCAGGCGAAGGGAAGGATGAGCGCGGACTCGCAGCGGCGAATTCCAGCGGCGCAGGCTTCTAGCGTTTCATCGCCTCGAAGAACCGGGCGTTCGTCTTCGTGTCCTGAAGCTTGCCCAGCAGGAACTCGACCGCGGCCAGTTCGTCCATCGGGTGCAGGACCTTGCGCAGGATCCACATCTTCTGCAGTTCGTCGGCCTGCGTCAGATACTCTTCCTTGCGGGTGCCCGAACGGTTGATGTTGATGGCCGGGAAAACGCGCTTTTCGGCGATCCGGCGGTCGAGATGAATCTCCATGTTGCCGGTGCCCTTGAACTCCTCGTAGATGATGTCGTCCATCTTCGAACCCGTGTCGATGAGCGCCGTCGCGATGATCGTGAGGCTGCCGCCTTCCTCGATGTTTCGTGCCGCGCCGAAGAAGCGTTTCGGCCGCTGCAGCGCGTTCGTGTCGAGACCGCCCGTCTGTACCTTGCCCGATGAAGGCACCACGGTGTTGTAGGCACGCGCCAGGCGCGTGATCGAGTCGAGAAGTATCACGACATCCTGCTTGTGTTCGGTCAGGCGCTTGGCCTTTTCGATGACCATGTCGGCCACCTGGACGTGACGGGTCGCAGGCTCGTCGAAGGTGCTCGAGACGACCTCGCCGCGCACGGTGCGTTCCATCTCGGTCACTTCCTCGGGCCGCTCGTCGATGAGCAGCACGATCAGGGTACATTCGGGTTGGTTCGCGGCAATGGACGCAGCGATGTTCTGCAGCAGCATCGTCTTGCCGGCCTTGGGCGGCGACACGATCAAACCGCGCTGACCCTTGCCGATGGGTGCGACCATGTCGACGATGCGCGCCGTGAGATCCTCGGTGCTGCCGTTGCCCTGCTCGAGTTTCAGACGACTCTTGGGGAAGAGCGGCGTCAGGTTCTCGAAAAGGACCTTGCTCCTGGCGTTCTCGGGAGCGTCGTTGTTGATCTGCCCGACCTTGAGCAGCGCGAAGTAGCGTTCGCCGTCCTTGGGCGGGCGAATCATGCCCGAAACGCTGTCGCCGGTCCTGAGGTTGAACCGGCGGATCTGGCTCGGCGACACGTAGATGTCGTCGGGACCGGCCAGATAGGAACTGTCTGCCGACCTCAGGAAACCGAACCCGTCCTGCAGGATCTCGAGCACGCCCGCGCCGAAGATGTTCTCGCCGTTTCTCGCGTGCGCCTTGAGAATCGAGAAGATGATGTCCTGCTTGCGCGAGCGGGCAAGGTTCTGCAGGCCCATGCTCTCGGCAAGCTCGACCAGTTGCGAAGCCGGCCGGGTCTTGAGTTCGGACAGATTCATGGCGTCGCGACTGAGCTCGAGTTCGGCCGCCGGAATCACGTCGAAATCCTCATCGTCCGGAAATTCTTCCCGAACGTGCTTCTTGCGGCGCGGACCCCGCTTGCCGTTTCCATCGCGCCCCGGGCGCGAGCCGCCCTTGGAGCGGGTGCGTGCTGAATTACCCAAGTATCCCCTCACGAACGTTTACCAGGGCTGTCGATCATTGGCCATCGCTCCCCTGTCCATCGAGATGCGGCTCAAGGAAGGCTTCGAGCCGTGCTTTGGGAACGGCTCCGACGACCTGGTCGACGACCGAACCGCTGCGGAACAGCAGCAACATCGGGATGCTGCGTACGTTGAATTGCATCGGCGTGCGCGGATTCTCGTCGATGTTGATCTTGACGACCCGGAGCCGGCCTTCCTGCTCGGCCGCTATCGTGTCGAGGATCGGCGCGATCATCCTGCACGGTCCGCACCACTCGGCCCAGAAGTCGAGCAGCACGGGCTGGTCCGACTGAAGGACATCTGCCGCAAAATCGGCATCGGTCGTATGTACGATCTGATCACTCACTATTCTGGCTGCCTCCGGTCGTGCAAATGTGCCGGCGAGACCCGCTGCGCGTCAGGTGAGTACGCTTCGCGCTGCTGAATGGACAGAAAGTGACGGACCCGGCCGGCAAGGCGCAAAAGTCAAGCTGGTCGCTTTCTACGAGACTCGCGGGAGTGTTGTTGGGTGTCTGAGAGAGCGAGTGTCCTCGCCTGCAAACGTATTGTGAACCGCCGACGCGGCAATTTGCAAGTACCCCGCCCGGCAGACTGCCACGGGAGACCGCAGCCGCCGACTGCGGCGATTACCCGTCCCCTCCGACGCACCTTCGCCGCGCGGTAAGCCCGGATTCGGTGTGTTATGCTCAGGGTTCGCGCGGACTGGACCTTCGCGGTCTCGCGTCCGACGCGGGGGCGTATACCAAAAACAAGTAATGGGGGAACTCCAATGAGCTTAGCCAGGATTTCGCGTATCGTTGCGCTGATCGTTGTGCTCGTCGTCGCACTGGTGCCGGGTCTTCCGGAGATGGTCGGCGTCGTTGTGGCTCTCGCCGGTCTGTGGGTCGGCTACCATGTGAGCGCAGAAAACCGCGGACTGCTGTTTCTGGTCGCGATCGCATTGGCTACCGGCGTAGCCGAAGCGCTCAGCGGGATACCGGCCATCGGCATGTATCTCACCGACATTCTCAGCACGTACGGTGACCTCGTGGCCGCCGCGGCCGTAACCGTCGCCGTGATGATCGCGTACGAAAGGCTGATGGAATCGGGCTGATCGTCAGCAAACTCGGAAACGCAATGCGGCGAAGGGTTCGCTAGCGACGGACTGAGCTCGCACCGCCTCCGAGTCTGGACCAAAAGGGCGAAGCCGCGGCGCCAGGCGCTGCTTCGGCGCTTGTCCGCGCGGGGCAAACCTGTTCCGGCAAGGCCTCGCAAACCGGGCTCCATTGACGCAGTGGTTTTGGTCGGGCGAACGTTGAGGTCGCGCCGGCCCTGCTGCCGACTCTCGACCGAAAGGGTCTGCCGGCGGACGCAGCAGGCCCCTTTTGATCTCGCAATCCCCGGAATGTCGACCGGGGTTGTCTCTCAACCTAGAAGCTGAATCGCGCTCCGAGCGTGTACCGGCGGCCGATCAGGTCGTAGAACGTGTTCGTCTGGCTCGCGTTGGCGAAGAAGTAGCCGAAGTTCGCCGAGACCGGCGGGTCCTCGTCCAACAGGTTCTGCACGTTGCCGTATAACTCCAGCGTCCCTTCTCCTACAGCAAGGTCATAGCGCAGGTTCAAGTCGACATAGGTCACCGACTCGATCGTGTTGTTGTCGATGTGCACACCTTCGGTCTCGAGCACATCGCGAACGCCCCCGTCGATCCAGCGCGCCTGGACGAACGCCCTGAACGGCCCTCTGCTGTAGTTGAACTGCGTCGTGATCTTGTCGGTCGGCAGGTCGAAGCCACCGAAAATCTGGCCCGCGCGGTCGATCTTCGGCGAGTCGAAACCCTGAAACGAATTCTCGGCGAGGTGAGTCGCGAGCAGGCGAATGCCCAGTTGTTCGCCGCCCCCGAACCAGTCGACGTCCGTGCGGTAGCTGACCTCGAAATCGGCGCCCTCGACGGTCGCGTTGGCGACGTTGAGGAAATTGGCCGAGACGACGTTGATCGCACCGGGCGTACCGTCGGGCAGGTCCGGCTGACGGGTGATCAACGGGCAAAGCGACAAGTCGCCGATGTGGCATTGGTCGACGATCTGCTGAGGCGTCAACTCCGCGATCGCGTCGACGAGATCGACCTGGAACCAGTCGATGGACACCGACAATCCGGGAGCCCCGGTCGGCTGGATCACGAGCCCCACGGTGGCCGTATCGGCTTCCTCGGGGCGAATGTTCGGGTTGCCGCCGGTCGTCCGGAAGATCTGGAAACGCTCGTTGTTCCTGGCCGGATCCTGCACGGAACTCGCGCCGCCGGTCTGGTCGAAACGCTCCGACAGCGTCCCGGCCCTGACGTCGCGCGATCGTGTGGCCCTCAGACGCAGCGCATCGGTGAGCTGCGAGTCGATGCCGGCCTTCCAGACCCAGACGCCGCCCGAACCCGAGTAGTCCGCCCAGCGCGCGGCAATCGGTATATTGAGACGATTGTCCGCAAGCACGGGCACGAAGACCTCGCCGAAGACTTCGGAGACATCTCTTGCGCCCGTGACGTTCGGAATCTTCGAGTACTGGATGACGACGGAGTTGTTCAGGTCGCCCCGAGGCATCCCCCGTATGCCGGCCGGGGCGTAGTTCATCGGCACGGGCCGTCCGGAGTCGTGGTTGCCGTCGAGAATCCCCTTGCTCAACTGGGTGCCGTCGGGCGCGAAATAGGGTCCGACGGGAGTCCGCGCGATCTGGTTCATCGACTCTTCACGCCAGCCTGCGCCGAACGCGACCCCGATCGCTCCAACCTCGCGGTTGTCGAAGACCTCGCCGGTCATCGAGAACTCGATGACATCCTGTTCGATCCACGAGCGGGTGATCCTGCCTTCCTCGGTGACGTAAGTGTCCGTCACGCCGAGATCGAAGCCCTGCTGGGCGTAGTAAATGGGCGTCGTGACGGTTTGGCCCGGGTCGAAACCCGTGACCCAGTCGATCGCGGCGTCTGAGGCATTGCCGCGACCGAACAGGTTCAAGGGCACGCAGTCCGGAAACATTGCCCCCTGGGTGACGAGCGTGACATTACAGACGATCTGCCCGGTCGCAGGATCGACCACGGCATCGTGAGCCAGGTGGATACGGTCGAGGCGAATGCCGCCGGTTTGCCTGGCCAGCGTCGTGGTTTCGCCCTGCTGAACGAAGGCGTCTACGCTCCAACCGTCGAAGAAGCCGCCACCGGAGAGTTCCGCTTCAAGTCCGAGCGTTGTCGATTCGAACTCGACATCGAGCGCAAGCGCGGCGCCGCCACGCTTGAGGTCGGACGAATGGCCGATGCGATTGAGGTTGAAACACGGGATCGCGTCGGGCGCGGCAGACGGCAAGCCGTTGATGCCGCATCGCCTGGAGTAGTTCGGGTCGTCCAGGACCGCTTGAATCTCCGGCGGCAGGAAGGCGTTGCCGCTGTAGATCACCGCGGGCGAGAACGGCCCCTGAAACTGGCCCGCCCAATTCAGTTGCGTCCTGAACGACTCGCCGCGCAGCGCCTGCGCGAAGAGCGTGACGTTGTCGCCCGCGTCGTAGCTCAGACGCAGGAACTGGTTCTCCCTGTCGTAATCTGTCGCCAGGTTCGGCGTATCCGCACCGTGGTCATCGCCCTCGCCGACACCGCCGGCAATCGACTGCGACAGCCCCGGTTGTCCCGGGACAAGGCCGAACGGAGATACTGCCGTACCCGCGGAATTGAAATTGTGATTGTGCAGCGGCGTACCGGGCGCGACGATGAGGCCGTCGAATGTCGCCGTCCTCGATACGACGTTGGGGCGTACCAGCTCTCTCGGCCCGTTCGGATCCGGATTCGTGATGATGCCCCAGTTCTGGTACCAGTCCCGCCCTTCATACGTATGGATTCCGTCCTGAGTGTAGGTATCGACCGAAAAGAGCAGGTGCAGACGCTCGCCGATCGCGAAGCCTCCGGCGAAGGAGGCTTCCCAGTTGTCGCCGTCGCCCTGGCCGGACCTGCCCGATTGGGCATGGCCCCTGAGCCCCTCCAGGTCGGTATCCAAGATGAAGTTCACGACGCCGGTAACGGCATCCGTACCGTACGCGGCCGATGCCCCGCCCGTTACGGTTTCAACCGAGCGAAGCAATGCTTCGGGAAATGCGCTGATATCGGTGCCTCCGAATCGCGTCGAGGACACGACCCGCCGTCCGTCGAGCAGCACGAGCGTCCGCTTCGTGCCGATGCCGCGCAGGTTCAGGTTCCCCGAACCGGGACTCGAGAAGAAACCGCCGGGATCGTTCGGCGTTCGATTGTTGTAGAACAGCGGCAACTGGCTCAGCGCTTCGATCACGTTGCCGGGCGCCATGAGATCGATGTCCTCGCGGCCGACAACCGTCACCGGGGTTGGCGTGTTCATGCCCGATGTCTGTTGGATACGCGAACCCGTTACCGTGACTTCTTCAAGCTGCGCGTCCTGCGCGAAGCCGGTCGCTTGGCCGAGCCCCATCGCCGTGAGACAGGCGTAAGCGAGAGGTTTGAGAGCTGGCGGGGTTTGAATCTGTACGATCTTTCCGAAACGTGAATGTCGAGTCCTGAATGTCATGATCTTCTCCCCCGAAATGTTGCAGCATCGATGCGGCGCCCCTTGATGCCGCACGAAGTTTCTGTCTTATCCTGCGCTGTAGCGCGGTCTATGTTGTTGCATCGAGCATACCCCGCCTGCGGTGCCAGTCAAGCGAAAGGATTGGCCGCGGCTATTCGAAGGTCGATGACCGTGTTTCCGGAGCCTGCCGATGAGTACAATCCGAGAGTCCTCGAACGAACTGCCGTTACGAAGAAACACCAAGCGAAGTGCGTTCGTGGCATGGGACCGCGGTCGGACACTGCTGCGCCGTGGAGCGCGGAGCTGGCGCCGAGTACCAGGCAACATGGAAAACCGCGAACCGGCGCACACGCCGGTCACAGGGAGATGCCGATGACTCGAATTGCAAACGCTTTCGCGAGCGCTCTGCTTTGCCTCGTCGCCATTCAGGGTAAGACGGCGCCGTCGGTCTATCCGACCGGCACGACGATTTACGACCCCGAGCGTGCCTGGAACGGCTATACGGTGCTCTCGCCACTGGCGACGCGGGCAGCCATCGTCATCGACATGAACGGCAACGTCGTCAAGCGGTGGGACGATTACAACAACGCGGCCGGGGGGCCGGCGCGGGTGCTCCCGGGAGGCGGGGTCATCGCGGCCACGGGCGCGAGGCCGCCGCACCAGGAATCTCGCGAACTCGCGCAACGCGATTTCGACGGCAACACGGTCTGGAGTTTCGGCCGGAACGAGCAGGTCGAGACGCGCGAGGGCGAGACGGTCTGGTCGTCCCGCCAGCATCACGACTGGCAGCGTGCCGACCTGCCCGCAGGCTACTACTCGCCCGAGGCCGAACCTGCAACGACGGGAGCCAACACGCTCCTGCTGACCCACGCCAACCGCGTCGAGCCGAATGTGTCAGACGTGCTGCTCGAGGACGATCGAATCATCGAAGTGTCGCCGGAAGGTGAAATCGTCTGGGAATGGATCGCGAGCGAGCACATCGACGAACTGGGATTCGACGCCGTGGCACGCGCCACGATCGACTCGGCGCCGGGCTTCAGCGAGGCACGAGGATCGTTCGACTGGCTGCACATCAACTCCGCGACCTACGTCGCCGCTGGTTCGACGCGGGCGATGAGCGGTTTGCGCCCGACAACGTTATCATCAGCGGCCGGGAAGGAAACCTGATTGCCGTCATCGCCCGCGACGGGTCGATCGTCTGGCGCCTCGGCCCCGAATTCGACGAATCCGACGAACTGCTCGCCATCGGGCAGATCATCGGCCAGCACAAGCCCCATTTCATCCCGAAGGGTCTGCCCGGAGCCGGCAACGTACTCGTCTGCGCCAACGGCGGTGCGTCCGGCTACGGCGCTGCGAGTCCGGTCGCTCCGGACGGCGACAACATCTATGCACGGACCTCGTCGCGCGTGCTTGAAATCGATCCGGTAACGCTCGAACTCGTCTGGTCCTATGCGTCGGCCAACTTTCTGAGCTGGAACATCAGCGGCGCGCAGCGGCTCGCAAACGGCAACACGCTCATTACCGAAGGCGCGACCGGACGCGTTTTCGAGGTCACGAGCGACGGGGAAATCGTGTGGGAATACATGTATCCGCTCGATGAAGAGGGGCGCAACGACGTCTATCGGGGTTATCGCCTGCCCTACGAGTGGATACCGCAGCTCGACCGGCCCGAAGAGATTGCCGTGACACCACCGCCGCCTGGTGAGTTCCGGCTGCCGTAGCTTGACGTTCGTTTGCGCTCAGGGACGGGTGAACCATGCTCGAAAGGGCAAGCCCGACGATTGCAGCAAGCCGCGCGTTGCATGGCGAATTGCGGATGACTTTCAAGGGCATGCGAGACAATTAACCGTTTCGCACAGGTGTTGGTCTGCGCTGGCCGCGCCCTCGCTTGCCTTTTGCGTGCCGGCGCGCACATGCTCCGGGCACCATAGTCCCGCTATGTTTCCGGTCGCGAGCACACGCCTGCACGCCCCAGATGCACATGATCGGGCCGGCGCGACCATCGCGGCCCTTGATGCAATGTTCGGGCCAGGGCCCGAACGCTTGTTCGGTAGTATTGGTGTGACGTGATCTACGACCTCAAAACCTTGCGCGGCGATCTCTTCGGCGGCCTGACCTCCACCGTAGTTGCGCTGCCCGTGGCACTGGCTTTCGGCATCGCGTCGGGCCTCGGCGCCGCGGCCGGCCTGTACGGCGCGATCGCGGTCGGCTTCTTCGCCTCGGCCTTCGGCGGCACGAAGTCGCAGATATCAGGCCCCACGCCGTCAATGACCGTCGCCATGGCGGTCATCGTGACGTCCCATGCATCGACGCTCGGCGAAGCGCTGACCGTCGTGGTCCTGGGCGGGCTTCTGCAGGTGCTTCTCGGCCTTTGCAGGTTCGGCCGCTACGTCGTCTACACGCCCCATGTGGTGATCTCCGGGTTCATGTCCGGCATCGGCATCATCATCATGCTCATTCAGATGCTGCCGTTCCTCGGCGCGCCGACCTCACCCGAAGGTCCCCTGGGCGCCGTTCGGGACCTGCCGGCGGCACTCGGCAGCGTCAACGCAAGCGCGCTGGCGATCGCCCTCGTGACGCTCGGGATCGGGATCCTCTGGCCGAGTCGCCTTGCGCGCCTGTTGCCTTCGCCGATAGTGGGACTCATTGCCGGCACGCTGCTCGGCATACTGTGGCTGACCGATGCACCGGTGATCGGCCAGATCCCGACCGGATTGCCCGGACTGCAGTTCGAGCTGCCGACGCTCGGTTTCCTGATCGGGGCGATCCAGCCGGCGATCATCCTTGCGCTCCTCGGCTCGGTGGACAGCCTGCTCACGTCGCTGATCGCCGATTCGCTGACCGGAACCCGCCACAATCCGGATCGCGAACTCGTGGGCCAGGGTCTCGGCAACATGGTGGCCGGACTCATCGGTGGACTGCCCGGCGCCGGCGCGACCATGGGCACGGTCACAAACATCCGTGCCGGCGGCAAGACTCAGGTCTCGGGGATCCTCAGAGCCGTCCTTCTGTTTGCGCTGGTGCTCGGACTCGGCCGGCTGGTCGAACCGATCCCGCATGCCGCACTTGCGGGAATCCTCATGAAGATCGGCTGGGACGTCATCGACTGGAGGATGCTGCGCCGCATCCACCGAATTCAGGGGCATCACCTGTTCGTCATGCTCATGACGCTGTCGCTGACGGTGTTCGTGGACCTCGTGACCGCCGTCGCCATCGGCCTGATCGCCGCGGGACTCGCCCATGCGCGCCAGTTGGAAGGTCTCGAACTGGACAGCGTGGTCTCCGTGCCGGTGCTCGATCAGAAGTTCTTCGAGGGCATCGAGCGTGTGGCCATCGCGGATCCACTGTCGGCGCGCGTTGGTCTAGTGGCGCTGCGCGGCAGCTTTACCGTGGCCTCCTCGCACAAGCTGGTGACCGTTGTCAGTGCCGACATCCGCGATCACGACGTGGTCATATTCGACTTCTCCGGCGCCACGCACCTCGACGACAGCGCCGCCATGCTCATCGAGCAACTCATCGACGTCGCCGGCCGGGCCGAAACGGAGATCATCATCGTCGGGCTCTCAGGGCCGGTCGCCCGCACGCTGCATACGCTCAATGCCCTCAGGAAGGTGCCCCGCGAGCGTGTGCTGCGCACGCTCGACGAGGCGCGGGAGATCGCTGCCGATCTGCTCGATGAAGGCGCGTGATCGAACGCCCTGCTTTCCTGGACGCGGCTGATCCCTGCTACTGCCTGTCGGCCGGAAGCTCGCAGTTGAACGGCATGACCTGTTGGCCCGGTATCCAGGTCCAGCGAACTTCCATGGGGACCGGTTCGGTGAAGTTCACCGGATCGACGACTTCCGCTTCCCAATCCAGATCCGTGCCGTCCTCGCTCAGGATGAAACGTTCGTTGATGAGGACATCCTCGCTTTGCGGCGTCCCGATGTCGTCGATGTAGCGCCAGTCGATATCCCGGGTTTCCACATGAAGCGTATTGCCCTCCCAACGCCCGACGGAGCGCCCCATCCTCGGCTGTGACGGCTCGCCTTCGCCATCCACATAGATGATGCGTTCGCCGTCCCATTCCTCGAGCCGCATGACGATGGCTCCGTCCCGATCCTCGAAGGACACGGGATACGGGTTGGCCATTGCAGTCGGCATTCCTGGCGGAATGCACAGCAGCGCCGGGTCCTGTTCCGGATCCCACAGGTCCTGAACCGCCCGCCCGGCCTCGGTCAGCGGATAGGCGGACCCGCCGGCCATGGCCAGGGCGTTCCTGAACGTCACGGGCACCCAGACCCGGAAGATGTCCGCACGCAGGGTCGCGTCGGCATCGTCGGCCTCTTGCTGCGCGTTCTCCGTGATGTTGTAGCGGCGGTCGGTCTCCGCCTGCAGGGCTACTTCGCGTCCGTCGGGCAGGACGATCGCGGTCGCGAACATGGCCGTCACGCCGTTGCGTCCCATGCTTCCGTGAACGGCCACGCGATCGCCGACAGCCAACAGGTCCCTGGAGACCCCGAGGCGCACGACCGTGTTGACCGAACCGAACTCGATCTCCCACTCCTCCTCCTGCCCGCCTTCGCCGGTGCGGCTCAGGAGCACGCGCACATGGGGATTTCGCCAAAAGACGTCGGTGATCTCGCCTTCTATCGTTCCCTGGTCGTTGGGATCGTAGCGCCCGATCTCCGCGTGATGCGCCATTGCGCAGATGGCCGCAAACGACGTCGCCCAAAGCAATCCGATTTGAATGGTGCGCATACCTCTTTCCTGCTGTGTCTGGCTATCTCCGATCCTGTCGCCGCCTGGACCGGCGGGTACGCCCCCGCCGCGGTGCGTAGCTATCTCGCCGGGACAACCATGCGAGTGACGGGCATCGCGTGCCCGGAAATGTCTACCGGGTGAGCCGCGATCCCTGCACCGTGACCGCCTGCGTGTTTCTCCACGTCGATTCCGTGCCACTCGACGGCTTTAATGAGGTCATCAAACCATAAACTAAATTGCAACGGGCGGTTCGGGGAGAACAGGTCTGCGTTGAACAGAAGTTTCTCGTCGGGGACGTATGCCGCGATCATCCCGTCGGCATGTTCGGTGTAGACATCGTAAACGTGAATCTCCCGGCCGATCTCGTCGAGGGCCAGGAACTGATCCACCTCGATCATCCTCACACTCCGCCTCATCGTCGCCTCGAAAATGTCCCGGAAGTAGCCGGCGTTTCTCGCGCTGGTAACGACAGTGGCGCCGGCATCTATCACCGGACGCATGCCGCCCGTGTGGTCGATGTGATGATGAGTAAGGTTCAGGTATTTGATAGCCTTGTCCGGCCACCGCTCGGCCGCCCGGTCGAGCAACGTCGCCGAACGCTCCGGATACCAGCTTGCATCCACCAGCGCCAGGCCTTCCGGACCCTCGATGATGAGATTGTTGTGCGTCCCCGGCACCAGGAAGATACCCGGCGCGATCTCCTCGAAGGCGACATTGTCGATCTGCGGGAAGTTGCCGATGTTTCCCCCGCCGGCACGCTTCAGGATGATGTGGGACATCTCCCAGCCCCAGCGACGCATGGCCGGATCGCCGGGCGCCGGCTCGCTTTCGTCCAGTGCCAGGAGTGAATCGGCATTCTCGGGATTGACGTATACCGCCGATCTCAGTTCACGGCGCACCAACTGGTCGCCGGTGAACTGTTCCAGGCGAAACGGAAACGGAATGCCGTCGACCTCGCGCCAGTCGCTGAACTCGATACGATTCTCGATGCGCCCGCTATGCGGATCGTTTTCCATGGTGCTTGCCGCCACCGGGAGGCCACTGCCATCAACGTCCACCAGCCATTCGGTGTCTTCCAGTACGAGTTCAATCCGCTCGACCGCCCGCTCGTCGCCGTCAATGCGGCTGCTTGCCCGTTCCTCTGCATGAGCTAACAGGATGATCGGATTGGATAACCAGAGATCCTTGAAGTTCGCACCGATCCGCGAGCTCTCCATCGGGCCATCGGCTGCGCCAAGCAAGCCACCTTCCTGATCCCGTATCCCCACCGTTTCGTTGTTGGTAAAGGCAATCTGCATAGAGCCCGGAACCGGGTAGATGAGCGACATGTCCCACGCTTCATGAGCCCGTTCGCCGGCCGGGTCCCAGACTGCAACGACGTCGTAATTCGACGTATGCATCGGGAAACCGCCGGCCACCACACTTTGTCGCGGTTCAAATCGCTGTGCGGTGGCTTCGATCCTGATGGTGGCGACTTCATCGCGGAACCTGGCGTAGTCGGTTTGTGCCGTGGCGACGGTCCCGGTGCCGCAAATGCACAGGACGACGGACGCCGAAAGTGTTTTCGTGTCAACAGACATCCGGTTCGATCTCCAGGAGTTGCTCGCCGATCCAACTATAGACGAGAAACCCACGCGTAGACCTCCTCGGTACGGGGACACGAGTGCATTGCAGAAATCCTACGGCATGAGTATGATTTTCTCTATCCGAATTTCATATCGGGATCAGCATGCGCATATCCGAACGAGGCCAGATCACCATACCGAAGAAACTCAGGGATCAGTTCGGCATGAACCGCAACGTGGAGGGCGAGATAAGCCCGACACGCGACGGCCTCCTGATCCATAAGCGAACGGCCGCTCAGCACCCCGTCGAGCGCGTCTACGCAATACTCGATGGCGGACGCAGCACTGACGACTTCCTCGAGGAAATACGGGGGCGGTGATTACGGCAGTCGACACCAGCGTTCTGCTGGACGTGT
>JAQAJI010000017.1:36634-37179 GCA_028278665.1 Candidatus Rariloculus versatilis
GGCTTCGCGAAGCATACGACTCAGGCGCGATCATCTTGTGCGACATCGTCTACGCTGAACTGGCCGCAGCGTTTCGCGACAAGGGGACTTTGGACGGCGCGTTGCAGACCATCAACGCGACGGCATCGCCGATCGACACCGCAATCGCATTCGAAGCCGGGCTACGTTTCAAGCGCTACCGCGAAGCTGGCGGGCCGCGCCAACGAATCGTCTCCGACTTCCTGATCGGCGCGCACGCGGTAGCCGTTGCAGATACCTTCCTCACGCGCGACCGGGGATTCTTTGCGACCTACTTCCCGGAATTGGGTCGTATGCCAGGGTGATGTGCCGTATGCTGCGGATTCTCGCGGTACCGGTCGAAGCAACTCATTGAAGTCAACCACCCGACAGCTTTCCGTACTCTCGTGCGAATCTCATCGCCTGGCTTGCGCGAGCGCCATCACGGCCGCGCTTCTTTGCGGTTGCGGGGGCGGAGGCAGCGACCCGGCGCCAGCGCCTCCACCGACCAACGTGGATCCACCACCTCCACCAACACCGCCCCCCCC
>JAQAJI010000018.1 GCA_028278665.1 Candidatus Rariloculus versatilis
CAGGATCCCGGTGATCTCCTCATCGCTGAGCGTCCGGCCGTTCTAGTAGCGGGCCTGCAAAAGCGTCTGCAGGAAGTCGTCGGGCGCGGCTCCCGAGCGGCGGCGTCCCGCCATGATCGCGCCGAGTATCTCGGCGATCCTGCCCCGCGCGCGATCGCGTCGCCGGTGCGCCGGTATGGGTAGTCTGGGCAGGAAGAATCCCAGCGCGTTGATGCCTTCCTGCAGATCGTGATAGGCCTCGGCGAACCCGGAGTCCACCTGGTCGCGGACTTCCTGTCCGAGCAGGCAGCGGCTGGCGATATTGACGGTGAGTTCGTTCATCGCGGCCGGCAGGTCGATGTCGCCGGCCTCGCCGAGGTCGTGGGCAAATTGCGAAGCCTCCTCGAACATGATGCGGGCGAACCTGCGCATCGCGGCTTCGCGCAACGCCGGATACAGGAACCCCAACTGCTCGGCCATGATCTCGGGCGCGACGTCGTAAGCCACGCCGCGGCCGAAGATCGGTACGGTGAACTGGTAGACGGCCTTGGCGTCGAGCTGGTCCTCGGGCGCGCGGAAGTAACTGTCGTGTGCTTCGAGACCCGTAAACAGGACGCATTCGCGGGGTCCGAGCCGGAAGCGGGCCAGTTCGCCATGTTCTCGCCAGCAGCGGCTCAGCATCGCGACCGGATCCCTCTGGAACTCCGGCAGGTGGCCGAGCAGGGGCCAGCCGCCCGACAGTTCGGGAATCGGCTTCGCCGCCGGTGCTGCGGGCTCCGCCGAACTCAGGGTCGCGGCATTGTCGGACCGGCGTGTCAAGCGTGCCCTCAATAAACGAACGGAACCATCGAATACGGAACCCTGGCCTTGTAGCGTCGCCAGAGATCCCTGTACTTGGCCTGGCAACGGCGCTCATCGCGTCGGGAGCGATGCGACAACAAGGTCGCAAGCCATGCGGGCAACACGAAGGGCACCCAGGAGACGAATCCGCTCGTCAGCGCGAACGAGAGGTATACGCAGATCTCGCCGGTATAGTTCAGATGCCGCCCGACTCCCCAGAAGCCGGAAACGAGCAGGCGCCCGTCGAGCGACTCGGCGGGTTTCCCCCAGATTCTGGTCTCGGGATTGCGCTTGAAGCGGTGCTTTTGCCCATTGGCGCCGCGGAACATCCAGAAGCCGAACGCGTAGAGCGCCACGATCCCGGCAGCGGCGGCAGGGCTCAGCGGCGGCCCGGATGCGTCCACGAGCCACCAGCCGACGATGCAATAGAAGAACGGCACGAGCACGTAGTCCCCCCAGACCAGCATCAAGCCGAACCGTTCGCTGATGATGTCCCAGGTGTGGACCATGCCGCCTTCGAACTGGAAATAGTTGAACACGTACACGAAGGTGAATACCTGGTAGAGCATCATCGCCAGGGTCAGTTCGCCGTAGGCTTCGTACTGCGCCACGGCGAATGACGCGTTGAAGAGCGCAAGCCCGACTAGCGAGGGCCGGTAGCTGAACATCTTGAGGTCGACGCCGAACAAGGCCGGGTTCAGTTCGACGCCGACGAAGTAACCCCGCCAGAATCCCTCCGACGCACGCCCGGACCGCGCACCGCGCAAGTACAGCCAGCCCGAGAACGCGAACGCGAAGACGTTCGTCGCGACGAAGAGGGCGATGAAGTGGGTGTTCAGCACCGACAGCGAAAACCAGCCAAGCAACTGCGCGAGGGCTGCGACAACGGCGCTCAGCACGAACAGCGACAGTCCGTTGAGCTTGTAGCTGATCGATTTCCCTTCGAGTTCGGGCCCGGTTATGCGGCGACCAGGCACGACCATCGATCCCACGAACAGGGCCGCCACGAAGACCGCGAGCATCGTGGCGGCCGCGAGCAGCATGCCTCCCGAGAGCATCGGGAGGCCGAATTGCGGCTCAGACGCCGGCATTGCCCCCGCCGTTGGCGCACTTCAGGTGCTCGTCCCACTTGCGAACCGTCACTTTCTGAAAAGAGCGTACCACCGGGTTGAACTCGAGCGGACGGGCATTCCAGTGACTCTCGTAACCCTCCTGTTCCGCTTCGACCGCGTCGCCATCCTGCGCGAGCAGCGGGCCGATGAGCATGCGGTTGGATACCTTCAACACCGTGCTCATGGCGAATCGGGGAATGTGTACGGGCAAAAGTGGAATCTTCAGCGACTTGAAGTAGAACAGGAAGAAAGCCCGCGTGGTGCGCTCGTCGACCGGCAGCACGAACAGCCAGTGCTTGATCGCGTCATCGGTATTCGACCATTGGTAGGGATACTGGTAGCAAAGCTCCATGTAATTGGTGTCGTAGCGCTTGCGATCGACAAATAGCCCGGAAATGCGCCCGCGTCCGACCCTCGTTTCGTAAGCGAGATGCACATCGTCACCGATGGTCTCGCAGCGGGTGAGCTTCGCGTCCTCGAACGGACGGTAGCGGCGGTGCAGATAGGCGTGGGTAAAGTCGCTGACGTTGTCGATCACCATCGAGTGGTGGGCCGACCAGGTGAAGCTCAGCGGCACGCAGGCCCAGCGCCCACGCCCCTCGAGCTCGGGAATGTCCGGTATCCGGCGAAGTTCCGATTTTTCCGGGTCGCCGGGAAACAGCCAGACCAGGCCGTACCTGACCTTCACCGGGTAGGTTCGGAGCGAGACTTTCGGAAAGCCGCGGCCCATGCGCTCGTGCTCGGTCTCAGCGAGCCGGCCATCGGCGTCGTATTTCCAGCCATGGTAGGCGCAAACCAGCCGGCAGCCCTCCACGACGCCGAGCGAGAGTTTGAGCTGGCGATGCGCGCAGCGGTTGTCCATGGCGTGAAACGAACCGTCGGTCGCGCAGAAAAGCGCAATCGAACGCTTCCAGAAAACGACTTCGACTACGTTTCCCGGCTTGATGTTGCGTACTTCCTCGACCGCGTACCAATAGTCCGGGTCCATGCCGGCGGCACGGACCTGCTGGCGCAGGTTGCCGGCTTCCTCGAAGCCCGGCGGCGCGCCGCGAGCCGCGTTCACGACGATTCTCCTTCGGCAGCCGGCCGCACGCCCTGGCCGGTCAGGACCCGATCCGGCCGGCCCGCACCGTTCGCGACCGGGCGCTTCGCGTCCGGATTCGTGATGACGCTGCGTTGGTGGTAATGAAATGCGTAGGCCTCGTGAACCGCTGCGCGAAGGCTGGTCGGCTTGAAGCCGAGTTCCCGTCTCGCCTTGCCGGTGTCCGCGTGCAGGCGCTTGCGCAACAGACGGATCGCTCCCGGCGTGAAACGCTGCGGAAAGTCCGGGTGAAAGCGGCTCAGATAAAAGCTGGCCACTTCCGAAAAGACGAGCATTGCGCTCGACGGAATCTTCCGCCGCGGCCGCGGCACGCCCGAAACCTCTTCCCACAGGTCGATGATCTCCGAGATGGTCTTGAACTCGCTGCTGAAGATGTACTTCTCGCCCGAACGTCCACGGCGCATGCATAACAGGTGGCCTTCGACGATGTCGCGCGCGGCAACAAATTCGAAACCCCCGTCAACGTAGGCGTGCAGCTTGCGGTTGGAGTAGTCGCACATGGCTCTTCCGAGTCGCGAGGGCAGGAAGTCCGCGCCGCCGACCACCGCACAGCAGGTGGCGACCACGACATCCTGTCCCGCGGCAGCCGCGCGCCAGCACTCGTGCTCGGCGAGCGACTTGCTGCGCTCGTAGGGCATCGTGCGATCCATCGGGTAGAACTGCATCGCCTCGTTGCTGGGCGCGGAGGGGTTGTCGAGATCGTAGCCCACCGCGCTGAAGGAGCCCGTCATGACCACGCGGCCGGCTTCGGTCTCGCGCGCGGCTGTCAGCACGTTGCGGGTTCCCACGACGTTGCAGTCGAAGACTTCCCTGCGATGGGCCCGATTGCCTTCTATCGTCGAGATCCTGGCCGCGACGTGGTAGACGCCCTGGCAGCCCTCGATCGCGCGCCGGGTTGCATTCAGGTCGCGGATGTCGCCGAACGTGCGTTCGACGTCGAGACCTTCGAGCGCCGCGTTGTTGTCTTCGTGTCTGAGCAGCACGCGCACGCGCATGCCGTCTTCGAGCAGGCGGCGAACGAGGTTGGCGCCCACGTGTCCGGCAGCGCCGGTCACGAAGACAGGCGGCGTCGAGGCGTCGGCGGATGGAACCGGTTGCGGGCTCATGCGGCGGTATGATTCCTGGTCACTGGCAATCTATCCGGCGTCCTGCCACCGCGAACGAGTTTGCCGGTTCCTGCCAACCGGCCCGTCGCGCATGCCTCGTGGATAAGCAATTTGATTTTACCAATGAATCACCTACCGCGCATCGGCTACTGTTCCGTTATCGGCGACGGGCGTCTACATTACTCGCGCAACGGTTTAACTGACAACACTCCCGAAGCTCCCGGCGAGCGCTTCGGCGCGGGAAGAAGCGAGGCTGGTCTTCTACGCCGCACCGCCCGAATGGTCGGGCGGCGCTGAACGGGACGTCACCGTCGGGAAAGGACACCACCATGACAGCGCCCAGCGACAAGCCCGTCATGACGATGCAGAGCTTCTTCGGCGTCTGGGGCTACGGCCGTCGTGCGATAGCGCTCGTTTGGAGCACTCACCGGGGTCTCACCGTCACGCTCGGGCTCCTGACCGTTTGCGCGGGCGTGTTGCCGGCGGCCGTCGCCTGGGTCGGGCAACTCTTCGTCGATGCGGTCGTTGCGGCCGTGGCCGCATACCAGGCGGACGGCGTCGTCGACTACTCGCCGGTGCTGCGGCTCGTCGTGCTCGAGGGCGCGCTCGTGGCCGCGCTCGCCGGCACACAGCGGGGCATCGACTTCTGCCAGACGCTTCTCAGGGTTCTCCTGAGCCGGCGCGTGCACGTCATGATTCTCGACAAGGCGCTGACGCTCGAACTTGCGCAGTTCGAGGATTCGGAGTTCTACGACAAGCTCAACCGGGCGCGCCAGGAAGCGTCGAGCCGGCCGCTGAGCCTCGTCAACCGGACCTTCTCGCTCGGCCGCAACGGCATCGCGCTCGCAAGCTACGCGGGCCTGCTCGCGCAGTTCTCGCCCTGGGCGGTGATCGTGCTCGTCTGCGCGGGGCTACCGGTGTTCTTCGCCGAAGCGAAGTTCTCCGGCGAGCGCTTCCGGATCTTTCAGTGGCACTCGCCGCTGCGCCGCATGCTGTTGTATCTGGAGATCGTGCTCGCCCGCGAGGACCACGCCAAGGAGGTGAAGCTCTTCAACCTCGGCCCCGGACTCATGCGGCGCTACAAGGACATCTTCGGGCGGATGTACCGCGAGGAGAAGTCGCTCACGGTGCGCCGGGATTCCTGGGGCTTCGCGCTCGGCCTGTTCGGCACGATCGCGTTTTACGGGGCCTGCGGCTGGGTCGCTGTCGCGACGATCCAGGGACAGATCAGCCTCGGCCAGATGACGATGTACCTGGTCGTCTTCAGGCAGGGCCAGACGGCGGTTTCGTCCATGCTGAGCGCCATCGGAGGCATGTACGAGGACAATCTGTACCTGTCGAATCTCTACGACTACCTGGAGCAGCCCGGGCTCGAGCGCCCGAGCGGTTCGTCGGACGGTGTCGATGCCTGCAAGGGAATCGCCTTCAGCGACGTGAGTTTCACGTATCCCGGCGCCGAGACGAGCGCGGTACGCGACATCACGCTCGATATCCGGCCGGGCCAGAGCGTCGCGCTCGTCGGTCACAACGGCTCGGGCAAGACGACGCTCGTGAAGCTCCTTGCCGGGCTCTATCGGCCCGACAGCGGCACGATCAGCTACCAGGGCGTCGATCTTCAGCAATGGGATCCCGCGGCGCTCAAGCGGCGCATCGGAGTGATTTTTCAGGACTTCACCCGCTACCAGCTCAAGGTCGGGGAGAACATCGGCGTCGGCGACATCGAGGCGCTCCTCGAGGAGCCGCGCTGGCGCGAGGCAGCGCGCAAGGGCCAGGCCGCAAGCTTCATCGAGTCGTTGCCCGAGCACTACGAGACGCAGCTCGGGCGCTGGTTCAACAACGGCCAGGAGTTGTCCTCCGGCCAATGGCAGCGCATTGCGCTGGCGCGCGCGTTCATGCGCGAGCAGGCCGACATCCTCGTGCTCGACGAGCCTACCTCGTCCATGGATGCCGAGACGGAGGCGGAGATTTTCGAGCATTTCCGCTCGCTGACGAAGGACCGCATCGCGATACTGATCTCGCACCGCTTCTCCACTGTCCGGCACGCGGACCTCATCGTCGTGCTCGACGGCGGCGCGATCATCGAGAGCGGCGGCCACGCCGAACTCATCGCGCTCGAGGGCCGCTACGCTGCGCTTTTCGAGTTGCAGGCTCGCGCCTACCGTTAGCAGCCCGTGGTGAAAGTCCCAGGCCTCGCCGGTCTCGCTGCGACGCGGGACTCACGCCACGGGCTGCTGGCATTTGTGAGCGAGGCGTGGAGCTCGTGGCAAAATGCCGCACAACGCCCGAGCGGACGACAGCAGTGAGACAGTCTTTCACTGCACGCGTCGGGCACCGGTCAAGGACCGCCGGACTCGGCAGCGCCCCATGACAGAAGAAACTTCACAACGAGATCTGCGGACAAACCTCCATTTCGCCGAAAAGGACAAGGCCCTTCGGGAGGACGTTCACCGGCTCGGAGCGCTGGTCGGCGAACTCGTCAGGGAACAGGGCGGGGAGGCGCTGTTCGATCTCGTGGAGTCCGCGCGCCGCGCCTCGATCGCTCACCGCGAAGGCGACAAGCACGCGGTCCGCGCGCTCACAGAAACGCTCGCCGAACTCTCGCCGCCGACCGCGCGCGACTTCATACGCGCGTTTTCGACCTGGTTCCAGATGGTCAACATGGCGGAGAAGGTTCACAGGATCCGCCGCCGGCGCGACTACCTGATCGACTCGAGCACGCCGCAGCCGCACGGATTCATCGACACGCTGCAAAGGCTCCGGGAAGCCGGCGCGAACCTGGCGGAAATCGAGACCCGTCTCGGCGAGGTGAGTCTGGAGCCCGTGTTCACGGCACCGCGCACCCAGGCCACGCGGCGAACGCTGCTCGCGAAGCAGCAGAGGATCGCAAGGCACCTCGTGGGCATGCTCGATCCGTATCTCACGCCGCACGAGCTTGCAGCGTTGCTCGGTCAGCTTCGTACCGAGATGACGACCGGCTGGCAGACCGAAGAGCGTCCCGCCGAACGCAGGCTCGGCGACGATGCCGAACACGTGCTTTTCTTCATCACGGAAGTCCTGTACAGGATGATTCCGCCGTTCTACGAGAGTCTGGAGACAGCGCTCGCCACGATCTACGGCGACAGTGCACGTACCGTACGCCTGCCGGAACTGCTGCGGTTTTCGACATCCGTCGGCGGCGACATGGATGGCGACCCGAACGTCACGGCCAAGAGCATCAGGGAGTCGATGGCGCGCCACCGCGCCCTTGTGCTCAATCTCTATTACAACGAGTGTCGCGCCCTCGCGCGCCAGTTGAGCCAGAGCGAGTCGAGAGTGGGCGTGACAAGCGAACTCAAGGCACGCAGCGAGCAGTATGCGGGGCACTTTGCGCACGCGGCACATGCGGTTCCGACCAGGCATCGGGATATGCCCTATCGGGTACTGCTGCGCCTCATGCAGGAGCGGCTGCAGGCGACGCACGAGGACGCGGCGTTCCCGTATGAGTCGTCGCAGGAGTTCGGCGAGGACATCGAACTTATCGCTGACAGCCTGCGTGCCGGTCACGGACGCCATGCCGGCCTCTTCGCCGTCAACCGGCTGGCGCGCCGGGTGAGGACTTTCGGCTTTCACATGGCGACGCTCGACATCCGCCAGCATGCGCTCGTGCATCGCAGGGTCGTCGCCGAGGGTCTGGACGAGCCCCGGTGGCTCGACCGGACGCCCGAAAAGCGCACTGCGCGTCTCAAGGAAGCGCTCGTGCGGCGCGAGACTCCGCTCGGTTCCCTGTCTGCCGAAGCACGCAAGACGCTCGGCGTCTTCCAGGCGATCGCCCACTGCCGGCGCAAGTACGGCGAGCGAGCGATCGGTCCGTACATCGTGCGAATGACGCACGGCCCCGATGACGTGTTGTCCGTGGTGTTGCTGGCCAGATGGGGGCGGCTCGGTCTCAAGGGCGCCCCGGTGCCGCTCGACATCGTGCCGTTGTTCGAGACGGAGGAGGATTTGCGTAACGCCGCAGCGATCATGGCGGGACTCCTCGAGGACGAGCGCTACCGGCACCACGTCAAGGCTCGAGGCGACCACCAGATGATCATGATCGAGCACTCCGACGGCAGCGACTACGGCGGGATAGTCTCGGCTTGCTGGACGCTGGACGAAGCCCAGCGCGCACTTGTGGAGACGCTCGAGCGTTTCGGTGTTCGTCTGACGTTTCTGCACGGCCACGGCTGCGCGATCAACCGCGGCGGCAGGGGATTCGATGCCGTACTCGCGGCACCCACAGGCGCCGTCGCCGGCCGCTTGCGCATGGCCGAACACGGCGAAACGATCAACACCGACTACGGGCTGCGCGGTATCGCGCTTCGCTCGCTAGAGCAGAAGCTCAGCGCCGTGCTGAGCGTCACGGCGCGTCCTCCTGCGCCGCATCCGGACGAGCAGCGCTGGCAATCGGCGATGAGAGAGATCGCCGCCGCGTCCCGCGCGGTGTACCGGGAACTCGTGCACGGGACTCCGGAATTTGAAACGTATTTCCTGACCGCAACGCCGATCGACCTGCTCAAGCGCCTGGGCGTCGGTGCAAGGTCCCCGGCAGTCGGCGACAGCCGTCCGCAGAGCGTGGACGTCGCGACGCTCGAATTTGCCTGGGCACAGAACCGCTGCCTGATGCCCGCCTGGTTCGGGTTCGCAAGCGGTGTCGAACGCGGAGTGGAACTCTTCGGCAGGGATGCGCTCGTTGCGATGTACAGGGATTGGCACTTCTTCCGTTTTCTGGTCTCGAGCATCGAGATGGCGCTCGCGAAAGCGGATCTCGAAATCGCGGAGCGCTATTCGCGTTTGTCGGGCGACCTGCACGAGCGATTCTTTCCGGTCATTCGCGACGAATACGAACGTTGCGTCGCGAGCGTCCTGCAGCTTAACTCGCAGCAATCGCTACTTGAGAAGTCAGGTACGCTGCGCCGCGCAATCAGGCTCAGAAACCCTTACGTCGATCCGATGAGCCTGCTGCAGGTCGATCTGCTGGAGCGTTGGCGGAGCGCCGGCCGCAATGACGACGCAGTCCTCGAGGCTCTGCAGGCGAGCGTCAATGGCATCGCTCACGGCATGCAGGATACCGGTTGAGCCGGACGCGCCATGAGACCGGCAGCCACGGCTACGCGACTCCGGGCTACATGGATCACGGTCTGCCTTTCTTGCGGCGGCGCGACCGCCGGATGCTGTGCGGTGGTGCCATACCGCATGAGGCCGCCACCCGGGGCATGGCGCGGCGGCCACCGCCCGGCGCGGCGTCAGACGAGCCGGCCGCTCGCGAGTTCGAGCAGGCGATCGCAGCGGTTGGCTGCGTCGAGGTCGTGCGTGACGAGCACGAGCGTGGTCTTGGCGGCGGCGTTGAGGTCGAAGAGCAGGTTCAGGATGCGCCCACCGGTCTTGTTGTCGAGGTTGCCCGTGGGCTCGTCCGCGAAGAGCAGCGACGGCGCCGTGACGAACGCGCGGGCGATCGCGACGCGCTGTTTCTCGCCGCCTGAGAGTTGCCTGGGATAGTGCAACAGGCGGTGGTCGAGTCCGACCTCGACGAGCGCCTCGCGCGCTTGCTCATTGGCGTTCGGGGTGGCGCTGAGTTCGAGCGGCAGAAGCACGTTTTCGATCGCGGTCAGGGAAGGCAACAGGTGGAAGGACTGGAAGACGAAACCGACCTCGCGGTTGCGCAGCCCCGCGCGGCCGTCCTCGTCGAGCTTCGTGAGATCGACGCCGTTGAGCCAGACCTCGCCGGATGTGGGTTCGTCGAGTCCGGCGAGCAGCGCGAGCAGCGTCGTCTTGCCGGCTCCGGAGGGCCCGACGACCGCGGCGGACTCGCCCGGGGCGATCGTCAGGCTCACGTCATCGAGGATGGTCAGCTCCCCCTCGGGGCTGGTAACCTTTTTCGTCAGGGATTCGGCCCTGAGCAGGAAGTCTTTGCCACTCATGATCAAGCGTACTCTTGCACTCCTCGTCGTGCTGGCCGTGCAGGCTACACCGGTTCTTGGCGCGGACCGAACCATCGTCGTGCTCGGCGATTCGCTGAGCAGCGGCTACGGACTGGGGTCCGGGATTTCCTGGGTGGAAATACTCGCGAATGAATTGGAGCGCCAAGCTTACGGATACGAGGTGGTGAATGCCAGCATCGCGGGCGACACCTCGTCCGGCGGGCTTGCGCGCCTGCCGCGCCTGCTCGAGGCGCAGCAACCCGCGATTGTCGTGATCGAACTTGGCGGCAACGACGGCCTTCGGGGCCTGTCGGTGGACAACCTCCGCGACAATCTGGCGCACATGATCGAGCTCGTGCGGGAAACCGGAGCGGTTCCCGTCCTCACCGGGATAATGATTCCACCGAATTACGGTCCGGCCTACACCGGAGCATTTGCGGGCATCTACCCGGAGCTTGCGGAGTTCTATGGGATCCCGCTCGTCGAGTTCCTGCTCGAAGGCGTCGCTCTTCGCCCGGAACTCATGCAGGGCGACAGCATTCATCCGAATGCCGCGGGGCAGCCGATCATCTTCGACAACGTCTGGCAGATCCTTGCGCAGCTGCTTTGATGCGCTGCGCCGGAACGCCCGAGTTCAAACGTCTCTGAGAATTTTCCGAAGCGCTGCTTGGCCTGGTGACATATGCGGGATAAAACCTGGATTTCCAGTTACGCGCGCGGCGTACCCGCCGAGATCGATCCGGATCGCTACGCGACGCTGCCGGAGCTGCTCGGAGACAGCTTCGAGCGCTTCGCCGATCGGCCCGCCTTCACGAATCGCGGCACGACGCTGAGCTTCGCGGATATCGACCGTTTGAGCCGGGATTTCGCCGCCTACCTGCAGAGCGTGCCGGGACTCAAACGCGGTGAGCGCGTCGCCGTGATGCTGCCCAACCTGCTGCAGTCCGTAGTGGTCATCTACGGCGTGCTGCGGGCCGGGCTCGTCGTCGTCAACGTCAACCCGCTCTACACGCCTCGCGAGCTGAAGCACCAGCTCGTCGACAGCGGGGCAGGCACGATCGTCGTGCTCGAGAACTTCGGCGCCACGGTTGCAGAGGTGCTTGCCGAAACCAAGGTCGAGAACGTCATCGTTACCCGGGTCGGTGACCAGTTTCGGCCGCTCAAGCGGCTCACGGTCAACTTTGTGGTCAAGCACGTGCGCAAGCACGTGCCGTACGTTACGATCGCCGGCGCCGTGGACTACCGGACCGCGCTTGCCGAAGGCCGCCGCGCGCAGCTCGTCGAGCCCGAACTCGGTGCCAGCGACCTGGCGTTTCTACAGTACACGGGCGGTACGACCGGCGTCGCGAAGGGCGCGATGCTCACTCAGCGCAATATCCTGAGCAACGTGCTGCAGGGCAAGGCGTGGTTCGAACCGCATTTCGATGCGGGCACCGGTCATGTGTTCGCCGCGCTGCCGCTCTACCACATCTTCGCCCTGACCGTGAATCTGCTCATCTACGCGGCACTTGGCGCGCACAATGTCCTGATCACGAATCCCCGCGATCTGCCGGCCTTCATCGCGGAACTCGAGCGCTATCCTTGCGCCTTCCTGACCGGAGTGAACACGCTCTTCAACGCGCTGCTGAACACCCCGGGCTTCGCGAGCGTCGACTTCAGCGGCATGAACGCCGCGCTCGGCGGCGGCATGGCCGTGCAGCGCGGCGTGGCCGAGCGCTGGCGCGAGACCACCGGCGTCGCGATCCAGCAGGGCTACGGCCTGACGGAGACCTCGCCGATCGTGTCGTGCAATCCCCTCGACTCGAGCGAGTTCAACGGTTCGGTCGGCGTGCCGCTACCGTCCACCGAGGTGGCGATCCTCGACGATGACGGAGCGCCGCTCGGCACCGGGGAAAAGGGCGAAATCTGCGTCAGAGGGCCGCAGGTCATGGCCGGCTACTGGAACCGGCCCGATGCTACCGCCGAGACCGTTACCGTGGACGGTTGGCTGCGCACCGGCGATATCGGTCACATGGACGAGCGGGGCTTCATTTTTATTGAGGACCGCAAGAAGGACCTCATCATCGTGTCGGGCTTCAACGTCTACCCGAACGAAGTCGAGGATGTCGCGATGCTGCATCCGGGCGTGCGCGAGGCCGCGGCCATCGGCGTGGAGGACGAACATTCCGGCGAGGCGGTGAAGCTCTTCGTCGTCAGGAACGACCCCGCGCTCGATGCGGCCGGCATCGTCGAACACTGCCGGCAGTCCCTGACCGGCTACAAGGTTCCGCAGCACGTGGCGTTCGTCGACGAACTGCCGAAGTCGAACGTCGGCAAGATCCTGCGTCGCGAGCTACGCGATCGTGACGGTTCCTGATTCGGGCAACCCGTCCCGCCAATGATTCCGGATGTGCATCGTTGCCGCATGGCGGCGCCGAACGGGATAGCGTCGAGGACGGTTCCGTTCGCGTGACCCTATAGGCCAAGCGCCTGCCAGCCGAGGTAGATCAGTACGCCGACGAGCCCGCCGACGAGCGTGCCGTTGATCCGGATGAACTGCAGGTCCCGGCCGATGTGAAGTTCGATGCGGCGCGCGGTGGCCGAAGGGTCCCACTGGGCGATCGTTCCCGAGATGATCTCGCTGATCTGGGTGCGGTAGTTCTCGACGATGTAGATCACGAACTCGCGCATCCAGCGGTCGAGCCGGCTTCTGACGTCGGGATCGTCGAGAATCGTGCCGCCGACCGCCCGGACTTCACGCTCGAAGCCGCCCGAGAACGAGTCGCTGAGCAGTTCGCGTACGCGAGACCAGAGACCGTCGAGGAAGTCCTGAACCGCAGGGTGACGGACGAACTCATCGCGCAAAGCCTCGCCGCGTTCGAGCATCGCCGCATCGGTGCGCAGCGCGTGCGCGAGGCTCGCCAGACGGGCGTTGAAGTCGACTCTGGCCGGGTGGGCCGGATCCTCGCCGATCTCGTTGAGGATGCGCTCGAACTCGCCGATGAGCTGGTCGTAGATTTCCTGGTCGACGAATCTGGGCATCCACCACGGGCTTCGTTGCTTGATCCGCTCGTGGATCGTGTCCCGGTTGTGTTCGAGCTGCTCGCGACCGAACTGAACGAGCTGATCGATCAGGGCCTCGGCGTGATTGCCGGACGCCAGGACATCGATCAGTGTTGCGAGCGTGCGGTTGACCGGCACCTTCGCAAACGCGTTTTGCATGCCTCGGTTCAGCGAGTCGCGCAGTTCGGCGCTGTCCACGGCCCGCATGAGCCAGTCGAGCATCACGGTCAGGGCGCGGCCGAGCTGACGGGCGTTGGCCTCGCGCTCGAGCCACTGCCCGAGCCGCTCGGCGAGATCGACGCGCATGAGCCGCGCCTCGACGGCCTCCCTGACGAGGAAGTGCTCGCTTACGAAACGCGCGAGGGCGCGGCCGATCTCGTCCTTGCGCTTCGGAACGATGGCGGTGTGCGGAATCGGCAGTCCGAGCGGGTGCCGGAAGAGCGCCGCCACGGCGAACCAGTCCGCGAGCCCGCCGATGACTGCCGCTTCGGCGAACGCCCTGACCACGCCGAGGCCGGGATAGGCCTCACGCAACAGGCTCGTGACGACAAAAAGCACCGCGGCCGCGACGAGCATCCCGGTCGCCACCCATTTCATTCGGCGCAGGCGCCGCTCGAGTGCGAGATCTCTCTCGTTCATGCGAAACGAATCGGCGCTGCGGCGTGACGGGAGCTTGCCGCAAACCGAAGCTTCGGCACGGTGTCGTAACACTGGCTTCGGCGACAAGCGGCGCGCGCATCGCGACAGTGGTTCGCGGGATCACCGGTGTGGGCGACTGAGCGGCAGCCCGTGGGATCGATGGCGCACGCTTCGCCGCAGCGGCTTCGGCGATCGACGATGCGAACGTTGCGTGCCGCGACCGCTTGCGCAGCCGCGATCAAGCCCTTGCGTCTCCGCGCAGCACCTCGCGGAGCACATCGCGCTCGGGTGCCGCGGCGACGACGGCCTCGCCGATCGCCCTGAGCAGCACGAGCTTCAGACCGTGGCGTCCGGCCTTCTTGTCCATCGTCATCGCCTCGAGCATGTCGTCGGGGTCGACTCCGTCGGCCCGAACCGGCAGACCGGCGCGGCGGAGCAGGTTTTCAATGCGGTGGCAATCGTCCGCGGACAGCCATTGGAGCCGCTGCGAGGTCCTGGCGGCCAGCACCGTGCCGATCGCGACGGCTTCGCCGTGCAGCCATGTCCCATAGCCGCCGAGCGCCTCCAGCGCATGCCCGAAGGTGTGGCCGAGGTTGAGCAGCGCGCGTTTGCCATGTTCGCGTTCGTCCTCGGCGACGATGGCCGCCTTGATCTCGCAACTGCGGTGAACGGCGTGCGAGAGGGCCTGCGTCTCGAGCGAGGTAAGGCGCTCGATATTGGCCTCGAGCCAGCCGTGGAGTTCCGGATCGATGATCAACCCGTACTTGACGATCTCGGCGATTCCCGCGGCAAGCTCGCGCCCGGGCAGTGTGCCGAGCGTTTCGGTGTCGATGATCACCGAGACCGGCTGATGGAACGCGCCGATCATGTTCTTTGCGCTCGGGTGATTGACGGCGGTCTTGCCGCCGACCGACGAATCGACCTGGGCGAGGAGCGTCGTCGGGACCTGAACGAATGCGATGCCGCGCTGATAGCTCGCCGCGGCATATCCCGCGACATCGCCGACGACCCCGCCGCCGAGCGCGACGACGCAGGCATCGCGATGGAAGCGCATCTCGATGAGCCGGTCGATGATGCGCGAGAACGTGTCGAGCGTCTTGTACTGCTCGCCGTCGGGCAGCACGAGCGCGTGGGTATTGCGGGCCCGCAAGCCATGCTCGAGACGCTCGAGATACAGTGGCGCCACGGTTTCGTTGGTGACGATGAGCACCTGTTCGGCCGTCACCGAGCGTTCAAGCAACGCGCTGTCGGAGATCAGTCCGGATCCGATGTGGATCGGGTAGCTTCGTTCTCCCAGGCTGACCTCGAGCGTTCGCACGGCGAAAGGGTCGCAGGCAAACGCTACGTTTGCAACGCTCGCCGTTCCTCGATGAGGCGCTTGAGCGTTGCGGCGACGCGCGCGACGCGGCGGCCCGTGGTGTCGAGCCGAATGTCGGCGGTCTCGTCATAGATCGGCTCGCGTTCGCTGCGCAGGCGCTCGAGGACGGCGCGCGGATTCTCGGTGTTGAGCAGCGGCCGCTTGCGTGACTGCCCGGTGCGCCTGAGTTGTTCCTCGATACTCGTCCTGAGGTAGATGACCGTGCCGGTCGCCACGAGCCGTGCGCGGGTGCCGGGATCGAGGACCGCCCCGCCGCCCGTTGCGATGACGGTCTGGCGCAGTTCGCTGAGCTCCGCGATCATGTTGCGTTCACGCTCGCGAAATCCGGCCTCGCCTTCCTTCTCGAAAATGTACCCGATATCGACGCCCGTACGACGCTCGATTTCGGCATCGGCATCGAGAAATTCGAGCCCGAGCTGAAGCGCGAGTTGCTTGCCGACTGCTGTCTTGCCCGCACCCATCGGTCCAATCAGGTAGATGTTGCCCTTGTCCGGCATGCGTTGAGCATACCGAAATGTGGTCCCCGCCCGAAGCCGCGCCGTGCCGGTCCAGAGCGGCCCGCCGCCCCGGCTCGCTCCGAAGCGCCGCTTGCCGTAAACAGCGAGGTCATGGTTGTCGCGGTCTGCCGGAATCCGCATTCATGGCTGGGCCGAAAGCGCGGAGCTCCTGCTCGAAGTCAGTTTCCCGTCTCGCCGTTTTCAAGGATTCGCGGTGTGACGAAGACGAGCAGTTCGGCGTTGTTGTCAAGCCGTGCGCGGCTGCGGAACAGCACGCCGAGCCCCGGGATGTCACCGAGCACGGGCACCTTGTTGACAGTGTCGCGATTCTCGGTCTCGTAGATGCCGCCGAGAACTACGGTCTCGCCGTCATTGACGAGGACCCGGGTGTCGACCGAACTCGTGTCGATGCTCGGGACGAAGCCGCCCGTGGCGCTCGGCACGATTTCGCCGACGGAATCCTTCGTGATCTGCAGATCCATGATGATCGTGTCATCGGCCGTGATCCGCGGAGTCACGGTCAGGCTGAGCTGCGCTTCCTTGAACTGGGTCGTCGTTGCGCCGCTCGACGCCGATTCCTGATAAGGGATTTCCACGCCCTGCTCGATCCGCGCCTCGACGTTGTTGGCCGTGATGACGCGCGGCGTCGAGACGATCCGTCCGTTGCCTTCGGCCTGCAGCGCTGTGAGCTCGAGGTCGACGAGGTAGCCCGAGTCGAGAATGGCGAGCGCGAAGGAGCCGGCAGGCGATGTTACGGGCAGGTTGACGCTGTAACGTTGATCGATCGGCGGCGTTGCGACCGGCAGCGGCTGCCCGGAGGTAACGATGTTGTCCATCGCGGACGCTGCGATCGTGTTCGAACCCGTGCCCGTCCCCGTCAACGCGACGAGGCCGGCGCTTCGGTCGCGCACGATCGTCGAACCAAACCTGACGCCGAGTTCGCGGCTGAAGTCGTCGTTGACGATGACGACGCGCGATTCGATCAGCACCTGGCGGATCGGCACATCGAGTGTCTCGACGAGGCGGCGAATTTCCGGCAGCCGCTCGGCGATGTCGTGCAGCAGCAGCGTATTCGTGCGCTCGTCGATCGCGACGCTGCCGCGCGGCGATGTCATGGCTGCGGCGCCGCCGGTGCCCGCGATTAGCGCCGCGAGTTCGTCGGCACGGGCATGGTTGACCTGCAGCAACTGCGTGCGCAGCGGCTCCAGATCTGCGAGCGCAGCCTGTGCAGCGAGCCTTGAGCGGTCGTGAGCGGCGATTTCCTCGGCCTGCGCGACAATGATGACGTTGCCGTTGCGCCGCATGTCCAGACCGTTGGTCGCAAGGACAATGTCGAGCGCCTGGTCCCAGGGGACGTCCTGCAGGCGCAGTGTCACGCTGCCCTGCACGGTGTCGCTGACGACGATATTGAGTCCGCTGGTGTCTGCGAGGAGCTGCAGGACCGCGCGGGTGTCGATCTGCTGAAAGTTCAACGAGAGCCGCTCGCCCACGTACTGGCGATCGGGATCGAACATGTCCGGGCGCGGCGCCGATTGCGGCTGCCCGTTAGCGGCGGCATCGGCCGGATCGGGCGCTGCCGGCTCAGGCTGCGCGACCACCTGACCGGGCGGCTGTTCGGCAAGCTCGGTGTCGCCCTGATCGACTATTGGCGGTTGAGGCTGCGCTTGCACCTCGAGGCCGAGCAGCGCCGCGGCGAGCAGACAAATGTTACCGGCACCGGGACGGCGCCCGCGCAGCACATCGGTCCGGCGGCAAGTCCGAGCTGGTCTCAGCGGAAGCTTCATCGTTTGGCCTTCATGTCGGTCTCAGTCGGCGAGTCCGAGTTCGGCCGCACGTTCTCGCCGGCCGCCCTGGCCGCCCGGTGCGGATTCGACCAGCGCGATCGCGGACTGAGTGATCGATACGATCCGGCCGTCGTCGGGCCCGAGATGCTGACCCACGGCGACACGGTGGATCAGGCCGTCACTCGTGCGCACGAGCCCGAACAAGGCGCCCCGGGCTTCGAGCGTGCCGACCATGCGCAACGAGTCAAGCGGGAACCGTTCGAGGTACTCTCGCGGGCGGCTCGGCCCCGGTTCGCGGCCCGGCGTCGGGGCGGCGCTCCCCGTCGCCAGCGGCGTGTCGGGCATGAACGGGGAGCGGCGCCCGGCCGGTTCATAGACAAACGCCGGGACGGGCCGAACCACGGGCAGCGGCTCGATGCCGCCGGCGGGACGCGCGCTGACCGTGTCCATCCAGGCATGCAGATCCGCGGCGTCGTTGCCGCAGCCGGCCGCGAGCACGACGCTCGTCATGGCGACCTGGAACTTCCGCCAGGCGCAGCGATGTGTATTCACTGCGGCGGTTCCTCGTCGAGATACCGATAGGTTCTGGCCGTAACGTCGAGGATCAGCTCGTCGACCGCGGCATTGTCGACGGGCTCGATCGCCATGTCGTGCAGCGTGACGATTCTCGGCAACGCTGCAACGTCGCTGACGAACCGCCCGAGCTCGTGGTAGCTGCCCGAAAAACGCATGCGGATTGGAAGTTCGGCGTAGAAGTCCCGTTGCAACTCGTCCGTCGGTTGAAACAGCAGTTCTTCGAGCCCCGCGATTTGCCCGGTTTGAGAGATGTCGTCGAGCAGATTCGGGACCTCGGTTCGGCCCGGAAGCAGGCGCAGCACGGCGCCGAAGCTGCGCTCGATCTCCGCGAGCTGGTCGGTGTAGGCGTGGAAGTTGGCAGCCTTGCGCTGCTTGGTCTCGAACTCCGCCATGAGCGTCCGTTCCTCGAGTCTGGCGCGTTCGAGCAACGGAACCTGCGTCCTGACCGCGTACCCGCACGATCCGGAAACGGCGACGCCGACCAGCACCAGCGCGGCGGCGGCCGTGCGCAATGCGACAGGCCAACGCTCCGGTTCCCCGAGTTCGAGCGAGCGCAGTTCCTCGATGGTGCTCACGGCGGGGGCGCCCCGACCTCGCCCGACAGCGAAACCTGGCGGGCAAAGACCGTGAACGCGGCGTTGCGCACTGCCCCGTCGTCGACGGTCTCGATGACGTCGAGTCGCGGGTCGACGAGCCATTCGGAAGTCTCGATATTGCGCATCAGCGTCGAGACGGCCCCGCTCGATCGCGCAATCCCGCTGATCCGGAGTCTGGCCGCCGTTTGCCTGACCTCCGTCAGATATACGCCGTCGGGCAGCGTGCCGGCGAGCTCATTGAAGAGATGCACGGCATCGGGGCGCTGGCGCTGGAGCCGGTCGATGATTCCCATCCTCGCAAGCAGCCGCGTCTTTTCGGTGTCGAGCGCAACGATCGCTTCGTTCTGCCTGTCCAGTGCCTCGATCTCGGCTCGCAGGACACCGTTTCGCGCTGTCTGCCTTGCGACAACGGACTCCAGAACCAGCTTGTACCCGTAGGCGATGAGCGTGCCTGCGACTCCGGCGCCGAGCAGTGCAAGCATGAAATCCCTCTTGAGCTTGCGGCGCCGTTGCTCGCGCCACGGCAAGAGATTGACGTTCGGCATCTCAGTCGAAGCCCCTGAGCGCAAGTCCGCATGCGGTGAGGAGCGTGGGCGCGGCCGCGTGCGCGCCCTCGGCGCGCGGCGCGAGCCGCATCTCGCCAAGCGGATTGCCGACGGCCGCGGCGATACCCGTGTGGCTTGCGAGCGCGTCGGCGATCCCGGGGAGCTTTGCGCAGCCCCCGCAGATCAGTATCCGTTCGGGCGAGGCTCCATCCGAGGACCGGTAGATTTCAAGCAGGCGGCCGACGTGCTCCGCCATGGCGTCGATGAAGGGGGCAAGCACGCCGGTGCGGTAGTCGTCGGGCAAGCTGCCGCGTTCCCTGGCCCGGCAGGCTCCCTCGAAACCCATACCGTATTTGCGCATGACGTCTTCGTTGAGCCGGTTGCCGCCGAAGGCGACATCGCGCGCGTAGCTGACCTTGAGGTCGTCGAGGACGCAGAACCTCGTGGTTGTCGCGCCGGCATCGACGACCGCCACGACCTTGCCCGCACCGGCGCCCGGCATCTGGTGGCTGAGCAAGCGGCAGCCCTTTTCCACGGCGAACGCCTCGATGTCGACTACGCGAGCCAGGAGACCGGCGGCTTCGAGCGCGGCCTGGCGTTGTTCGACGTTTTCCGTTCGGGCGGCAACGATCAGCACATCGTGCATGTCCGGATGGCGGCTGCTCGGACCGACGACATCGAAGTCGAAGCTGACTTCCTCCATGGGAAACGGGATGCGGCGCTCCGCTTCCAGTTCCAGCCGCTCCTCGAGTTCGGCGCCGCGCAGATGCCGCGGCATCTCGATGACTCTCGTGATTGCCGAGTCGCCGCTGAGGGCAATCGCCGCTTCCCGGGTTCGACTTCCGGACCGTCGGACCGCGCGGCGAATGGCATCGCCGACCGCCTCGGCGTCGACGATCGTGGAATCGCTGATGGTCTCCGGCGGACAGGCTTCAGCCGCGAATGCCTCGACGCGATAGCCGCCCCTGTGCGCCGACAACTCGATCAACTTGACGGATGAAGGCGTGATGTCGAGCCCGAGTAGCGGTCGTCTCCGGCGGGTTGCAAACATGTCGACACTTCCTGGCGTGATACTGTTGCCCGGTACGGCAAGCAACGTCTCGGCGAGCAGCCCCGACGCGCCATCGGCCGGATTGCGCCTCGCTGGGAATTGCGCGCGATGTTGCTTGTCCAAGCGGACACTAGAGTATGCTTGTGCGGGCCATCCCGCCGCTAGCGATCCTGAGCAATGTGCCGGGATTCTCGTCGGGCCGATCGCCGGGCGCACCAGGCGAACCGGCGACGAGGAAAGCGGGGGCCGCAACGGCGTACAATACGCGGTTGGCAATGAACGTTTATCTCAGAATCTCGTTGGCGATCAGCAGCGGTCTCGCGGCGCTCGGTCTCGCCTTCGCGGCGGTGCTCTTCGGCGGCTATTACTACGTGGAGCCGAGTCTGCCGCTCGCCGAGGAACTGCGCGACATCAGGCTCCAGATCCCGATGCGCGTCTACAGCCGCGACGGCCGGCTCATGCAGCAGTTCGGCGAGCAGAAACGCACGCCCGTGCCCTACGAGGATGTCCCCGAGATTCTAGTCACGGCCGTGCTCGCCGCCGAAGACGACCGGTTCTTCGAACACCCCGGGCTCGACTGGGCGCACACCGCCAAGGCCGCATTCGAGTTCGTGCGGGCCGGCATGGGCGGCGAACGCGTACCGGGCGGCAGCACCATCACGCAACAGGTGGCCCGCGAGTACTTCCTGACACGCGAATACCAGCTCGTGCGCAAGTTCAAGGAGCTTATCCTGGCGCTACGCATCGAACGGGAGTTCAGCAAGCAGGAGATCCTCGAGCTTTTCTTCAACACGACCTTTTTCGGTCAGGGTTCGTATGGCGTCGTTGCCGCCGCGCGGACGTACTTCGACAAGCGGCTCGACGAGATCACGCTGTCCGACGCCGCGATCCTCGCGGGCATACCGCAGGGTCCGTCGATCATGAATCCGGTCTATAGCCCCCGGAATGCCGCCGGGCGCCGGGCTTACGTCCTCGGCCGGCTGCTCGAACTCGGGGAGATCTCGCGGCCGGAATACGACCGGGCGCTGGCCGTGCCGATCGTCTCCAGACGCTATGGCCAGGAAACACGACTCGATGCGCCTTACCTGGCCGAGATGGCACGGGTCGAGGTCATCCGGCGGTTCGGCGACATCGCGTACGAAGCGGGCCTGAAGGTCACGACGACGGTCGACAGCCGACTGCAGCGCGCCGCCAATGCGGCGATGCGCGACGCCCTGATCGCGTACGACGAGAGGCACGGCTATCGTGGGTCGGTGGCCCGCGTGAGCCTCCCGGACGGCGCCGGGGACATCGCCGACGGTGCGTCGTACTGGGCAGACCTGCTCGCGGACTACTCGGATGCGGCCGGGTTCGAGCTCGGGCTTGTGCTCGGCGCCGACGAGATCGAGGCGCTCGTGTACGTGCGAGGGCAGGGCTACCAGACGATCGGGCTCGAAGCGGTGGCCTGGGCGGCGCGGTTCATTACCGACAATGCGGTAGGCGCCCGGCCCGACGCGGTCGACGATGTGCTCTCGACCGGCGAAATCGTGCGTTTGCGCCGCACCGACGACGGCGCGCTGCGGCTGTCGCAATTGCCCGACGTACAGGGCGCGTTCGTCTCGCTCGATCCGAAGGACGGCGCCGTGACCGCGCTGGTCGGCGGCTTCGATTTCTTCCTCAGCAACTTCAACCGCGCGACGCAGTCGTTGCGCCAGCCGGGCTCCGCGTTCAAGCCGTTTATCTATTCTGCAGCACTCCAAGACGGTTACTCGACCGCGACGATCGTCAATGACGCGCCGTTCGTGTTCGAGGATCCCGTGCTCGAGACCGTCTGGAAGCCCGAGAACTTCGGTTCTGAGTTCCACGGCGAGGTACAGCTCAGGGAGGCACTCATCCGGTCGTACAACGCGGCCACCGTACGCGTCATGGCCGAGGTCGGCGTCGAAGACACCGTGCACCACCTCAGGAAGTTCGGCTTCGACGACGTGGCCCTGCCGAGGAACCTCTCGCTCTCGCTCGGTACCGGCGGAGTTTCGCCGCTCAACCTGGCCAACGGCTACGCGATCCTCGCCAACGGCGGCTACGGGGTCGCTCCGTATTTTATCGAGCGCATCGAGGACGAGAGCGGCAACCTGCTCTACAGCGCCGAGCCCAGGGTCGCCTGCATCGATTTTTCCGTGCCCCGGCAATCGGACGACGCGGAGTTTCATACTCCGCTGGAGCCGCCGGCCTGCGACGAGCCGCACGCGGTCGCCGCGAAACCCGACGGCGGCGAACCGGCAGTGAACGAGGCGGCTGCCCTCATCTACCCGGACACCCGGCGGGCCGAGCGCGTCGTGTCGGCGCCGAACGTCTATCTCGTGACCGACATGATGCGCGACGTCATTCGGCGCGGGACCGGCAACCGTGCGCAACGGGAACTCGGCCGAACCGACCTCGCGGGCAAGACCGGCACGACGAACGATCTGCGCGACGCTTGGTTCTCGGGCTTCAATGGCGATGTCGTTGCCACGGCCTGGGTCGGTTTCGATGCGGACCGGCCGCTTGGCGGCAACGAGCAGGGCGGGTTCACGGCGATCCCGGCGTGGATCGGCTTCATGGCCGAAGCGCTCGACGGCCAGCCTCCGCACTCGCTCGAACGTCCGATTGGTATCGTCGACGTGCGCATCAACCCGGCGAACGGCCTGGTCGCGAGCGATCTGACGCGAAATGCAGTCTTCGAGAAGTTCAGGATCGACAACATTCCCGAGCGCGAGCCGGACCCGATTCTGGCCGATGCGCCGGCGGACGAGGTGCCCGGCCGGCAGGTGGCAACTCCCGAACGTATTTTCTGATGCTCAGAGGCCATTCGCGCCTTGCAGGCGCGGCAATTCGAGAGCGGCTGGCTCAGGAAGCCGCGCGGCTCATGATCGAGCACGGCATCGTCGACTATCGGCTGGCGAAGCGAAAGGCGGCGGAGCGGTTCGCCGTCAGCGGCACGCGCATGCTGCCGAGCAATGCACAGATCGAAGCCTGCCTCGCCGAGCGGCAACGGATATTTGCGCCCGACGCCCAGTCCGGCCGCGTGGACAGGCTGCGCCGCGCCGCCGTCGACGCCATGGACGTGCTGTCGATATTCGAGCCCAGGCTCGTCGGGCCGGTGCTGTCGGGGACAGCGACGATCTCAAGCCCCATCGAGCTGCACCTGTTTGCCGACGCCCCGGAGAGCGTAGCGGGATTTCTCGCGCGAGCGGGTGTCGACTATGAGGAGACGCAGCGGCGCTACCGGTTCAGCGGGGGACGCATCGCGCTGGTGCCGGGATTCGGCTTCAGCAGGGCCGGCGAGCGGATCCTGCTGATCGTTTTCGCCGAGAAGGGATTGCGTGAGGCGCCCCTGAGCCCGGTCGACCGGCGGCCGATGGAGCGGGCGGCTCAGGCGCGGGTGCGCGCGCTGCTCGCCGACTGAAAGGGTCGATCCGGGCTACTAGGCTGCGGCCTCGCGTTCGCCGATGGCGCGATAGTCGCGTCGGGGTGGACCGAGGTAGAGCTGTCTTGGCCGGCCGATCCGCGTGCCGCGGTCGGCGACCATTTCCCGCCAGTGCGTGACCCAGCCAACGCACCTTGCGATCGCGAACATGACCGTGAACATCGACTTCGGTATGCCGAGCGCCCGGTAGATGATGCCGGAGTAGAAGTCGACGTTGGGATAGAGGTTCTTCTCGATGAAGTAGTCGTCCCTGAGCGCGACTTCCTCGAGCCTGAGTGCGAGCTCGAACAGCGGCGTGTCGTTGGCCTTGAGGTTCTCCAGAAGCCGGTGACACATTGTCCGGATAATCGTCGCCCGCGGGTCGTGGTTCTTGTAGACGCGGTGGCCGAAGCCCATCAGGCGAAACGGGTCGTTGCGGTCCTTGGCGCGGGCGATGTACTTGCCGATATTCTGCGCCGTGCCGATCTCCTCGAGCATGTTGATGACGGCCTCGTTGGCGCCGCCATGGGCGGGGCCCCACAGCGCCGATATGCCGGCGGCGATCGCCGCGTACGGGTTCGTACCGGAGCTGCCGGCGAGCCGGACGGTCGAGGTGCTGCAGTTCTGCTCATGGTCGGCGTGCAGGATGAACAGCAGATCGAGTGCCTGCGCGGCGACGGGATCGACTTCGTAACCGTCTGACGGCACGGAGAAGAACATGTGCAGCATGTTGCTGCAGTAGTCGAGGCGGTTGAGCGGGTAGACGAACGGCTGGCCCTTGGAGTGCTTGTAGGCGGCCGCCGCGATCGTCGGAATCTTGGCGATGATGCGGTGCGCAAAGACGTCGCGATCATGCTCCACCTGGATGTCCGTCGTGTCGTGATAGAACGCCGACATCGATGCCACGACCCCCGATACCATCGCCATCGGGTGGGCGTTGTGGTGAAAGCCGTTGAAGAATCGCAGCAACGACTCGTTGAGCATCGTGTGCGTGCGGATCGAGTGGTCGAACGCCTGCAACTCTTCGGCCGCGGGGAGCTCGCCGTAAAGCAACAGGTAAGCGACCTCGATGAAGGTCGAGTGCTCGGCGAGCTGCTCGATGGGGTAGCCGCGGTACAACAGAACGCCCTTTTCACCGTCGACGTAGGTGATGTTGCTCGTGCAGCTCGCTGTCGCACCGAAGCCGGGATCGTAGGTGAAGACGCCGGAGTGCGGGTAGAGTCCCGCCACGCTGAGCACATTCGGACCGAGCGTCGGCGCGCGGACGGGAAGCTCGCGCCGCCGCCCGGCGCTCATCGCTCATCTATCGCACCTGCTGGCGGCAAACAATCTTCTTCCGTCCCGGGGCCCGGGCGGGTCGATTTCGATGTGGCGTGCCGGCGGCGCGTTGCCGGGACGCCGCCGAAACGGAAATTATAGCAGCAGAGCGGCCTTCGGCTCCAAGGAAGGAGGATCGGCCGAGCGGTCGAGCGCGGCTCTTCAGTTGGTCTTTGTTGCGCCTGTCAGGCCGTAGCGGCGCCGGAACTTGTCGACGCGTCCGCCCGTATCGACGATCTTCTGCTTGCCCGTGTAGAAGGGGTGGCAGGATGAGCAGACTTCGACGCTGAGCTCGCCGACGAGCGTGGAACGCGTGGTAAACGTGCTGCCGCAACTGCACGTGACCTTGATCTCGTCGTATTCCGGGTGGATGTCCGGCTTCATGAACTCGCCTCCGTCGGGGGCGGCAGAGGATACTGCCGGTGCGGTGCAAACACAAGGGAAACGCCTCGCCCGCAGGCGCGCCCGAAGCGTCGGTCCGGGCACCCGTCACGCGTATGCCATGCCCCGCGTCGGACGACGATTCCCGCGCCCTGTCTTGCTTCCCCGGCATTATCCACAGTATCTGTGCATAAGTCTGTGGAAGCCACTGTGAACAGGGTCCTGAAACGCAGACGCTGCAACAATTTCCGTCATTTTCGTCCATTTTCGAAAAATGGGACGTTCAATTACAAATCAAATGCTTATGAGCACATCGCGGGTTTCGCCGCAAGAAAGTGCCTCTATAGACTTGTTTCTTGCCGAAAACTGGGCCGGGTGTGCATAAACCATGGCGCCGGGCGCTCAGGCGCGGGCAATCAGTCCCCGCGACAGCAGCGTCGTCTTGAGAAGGTGCGCGGCCCGGGAACGGTGGCTGACCGAGTTCTTGGTGTCCGGAGCGAGATCCGCTGCGGTCGCACCGAGAGACGGGTCGTAGAACACCGGGTCGTAGCCGAATCCGCCGCTGCCGGACGGGCGCAGTGCGATGCGCCCGAGCCATTCGCCATGCGCGATCAACGGAGCAGGTTCGTCCGCCCGGGTCAGGGCGACGATCACGCAATGAAAGCGCGCGGTGCGTTCGAACTCGGCAGTGTCGCGGAGCGCTTCGAGCAGAAGGGCGATGTTGGCATCGGCGTCGGCGGCCGGTCCGGCATACCTTGCGGAACGAACCCCTGGCGCGCCGTCGAGTGCGTCGACGCTGAGGCCTGAATCATCCGCGATCGCAGGCAGTCCGGTCGAGGCTGCCGCATGGCGTGCCTTGATCAGCGCGTTCTCAACGAAGCTTGCTCCCGTTTCGGCAGCGCAGGCTAGCCCGAACTCCGACTGCGGTACGATGCTGAGTCCCGTGTCCGCAAGGAGCGCACGAAACTCCCTGACCTTACCCCTGTTGCCGCTTGCCAGAACCCAACGGCCCGGGGGCGCCGTCATGCCGCGAGCGCAGCGGACTGCGCCGCGATCAGCGTCTCGATGCCTCGGCCCGCGAGGTCCAGCAGCGCATCGAGCTCCCCGCGAAGAAACGCATGTCCTTCGGCGGTGCCCTGAATTTCCACGAAACCGCCCGCTTCGTTCTTGACGACGTTCATGTCCGTTTCGGCGTCGGAGTCCTCGACGTAGTCGAGGTCGAGCACCGGGGTGCCGCTCACGATGCCGACGGAGACGGCCGCGACCTGACCGTGGATCGGGTCGTTGTCGATGTCCCGGCTCAGGATCAGGTGGCGCGCGGCGAGCGCGAGCGCCACGTAGCCGCCCGAAATCGCCGCGGTGCGGGTGCCGCCGTCCGCCTGCAACACATCGCAATCGATCGTGACCGTGCGTTCGCCGAGTGCCGCGAGGTCGACGACCGACCGCAGGCTGCGGCCGATGAGACGCTGGATCTCCAGAGTACGACCGCCCTGCCGTCCGCGTGCCGCTTCGCGCGGCGCGCGCGTGTGTGTGGCTCGCGGCAGCATGCCGTACTCGGCCGTGACCCAGCCCTGCCCGCGGCCCTTCAGGAAATGGGGCACCCGCTCGTCAATCGAGGCCGTGCACAGAACTTGCGTGGACCCGAATTCGACGAGCACCGAGCCCTCCGCATGCATCGTGAAGCCGGGGACGAAACGCACGGGCCTCATTTGATCGGGGCTGCGTCCGCCTGGGCGCATGATGTTCCCTCCGTTCGTCCGGTTTCCCGCCGCTCGAGCGTGGTGGCGTTGCAGGCGCGTCGCGCCGAGCGGGACGGCCTTCGGGCCGCGCGACGGGACACGACACTAGCACAGTACGGTGCAAGCTTCCGCGCTCGTTTCCGCGTTAGACTTGCGCCGGAGAAACTCTGCGGCTTTATTCATGGACGGGGCTCAATGCCATTCAGCATGACGGGATTTGCCGGGGCGGCCGTCGTCGTCACGCCGATCGAACTCAACTGGGAACTGCGCAGCGTCAATCATCGATATCTCGATCTTCGGCTTCGCCTGCCGGACGAATTTCGCCCTGCGGAGCCACAATACCGGGACGTCATCGCAGCAACCGTCAGACGCGGCCGGATCGAGTGCACCTTGAGCATGAGGGCATCGGCGGCCGAGTCCTCGACCGCGGACGTCGATACCGACACGCTCGCGGGACTTGCGAGCCTGCAGGATACGGTGCGGCGGGCATTTCCCGACGCGCAGCCGTTCGGTGTCGCCGAACTGCTGCGCTGGCCCGGCGTGATCAAGGCGCCCGAGTTCGGGGCACTCGTCGAGCCCGCCGGGGTGTGCCTGGCGGATGCGCTGGAGAAGCTCAAGCGGTCGCGCCGCAGGGAGGGCGGACGCATCGCCGCGATGCTGGCCGAACGCTGCGACGCGATCGCCGCGCTCACGTCTGATGTGCGTCCTCTGATCGCGAACGCCGAGCAGGCCTGGCGGGACAAACTCACGGAACGCCTTGGACGGCTCGAGATTCAGGCGAATCCCGAGCGGCTCGAGCAGGAACTCGTCCTCGTCGCCCAGCGTCTGGACGTGAGCGAGGAAGTCGACCGTCTCGACGCGCACATTGCCGAGATTCGCGATGTGCTCGGTCGCGACGAGCCTGTGGGCCGCCGGCTCGACTTTCTGATTCAGGAGCTGAACCGCGAAGCGAACACGCTCGCCTCAAAGGCACACGATGCGCGGCTTACGCGCTGCGCGGTAGACATCAAGGTGCTCGTCGAGCAGATGCGAGAGCAAGTGCAGAACCTGGAGTGACGATGGCTGAAGCAGGTTCACGGCGAGGCAGGTTCATCGTGCTCGCCGCACCCTCCGGCGCCGGCAAGACCTCGCTCGTGCGCGAACTGCTGCGTCGGGTAAACGATCTGAAGTTCTCCGTTTCCTATACCACGCGGCCGCCGCGCGAGGAGGAAGTCGACGGCGAGGACTACGTGTTCGTGAGCCGGGTGAAGTTCAGGCAGATGGTGGACGAGGGCGCTTTCCTCGAGCATGCGAACGTCTTCGGCCACCGGTACGGCACGAGCCGCCACGATGTCGAGTCGCTTCTCGACGAGGGCCATACCGTCGTGCTCGAGATCGACTGGCAGGGCGCACAGCAGATCCGTGCGGCTGTGCCCGAGGCGACGAGCGTATTCATACTGCCGCCGAGCATGGACGTGCTCGAACAACGGCTGCGCGGGCGCGGCACCGACTCCTCCGAAACGATCGAGCGCCGGCTCGGCGCGGCCGTCGATGACATCGCGCACTGGAATGAATTCGACTACGCGCTGATCAACGACGATCTCGAGCGCGCCGCCGATGAACTCGCGGCCATCGTAGGCGGCCGCAACGGCAACCACAGGACGAGCTGCGAAGGCCTGCGCGAACGGATCGAGGCCATCATTGACGGCACCGCGACGGCGTAGCGCCGTGCGAACCTGGCGACCGGGCCGCGCACGGCGACTTGGCGGAGGCTTTGCAGTAAACTGACGGGTTATGCCCAACGAGGGATCGCGATGGCCAGAATTACCGTAGAAGATTGCAGCGAGAACATCCCGAACATGTTTCAGCTTGTGCTCGTCGCCGCGAAGCGCGCCCGTCAGCTCGCCAACGGCGCCGACCCCAGGGTCGAGTGGGAGAACGACAAGCCTACGGTGGTCGCGCTGCGCGAGGTGGCCGACGGCTACGTCACGGAGAACATCCTCGAGGAACGCGATCAGCCCGTGGGCGACCTTCTCGGTCTCGAGGGCGCCTCCGGGGCGTTGCGAGACAGCCCGTTTACGGCCAGACCGATAGCGTTTGGCGATTGAGTCCCCCCCGGGGCTACGGCGATCCGGTGAGAGGTTTGGATGAGCTACGCTGCGGCGATACGCGAGCGGCGCCTGCCGGGGTCCCGGCGCGGTGACGGCTTCGGGGCGCTGCTCGAGACTCTCGAATCCTATCTTCCCGAGGAAGAACTGCCCGGGATCGTAGACGCCTACGACTACAGTGCCGACGTGCACGAGGGGCAGCAGCGGCATAGCGGCGACCCCTATATCACGCATCCGATCGCGGTCGCGCAAATCCTCGCTGAACTTCATCTGGATGCGGGCTCGATCAAGGCCGCGCTGCTGCACGACGTCGTGGAGGATACCGAAGGCACCGTCAGCGGTATCAGGCAGCGGTTCGGCGAGGATGTCGCGGTGCTCGTCGACGGCGTCAGCAAACTCGATCGGCTGCACTTCGACAGTGCCAGGGAAGCGCAGGCGGAAAGCTTCAGAAAGATGCTTCTCGCGATGGCCAGGGATCTGCGCGTCATCCTGGTCAAGCTCGCCGACCGTACCCACAACATGCGCACGATCGAGGCGCTGTCGCCCGAGAAGCAGCGGCGGATCGCGAAGGAGACGCTCGAGATCTACGCGCCGATCGCCAACCGGCTCGGAATCTACAGCCTCAAGGTCGAATTGGAAACGCTCGGCTTCAGCACCTACCAGCCGTTCCGCTACCGCGTGCTCAAGAACGCGCTCGACAAGGCCGGAGGCAAGCAGCGCAGGGTACTGGCGAAGCTGCAGACGCAGTTGACGAAATTTCTTGCCAAACAGGGTATCGAGGCTCGCGTCACGGGTCGGGAGAAACACATCTACAGCATCTACCAGAAGATGCAGCGCAAGCACATTCACCTGTCGGAAATCGCCGACGTCTTCGGCATCCGCGTCATCGTCGCGGACATCGAGTTGTGCTACCGCGTCCTCGGTATCGTGCACCAGCTTTACAAGCCCATGCCCGGGCGCTTCCGCGACTACATCGCGATCCCGCGCGTCAATGGCTATCAGTCGCTGCACACGACGGTCTTCGGGACCACCGGCGTGCCGTTGGAGGTACAGATCCGTACCGACGAGATGGACGAGGTCGCCGAGCGCGGCATCGCGGCAAGCTGGCAATACAAGGCCGTGGACAAGGTGACCTCCTCCACCGAAAAGCGCGCCCGCGCATGGCTCTCGGGGCTCATGGAGCTGCAGCACGCGGCGAATTCCGAGGAGTTTCTCGAGACGGTGCGCGTGGATCTGTTCCCCGACAAGGTCTACGTGTTTACGCCGAAGGGCGAAATCCTCAGGCTGCCGCGCGGTGCGACACCCGTCGACTTCGCCTATGCCGTGCATACCGATGTCGGCAACCGCTGCGTCGCGGCGAAGATCGATCGGCGCCTCGTGCCGCTCAAGACCACGTTGAACAACGGCGAGATGGTCGAAATCATCACGGCCAGATCGGCGCGCCCGCAGCCGAACTGGGTCGGCTACGTCGTGACGGCGAAGGCGAGAAACGCGATCCGCGCGTATCTTCGCAAGCTTGAAAAGGATGAAGCGCGCGTTCTCGGGAAGCTGCTGCTTAGCCAGGCACTGCGCCCGTATTCGCTCAATTTGCGCAGGCTCAGGAAAGCGAGAATCAATCCCGTTCTCAAGGAACTCGAGCTCGACGATCTCGATTCGCTCTATGTGGAAGTGGGCCTCGGCCGCAGGATCGCTTCGATCGTCGCCGGATTGCTCGCTCAGGATGCCGGCGACGACGACATGGAAGTCGCACGGCGCCGCAAGCCCCTCGACGTTGCCGGCACCGAAGGCCTCGTCGTCGACTACGCCCGCTGCTGTTATCCGATCCCCGGCGACGACATCATCGGATACATGTCGAGCGGCCGCGGCATCGTCATTCACGGGGAGTCCTGCCGCACGCTGGCCGGATACCGCAAGCAGCCGTCGAAGTGGATACCGGTGAGCTGGACGAGCCGGCCCAAACGGGAGTTTCTCAGCGAGATTCACGTGCGCACCCAGGACCGGGTGGGACTCCTGGCGGAGATCGCGGCGAGAATTTCCGCAGCGGACTGCAACATTGATGCCGTCAGGGTCGACACGGAAGCTGACGGCGCGGTGCAGGTGTTCAGGCTTCGTGTGCGCGACCGCAAGCACCTCGCAGAGGTCCTGCGCAATATCCGCACGGTACCGGGCGTCGAGGGGGTGACGCGCCAGGCCGGCTGAACGAGCGGGCTGCCAGCGACGGGGCGATCCATGCCGAGGCAAATCATCCACACCGACAAGGCGCCAGCCGCGATCGGAACCTACAGTCAGGCCGTGCGCGTCGGCGACACGGTGTATCTGTCCGGGCAGATACCTCTGGTGCCTGCGACCATGGAACTTGCAGGCCCTGAGGTCGATCTGCAGATCAGGCAGGTGCTGGACAACCTCGCCGCGGTCGCTGAGGCTGCCGGCGGCTCCCTGGCCGATGCCGTCAGGCTCACCGTCTATCTCACCGATCTTGCAAACTTTCCGCTCGTCAACGAAGCCATGGCCGAGTACTTCAGCGAGCCCTGGCCCGCACGCGCCGCGATCGGTGTCGCCGCGCTGCCGAGGAACGCGGCAGTCGAGATCGACGCTGTACTCGTCCTGGGGTGAAGCTCGCCCAGTCAGCCGTAGCCCTCCACGGCGTTGGCCCGAGGCTCGGCGAGCGGCTTGCAAGGCTCGGGGTCGACTCCATCGCGGACCTGCTCTGCCTCGTGCCGCAGCGCTACGAGGACCGTACCGCAATCCGGCCGCTCGGCGGAATCCGGCCCGGCGAAAAGGTCCTGATCGAAGCGAAGGTCGAACTCGCCGAGGTCGCGTTCAGAGGGCGTCGGTCGCTGCTATGCCGCGTAACCGACGGCACCGGCGCGATCACCTTGCGCTTTTTTCATTTCTCCAGGGGCCAGCAGGAGGGTCTGCGGCGCGGCGTGCGGCTCAGGTGCTTCGGGGAAGTGCGTGCCGGCCGGACCGGGCTCGAAATGATCCACCCGGAGTACCGCGCCGTGGACGCCGATACTCCGCCGCCCGAACCGACCCTGACGCCGGTGTACCCGACCACCGAAGGGCTGCACCAGCAGCGCCTCAGAACGCTGGCCGGGCAGGCGCTTGCGATGCTGGCCGACGAGCCTCTCGTCGATTACCTGGCAGGCCGCCTGCCGGTCGACTGGCCGTCGATAAACGAAGCGATCGAATTTCTGCATCGGCCGCCGCGCGGTGCCGACACGGCGATGCTGCTCGCCGGTAGACACCCCTGCCAGCGGCGCATCGCGCTCGAGGAACTGCTCGCGCATCGGCTGAGCCTCAGGAACGCGGCCGCCGGCAGGCGGCGCGAGCGCGCCCCGGCGTTCGACCCGGCCGACGATCTGGTTGCCTGCTTTCTCGAAAGCCTGCCGTTCGAGTTGACCGCGGGGCAAGCAAGCGCCTGGGGCGAGATCAGGGAGGATCTCGGCGAACCCGTACCGATGTATCGCCTGCTGCAGGGCGACGTGGGGTCAGGCAAGACCGTGATCGCGGCGCTTGCCGCGCTGCGTGCGGCGGCTTCGGGCTGCCAGGCAGCGGTCATGGCGCCGACCGAGCTCCTTGCCGAACAGCATCAGGCGAATCTTGGCGCATGGCTCAAGCCGCTTGGCATCAAGGTCGTGCTGCTTACGGGATCGCTGACTGCGGCCGAACGGCGCGCGGCACAGGAGATGCTCGCGAGCGGCGCTGCCGCTGTCGCGGTGGGCACGCATGCCCTGTTTCAGGCGGCCGTGAACTTCCGGCAGCTCGGGCTCGTCGTCGTCGACGAACAGCACCGGTTCGGTGTCCATCAGCGCCTGAGCCTCAAGCGCAAGGGCGAGAGCGGCGACATTGTGCCTCACCAGCTCGTGATGACCGCGACGCCGATCCCGCGTACGCTCGCGATGACGGCCTATGCCGATCTCGACTGCTCGGTTGTCGCCGGTTTGCCCCCCGGTCGTAAACCGGTCCGGACCGCCGTGATGCCCGAGCAGCGGCGTGGCCGCATCGTCGAACGCATCGCGGCTCACAGCCGCGCCGGGCGCCAGGCGTACTGGGTCTGTCCGCTGATCGAGGAGTCCGACCATGTCGAATCGAGCGCCGCGCTCGAGCTTGAAAGGGAGTTGACCGAGGCGCTGCCGGGCTTGTCCGTCGGCCTGATTCATGGTCGACTGAAGGCTGCCGAAAAGGAACAGGTGATGCGGGCCTTCAAGCAGGCGCGGCTCGATGTCCTGGTCGCGACCACGGTGATCGAGGTCGGCGTCGACGTGCCGAATGCGACCCTCATGGTCGTGGAGAATGCCGAGCGCCTCGGTCTTGCCCAGTTGCACCAGCTTCGCGGTCGCGTGGGGCGTGGCCGGGACGAGTCGGACTGCGTGTTGCTGTACAAGGCTCCGCTGTCCGAACATGCACGGGAGCGGCTCAAGGTACTGCGCGAGACCAACGACGGGTTCGTCGTTGCCGAAAAGGACATGCAGCTCAGGGGACCGGGCGAGCTGCTCGGGACGCGGCAGACCGGCATCGTGGAGCTTCGCGTTGCGGACCTCGCTCGCGATGCGGATCTTCTGCCGATGGTGGTTCGCTTGTGCGATGAACTGATGACCGATGAGCCCGGCTGCGTCGCGCCGCTGACGGGCAGATGGATAAGGGCGGGCGCCGAATATGCAAAGGTTTGAGTCCTTGCCGGGGAAGTGGCTCGCGACGCTCCGGGAACGGGTTCGCCGACTACCGTGGGATGCCATGCGCGACAGGCTGCGCGATATTCCCTCGGCGCAGACCCGTGCGAGGCTGGCCGGGTTTTCCTGGGCGCCGCTGCGTGATCGGATCAGCGCACTGCCCTGGGCGGCGATGCGCGACGGGGTGTACGCTATTGCGCAAAGCCTGCCGGAGTTTGCCGGCCGCCAGTCACGCTACGCGCGGCTCATGCGCTGGCACCAGCCGATCGGTATCTGGCTGTTGCTCTGGCCGACGCTCTGGGGGCTGTGGATCGCAGGCGAAGGGCGTCCGGACGAGCGGATCCTGATCGTGTTCGTGCTCGGCACGATCGTGCTGCGTTCGGCGGGCTGCATCATCAACGATTTCGCCGACCGCAAGATCGATCCGCTCGTTGCGCGGACTGCCGACCGGCCGCTCGCGACGGGTGAGGTCAAAAGCTCCGAGGCCCTGGTCCTTTTCGCCGGGTTGATGCTGGTCGGGCTCGGGCTTGTGCTGACCCTGAACAGCCTGACCGTGCAGCTTGCGATCGTCGGCGCGGTGATCGCTGTCGTGTATCCGTTCACGAAGCGGGTCATCGCCACGCCGCAGTTCGTGCTCGGGACCGCTTTCGCCTGGGGAGTGCCGATGGCCTTCGCCGCCGAACTGGCTACGGTCCCGCGGTTGGGTTGGCTGCTGTTTCTGGCCGCCGTGATCTGGGGCATCGTGTACGACACCCAGTACGCGATGGCGGACCGCGAGGACGATCTCAAGGCCGGCGTGCGATCGACGGCGACTCTGTTCGGCGAGTTGGACCGGACATTGGTCGGCGGTCTGCAGGCGCTGCTGTTGCTCGCGTTGCTGCTTGCCGGCGCCGGCGCCGGTCTGGGCGCGTGGTACTACGGCGGCATCGTGCTCGCGGCGGGTGTCGCGATCTACCAGCAATACCTGATCCGCGATCGCGATCCCGAGCGCTGCCTCGGCGCGTTCAGGACCAACGCCTGGCTTGGCGGCTGGGTGTTCACCGGAATTCTGCTCGACTACCTTTTTCGCTGAGCGTGCGTGCGACCGCCCAGGCGTTCGGCGTCCGGGCGCGCGCGGCGCGCAGCGACCGGGCCAGCACGTTGATCGTCGCGCCGGTCGTGATCACGTCGTCGACGATTGCGAGCTTGAGACCTTCGACCGCGCGTTCGATGCTGAAGGCGCCTTCGAGATTGACGCGTCGGCGGCTGGCGTCGAGCGTGGTCTGAGGCGGCGCGGCGCTGCGGCGTACGATGCCCCGGACCAGCAGTGGCAGGCCGAGTTCGGCCGCAACGGTGCGGGCGATCTCCACGGCCTGGTTGTAGCCGCGTTGTCGAACGCGCCGAGCGTGCATCGGTACGGCCACCAGAGCGTCGATGCCATCGCGATGCGGCTCGAGGCGTTCGGCCAGCAGCAGCCCCAGGGCGCGGCCGAGCTTGCGTGCACGATGGTACTTGAGCGCCTGAACGTGCTGGTGCAGGGGCATTGAGTAGCGAAACGGCGCAACGACCGAATCAACGTGCCACGGCGTGCCGAGCCGCGGGCAATGCATGACCGGGCGCGGCAGGCCGCAACGTTCGCAGGCGTCTGCGACGATAGCGAAGTCGCCGCTGCAGCCCGAACAGAAGCCGCGAGCGGTCGCGCCGCGGCAGCGTGGACACAGTTCCGGAAAGAGGTTCGCGATGCCTGTAAACTTCAACTCGCACTCCAGGTTGACAGACCGATGGCCCGCCCAGATACTCGCTTCTTCGTAATCGGAGCGGTGTGGCGAGTTTCGTCGGACCCGGCGCCGCGCGACAGGTTGGCGGGCGACGACGGCCGCGCAGGATATGCGAAACGCGGCCGAACATCGCCGGGAACTGCCCGGCAGCCGGGTGACCCGCGGCGCATGGCCGGACGATTGCCGGACCGCGGCAGCGCCGAAAGCCCCTGCCGACTGTTCACTTCAAGTGCGATCCAATTTGCGCAACTCAACTTCAGGGGGCAAGACGGATATGTCGGTATTGGAAGCAGAATCGGAGACGGCCGGCACCGGCGTCGGCGCAACAGTGCCGCTGCCCCCGGATGCGAGCGTCGAAGCCGTCGAGGCACTGTTCGACATGCCGCTGCTCGATCTGCTCTACGAGGCACAGTCCGTGCACCGGCGCCACTTCGATCCGAACAGCGTGCAGGTCTCGACCCTGCTGTCGATCAAGACCGGGCGCTGTCCGGAGGACTGCGCGTATTGTCCGCAGAGCATCCGTTTTGAAACCGGGCTCGAGGTTCATGAGCTCATGCCGGTCGAGGAGGTGAAGGCTGCAGCCCGCCGGGCGAAGGCCGCGGGCGCGACCCGCTTTTGCATGGGGGCCGCCTACCGGGGTCCGAAGGACAGGGATCTCGAGCCGATCGTCGAGATGATCGCCGAGGTCAGGCGTCTCGGCATGGAGAGCTGCGTGACGCTTGGGCTGCTCAAGCCGCACCAGGCCAGGCGGCTCGCCGACGCAGGTCTCGATTACTACAACCACAATCTGGACACGTCCGAGGAGTTCTATCCCGAAATCATCGGCACGCGGACCTACGCCGACCGCCTGGAAACGCTCGCGCATGTCAGGAATGCGGGACTGAAGGTGTGCTGCGGCGGCATTCTCGGCATGGGTGAAAGCCGCCGCGACCGGATCGAGCTGCTGCGCACGCTCGCCTCGATGCAGCCGCAGCCGGAGAGCGTGCCGATCAACCAGCTCGTGACGATACCGGGCACGCCGCTTGCCGATGCCGAGCCCTTCGACAAGTTCGAGTTCGTACGGACGATCGCCGTCGCCCGGATACTCATGCCGCGCTCGCACATCCGGCTCTCGGCAGGGCGCAGCGATTTCACGGACGAGTTGCAGGCGATGTGCTTTTTCGCAGGCGCCAATTCAATCTTTTATGGCGACAAGCTGCTGACGACCGACAATCCGGTGCCGAACGAAGACGAGGCGCTGTTCGCGAAACTCGGTATCGCGGCGGAGCTCTGCGACACGACCGTTGCGGCCTGACACGAGCGGGTAGGGTTCGCTCGTGCTCCGGATGTTCTTCGCCCCGCACACGCTCGCCTGAAGCTACGGTCACGCGACGATGGCGAACCTGGCGGCAAGCGACGCCCTGCCAGCAGCCCGCGATGCCGCAAAGGCGTTCGACCGTGCGAGCGCGAGCTTCCGCGATGCGAGCTTCGTCCACGACGAGACGCGCAGTCGCCTGCTCGACAGGCTGCCGTTCGTGCGGCTCGCGCCGGAAACGATCGTCGATCTCGGCTGCGCTGACGGCCGCGCCGCGTTCGCGCTTGCGGCGCGCTATCCTGACGCTCGCGTGCTCGCGGTCGATGCGAGCCGGGCAATGTGCGCATCCGCGGCGCGGACCCTCGCCGGACAAGCCAACGCGACGGTGCTCGGCGGCGACGCCGCACGCCTGCCGCTCGCCGGCAATGCAGTCCAGTTGATGCTCGCGAACCTCGTGCTGCCCTGGTGTCTGCCCAACGCGCTCTTTGCCGAGGCGGCCCGGGTACTCGACGCCGGCGGCCTGCTCCTGTTCGCGACCGTCGGGCCCGACTCGCTCGAGCAGATCCGCCGCGCCTGGGCGGCCGTCGATGACCGCATCCACGTGCATGGCTTCTTCGACATGCACGATCTTGGCGACCTGGCGCTTGCGGCCGGACTTCAGGAGCCGGTGCTCGATGTCGATCGGCTCGAACTGAGCTATCGTGACGTTGGCGACCTCGTGAGCGACCTCAGGGCTTGCGGCGGCGTCAATGTCGCGGCGGGACGACGCAAGTCGCTGACGGGCACAGGGCGCTGGAAGGGTTTCGAGCGCGCGGTCCTTGCGAACAGGCGCGACGGCCGGTTCACGGTCACGATCGAGCTCATCCTGGGTCAGGCCTGGGGGGCGGGCGCGCCGCCCCGGTCGGCGGAACCGCCCGGCGAGATCGCCGTACCGGCCGCCGGTATCGGCCGCGTGCGTCGGCCGGCGGACCCCGCGGGCTGACAGCCGCGCTGGAATCACGTTTCTCTTGCACCGCACGCATCTGCGGTGCAGAGAGCCAGTCTGAACCGCGCAATCTCGCGAGCCTGTTCCCTCGAAAAGTTAACTGGTCAGGTCTTGATGCGCTCGGGTTTGTCGTGGACGAGGAAGGCGTCGAGGTTCTTCTGCAGGCCCTCGAGACGTTGCTCATCTCGTTGGCCAATTCGAGCGAGCTCAGCTTGCGTTGTGCTACTTTGTCCCTGGTGGTGATGTCGCTCTCCGGAAAGGTTGGATGGTTGGCAAAAACAATCCTGAACCCTCCCGGGAGCGGCTTGGCCGCGGTCGGCGCGCCACGCTATCGCCTTCGCGCTCCGACGGTCGAGCTGCCGGGCGATTATCGTCTCAGTACACATCATCGAGGGTAATACGCCAACGAGCGAACCATGCAAAAGCAAAACGGAACTCCTGTCCCTGCAAGCACCGTGCTCGCAATCCTGTCCGCGTCGAGCGCGGCGGTTTTGCTTTTCGCACAATCCACCGCAGGCCTCGCGCACCACTCGGCGCACGGGATATACGATATTGGCAATACCGAATTCTCAATAGTCGGCGAAATCACCGAAATTCGCTGGAGGAATCCGCACATTCGCATCATGGTGGCCGTCGCCTCCGAGGACGGTCGGACGGAGGAGTGGCGGGTAGAGCTGAATGACCCGCGCAGTATGGTTTCGGTGGGCATCACGCCTGACCTGTTCAGCGTCGGCGATCGCATCCGGGCCATAGGGTCTCCCGGCCGACGCGGCGAGAGGATCCTGTTCGGGGGAAACGGCAGTACCTCCATCGCGTTTCCGGACGGCAGGGTGGTCGGCGATGAGGCGGCCATCAACCTGCGAGAACCTCCCGGCGGCGTTGCCGGGGGACTGGACATCGGTGAAGGGACTCGACCCTGGTTTGTCGAGGTCCATCCTCGCACCGACGGAAGGACAGACATCTTTACCACCTGGATCGCTCCGCCCATTTTCGACAACAACGTCGAACCGGGCGTGTGGGGCGGCGAGATTCAGCTCACGGAGCTGGGCACAGCGCTTCGCGATGCATACGATCCGGCCGGCGCCGAAAATCCGTTCCTCAGTTGCACCCGCGGCTTTCCCGAAATCATGACCGGTTTCGGGCCCCTGGACTTCATCGACGAGGGAGACCGGATCCTGATACGAACCGAAGAGTTCGATATCTATCGCACCATCATGATGGGTCCCGATGCCGAAGCGAATCGGCCACCGAAAACGGAAGTCGGGCCCCATGGCGATGTAGGTTACGCGGCGGGGCATTGGGAGAACGAGAATACCCTGGTGGTGCGCACCACCGGGATGAACTTCCCATACTACGACCAGAGCGGACTGCCGCAGCGACCGGAGTCGGCCGAGGTCGTGGAACGATGGACGCTGATCAACGATGGTAACCAACTGCATTACGAATTGACCGTCATCGATCCGGAGATTTTTGTCGAGCCAGTGGTTCAGACAAAGACCTGGAGCTGGTCGGCGGAGCGAAGGGTGGAACCCTTCAACTGCGATCCTACCCAGGAGCAGTAACCGCAGCCGACCACGCAGTCGGGCCGAAAGGCAATTCGCCGAGGGGGCGGCCGGCCACGATCCCTCGCCCCTCCGTTCGCTTCGCTCACTGCGCGGTCCCCTTGCCCGGCGGCTGATTTCAAGCCTGCCGTGCGCACACGAACTGTGCGACAATTGCTTTTCACCGCGCCGAAGTGCCCGCGGTTCGTGGGCTCCGGCCGCAACTCGTTCGATTCGGGCACGGCGCAGCCGCCCGTCTCCTGCAATATGGAAAAAATGTTCCTGCGCCTCGCGCGTGCTGCGACCGTGCTCGCCTTCATCGTGGTAACGGTCGGAGCCTGGGTGCGTCTGACCGATGCCGGGCTCGGCTGCCCCGACTGGCCCGGTTGCTACGGTCAACTCATCGTCAGTCCGCAAGCCGCGGCAGACCCGGCAATCCAGGCCGAATTCGGCGACCGTCCCGTCGATACCGGCGCGGCCTGGCGCGAGATGATCCACCGCTATCTCGCAAGTGCGCTCGGCCTCATCTGCGTGGCACTCGCCGCCCTCGGCTGGATGAATCGCGACAAGCCCGGCCAGCCCTGGCGCGTACCGCTTGCGTTGCTTGCGCTCGTGGTCTTTCAGGGGCTCCTCGGGATGTGGACGGTCACGCTGCTGTTGAAGCCGATCGTCGTGGTCGCGCATTTGCTTGGCGGACTCGCCACCCTCGGCCTGCTGTTCTGGCTTGCACGGCCAAACCCCTGGCCGATCGCCGCGGGTCGTCGACTGCGTGCACTCGCTGTCCTGGCCGCCGCAGCCGTGGTGCTGCAGATCGCGCTCGGCGGCTGGACGAGTGCGAATTACGCGGCACTCGCGTGCCCGGATTTCCCGACCTGCCAGACGCAGTGGTGGCCGGCGGTCGCGGATTTCGATGAGGCGTTCGTCCTGTGGCGCGGCATCGGGATCGACTACGAAGGGGGCGTCCTCGATCATCCGGCCAGGGTCGCCATACACTTCACGCACCGCCTTGGAGCGATTGCCGCTGCGGTTCTCGTCGGCGTCTTCGGCTGGCTGCTGTTGCGGCGCCGGCAATCGAGGGGCGCCGGCGCGGCGATGCTGGCGGCGCTCGTGCTGCAACTTGCGATCGGTTCCGCGGTCGTCGTTTTCGGTGTTCCGCTTGTGCTTGCGGTCGCTCACAATGGGGTGGCCGCGCTGCTGCTCATCACGATCATCAATGTTCACCAGAGACTTTGGCGCAACTGACGCCGGCCAGGTCGGAACCTGGCGGGATTACTATCTGCTGACGAAGCCCGGCGTCGTCCGCCTGCTCGTGTTCACGGCAGTCGCGGGAATGTTTCTCGCGACGCCGGGCATGGTGCCCTGGGACGTGCTTGTCTTCGGCAGCCTCGGCATAGCGCTCGCATCGGCCTCGGGCGCGGCGGTCAACCATGTGCTCGACCGGCGCGTGGATGCCGCCATGGCGCGCACGCGCGACCGCCCACTGCCGATGGGCCGCGTCAACGAGCGCGATGCGCTTGCGTTCGCGATCGCCCTTGGCATCGCCGGGCTCGGCATCCTCGCGCTCCTCGTAAATGTGCTGACGGCCGCGCTCACGTTCGTGTCGCTGATCGGTTATGCGGTGGTCTATACCGTCTACCTCAAGCGCGCCACATCGCAGAACATCGTGATCGGCGGCGCCGCCGGGGCGTCCCCGCCCGTGCTCGGCTGGGCGGCCGTGCAGAACGACGTCGGCGGCTACGCGCTGCTGCTCTTCCTCATCATATTCACATGGACCCCGCCGCATTTCTGGGCGCTCGCCGTCGCGAGAAAGGACGAATACGCGAAGGCCGAGATCCCGATGCTGCCCGTTACGCATGGCGAAGAGGTCACGAAGTCGTTCATCGTCTACTACACGATCCTGCTCTTCATCGTGACGCTGCTGCCGTGGCTGACCGGGATGAGCGGCTTGCTGTATCTGGCGGGCGCCGTGCTGCTCGGCCTCGGGTTCCTGTACTACGCGTTGCGGCTGAAGTACGCGCCGCGCGGCGATACGGCCATGAAAACGTTCACCTTCTCGATCAGCTATCTCGCGGCGCTTTTCTGCTTTCTGCTGCTCGACCACTACCAGCCGCTGATCTGGCCGCTGTGAGCCGGGCTCGAAAGCAGCGAGCCCCGCTAGCCCGCGGCGCAAGCCCCGCTGCGTTCAACCGGCGATGCATCCCGCCGGAACTGGGTTGCTCGTCGCTTGAATGTGCTCGACATTCTCGCTCCTCGCGCCTTGTCAGGCGGGCGCCTCGCGGGTCTTCGCGCGACGCCGGGTTCCGCCACCGGCTGCCAGGGCGCAGGTCGCGGTAGGTCTGGTACGCGACGATGGATGTCACCGAGATCATCGACCCGCTGAACGACGCTCAGCGCGAGGCGGTGACCGTCGGCGGCGCACCGACTCTCGTGCTCGCCGGCGCCGGCAGCGGCAAGACACGGGTGCTCGTGCACCGCGTCGCCTGGCTCGTCAGGGTCGAAGCTGTCTCGCCCCAGCAGATTCTCGCGGTCACCTTCACGAACAAGGCCGCACGGGAGATGCGCGACCGCATCGAGGCGCTGCTGGGCTTCCCGACGGCTCACCTGTGGATCGGCACTTTTCACGGCATCGCGCATCGCATGTTGCGCATGCACTGGCGCGAGGCCGGGCTGGCGGAGGGCTTTCAGATCGTCGACGCGGACGATCAGTTCAAGCTGCTCAGGCGGATGCTACGGGACATGGGCGCGAATCCGGACGAATGGACCCCGAGGGAGATTCGCGATCTGCAGTGGTTCATCAACGCGCAGAAGGAGGAAGGACTCCGGGCGAAGGACTGCGGCGACGACGGCAACGTCGGGCGGCGGCAGTTCATTGAACTTTATGCGCGCTACGAGAAGTTCGCGGAAAACGCATCGGCGGTGGACTTCGGCGAACTGCTGCTCAGGACGCTCGAGACGCTGAAGCGCCACGATGAGCTGCTCGAGAGCTATCGCCGCCGGTTCAGGCATTTGCTCGTCGACGAATTCCAGGACACCAACGCGATCCAGTACCGCTGGCTCAGGCTGCTGGCTGGCAACGAGGGCATCCCGTTCGTCGTCGGAGACGACGATCAGTCGATCTATCGCTGGCGCGGCGCCAGGGTGGAGAACCTGTTCCGTTTCGAGAAGGACAATCCCGGTACCCGGCTCATTCGCCTCGAGCAGAATTACCGTTCCACGGCAACGATCCTGAATGCGGCGAACGCCGTTATCGCGAACAACGGAACGCGGATCGGCAAGAACCTTTGGACCAGCGGTGAGGACGGCGAGCGCATCAAGCTCTTCGTCGCGTTCAATGAGCGAGACGAGGCGGAGTTCGTCGTAAATCGGGTCCGCGACAACCTCGATCGCGGCAAGCGGGCCCGCGACGCGGCCGTGCTCTACCGTTCCAATGCGCAGTCGCGCGTGTTCGAGGAGGCGTTTCTCGCGGCGGGCATTCCCTATTTGCGGTTCTTCGAGCGCGCGGAGATCAAGGACGCGCTTGCGTACTTGCGCCTGATCGCAAACCGCGACGACGATCCGTCGTTCGAGCGCGTCGTCAATACGCCGAGGCGCGGTATCGGCGCGCGCACCGTGGATGCCGTGCGCTCGCGAGCGCGGGGATCGGGCACCAGCTTGTGGCGCGCGGCGGCGGGTCTCGTCGCCGAGAAGGCTCTCCCGCAACGACTGGCAGGCGCGCTGTGGAAGTTCCTCAAGCTCGTCGACGATCTTGATCGCGACACTTCCGGCTGCGCCTTGCATGAGCAGGTGGAACAGGTAATCGAAGCCAGCGGCCTCGCGAAACACTTCGCCAGCGACCGGACGGGCAATGCCGAGGCAAGACTCGAGAACCTCGAGGAGCTCGTCAACGCGGCGCGCGACCCCCTGGACGACGAAGAGTCGGACCTGTCGCCGCTCATCGCGTTCCTTTCCTACGCGGTGCTTGAATCAGGCGATGCCCAGGCCGGAGCGACCGAGGACAGCGTCCAGCTCATGACGCTTCACTCGGCCAAGGGGCTCGAGTTTTCGCTGCTGTTTCTGTGCGGCATGGAGGATGGCCTCTTTCCGCATCAGCGTTCGCTCAACGACGCCGACGGTCTTGAGGAGGAGCGCAGGCTCTGCTACGTGGGGCTCACGCGGGCGCGCGAGGAGCTTTACCTGAGCTACGCCGAGCAGCGACGGATTCACGGTATGGACAATTACACGACGCCGTCACGCTTCATCCGCGAGATTCCGCCCGATCTCCTGGAAGAGGTCCGACCGAGCTTCGCGGCCGGGCGGCAGGCGTATCGCCGCGGCGCTGCCGCGCTTGAGCCCGAGTCCGGCGGCGTGCAACTCGGACAGCGCGTGCGTCACCGCAGGTTCGGCGACGGGATCGTCCTCAACAGCGAGGGCAGCGGCGCGCACGCCCGCGTGCAGGTGAATTTCGAACGTGCGGGCACCAAGTGGCTCGTGCTCGCCTATGCGAACCTGGAACTGATGTAGTCTTGCCCCGCACTTCCTGCAAAACTCCCGATACTGCCCACAGCGCCCGGTTTGGATGCACGGCGCTTCTCTCTCCGGCATGGCAGCGCGAACTCCGCGGGACCGGCTCCGCTGATCGCTCGAGGACCGGATCGGCAGGTCCCGTCGTACGACACTTGATCAAGCAGCCGTCAACAGGGATGCATGAACCGCCCGCGAGCCGATTCCCTCAACAGGACACCGGGATGCAGCGGTCCCTCGTCGACCGCTGACCGCTCCCGCACCGGCCCCCGATGCCTGAAACGTCGCGCACGAGGAGGCTGTTCGCGCTTCTCGCCGAATCGCTCCGGGGCTCGAAACGCGATCTGACTTCCGGGCCGCTCGCCCCTGCGGTCTTCGTGCTCGCGGTGCCGATGGCGCTCGAAATGGTGGGCGAGTCCGTTTTCGCGGTGGTGGACGCGCTGTTCATCGCTCGGCTGGGAGCGCCCGCCCTCGCCTCCGCAGGGCTTACGGAGACTGCGCTCGGTCTCGTGTACGCGGTCGCCATCGGCTTCTCGTTCGCGGTCACCGCCGTCGTATCGCGCCGCTACGGCGAGGGAGACCGGCGCGGCGCGGCCCGCGCCGGAGTGCAGTCCATCGGACTCGGGCTCGCGGTCGCGCTTGCGCTCGGCGTTCCCGGAGTCGCGTTCGCACCGAACGTGCTCGTCCTGATGGGTGCGGACGCCGAGACCGTCGCCGTGGGAACGCTGCATGCCCGGATCATGTTCGGGGGCATGGCGACGATCATTTTGCTGTTCCTGAACAATGCGATCCTGCGCGGCGTCGGAGATGCCCAGGCGGCCATGCGGGCGCTGTGGCTTTCGAACGGGATCAACATCGTGCTGGACCCGTGCCTGATTTTCGGGCTCGGGCCGTTCCCGGAACTCGGCCTTCCCGGAGCGGCGGTCGCCACAACCATCGGCCGGGGCACCGGCGTGCTCTACCAATTTTGGGTGCTCTCGCGCGGTTCCCGGCTCCGCGTCCGTCGCGAGGACATCCAGGTCCGGTGGAAGGTGCTGAAGAACCTCTGTCGCGTGTCGGTCGGCGGCATCGCACAGATGCTTGCCGACATACTCCCCTGGATCCTGCTCATCCGCATCATCGCCAGCTTCGGCACGGTCGCGGTCGCGGGCTGGGTGATCGCCATCCGGGTGGCGCTCTTCGTGATCCTGCCCTGCTGGGGACTGTCGAACGCCGCCGCGACGCTCGTCGGCCAGAACCTCGGGGCTGGACAGCCCGGGCGCGCCGAACGCGCGGTCTGGATCACCGGTGCCTGGAACATCGTTTTCATGGCGGCGGTGACCGGGATCTTCGTGGCGTTCGCGCCGGAAATTGCCGCGCTCTTCACGAACGATGCCGAGGTCCGCGCCATCGCCGCCACTGCGCTCAGGGTGGTCAGCTACGGCTATGTCTTCTACGCCCTTGGGATGGTCATCCGGCAGGCGTTCAACGGCGCGGGCGACACCCTTACTCCGACCTGGATCGACTTGCTCTGCTTCTGGCTGTTCGAGATCCCGCTCGCCTGGGCGCTGTCGCGCACCGGGCTCGGGGTCGAAGGGGTATTCTGGGCGGTGGCCCTCGCCTATTCGCTGTCGGCGCTGGTCAGCACCCTGATTTTCCGCCGTGGCGGCTGGAAGACGATGACCGTCTGAGCGCGGGTCTCCGGATGGAGATCTCGCGGCAACGTTACCCGTACTTCGAAAATCATCCACAATTCTCCATGTAACGTGCGGTTTGGTGCAATTTTCGGGCCAGGCGGCCCAGCGCTTGGCGGCGTCCAGACGCGTGAAATTGAAGTTGTGCAGGTGTACACTGTGAGCCCGCCGGGCCTCCGGGTCGGATCAATGTAAGTGTTTGACTTATCTCACATTATCCGACGAATCGAGGTCCCTTTTCAGTTATCGGCGAGATTTCCGGGCTGATATGGATTGACCCGTCAATAGTACGACTACGTATCCGAATGCGTCTTCCCGACTTCCGAAGTCAACTCAATTGTTGAGCGGGTGGATTTCGTGGGCGAGAGGCACGC
>JAQAJI010000019.1 GCA_028278665.1 Candidatus Rariloculus versatilis
GCGCATCGACGGGCGCGCGGAGCCTGCATGGATGTATTCACGGCGTGTTGCAAGGGGCCGGTCGGGCTACTCCCCGCCCGACGCCCCTACGCAAGTCTCGACCATCCCGCCGCCAGCACTTTCCGGACCATTTACCGCACTCGTTGGGGCGATTAAACTGTCGCGCTTCACACCTCGGGCCGGAGAACTCCATGCGGGTCATTCATGAGGCGCTCACCTTCGACGATGTCCTCCTGCAACCCGCCTGGTCCGAAATCCTGCCGCGCGAAGTCCAACTGAAGACACGCCTGAGCCGTTCGCTCGAACTCAACATACCCATCGTCGCCGCGGCGATGGATACCGTAACCGAAACCAAGCTCGCGATCGCGCTCGCCCAGGAGGGCGGCATCGGCATCATTCACAAGAACATGCCGCCGCGCGAGCAGGCCCGCCAGGTGCGCGCCGTCAAGAAGTTCGAGAGCGGCATCATCAACGACCCGATCACGATCCACCCCGCAGCAACGATTCGCGAAGTCAACGAGCTGACACAAGCGAACAATATCTCCGGCGTACCCGTCGTCGAGGGCGAGGAACTCGTCGGGATCGTGACCCACCGCGATCTGCGTTTCGAAACGCAGCTCGAGGCGCCCGTCTCCACGGTCATGACGCCCAAGGATCGCCTCGTCACGGTGCGCGAAGGTGCCGGGAAGGACGAGGTCCTGACGCTGTTGCACCGGCACCGCATCGAGAAGGTGCTCGTGGTCGATGACAACTTCGAGTTGCGCGGCATGATCACGGCGAAGGACTTCCAGAAAGCGACCGACTACCCCAACGCCTGCAAGGACGACCTGGGCGCGCTCAGGGTCGGCGCGGCCGTCGGCACGGGCATCGATACCTCGGAGCGGGTTGCGCTGCTCGTCGAGGCGGGCGCCGATGTCGTCATCGTCGACACGGCCCACGGGCATTCGCGCGGCGTGCTCGAGCGCGTTGCCGACATCAAGCGCGAGCACCCGGAACTCGAACTCATCGCCGGCAACATCGTGACGTCGGAGGCCGCCTTGGCGCTGGTCGAGGCCGGCGTCGATGCCGTCAAGGTCGGTGTCGGTCCGGGCTCGATCTGCACCACGCGGATCGTCGCCGGTGTCGGCGTGCCGCAGATCACGGCTGTCGCCGAAGTGTCCGGAGCGCTTGCAAGGACCGACGTTCCGGTGATCTCCGACGGTGGCATCCGCCACTCCGGCGATATCGCCAAAGCGATTGCTGCAGGCGCGCACTCGACGATGATCGGCAGCCTGTTTGCCGGCACGGAGGAATCGCCGGGCGAGGTCGAGCTCTACCAGGGCCGCTCATACAAGTCCTATCGGGGCATGGGTTCGCTCGGCGCGATGGGCGCCCCCGATGGCTCCGCGGAACGGTATTTTCAGGATGCGAGCGAGGAGCTCGAGAAGCTCGTGCCTGAGGGCATCGAGGGCCGCGTGCCGTACAAGGGCAGTCTCGTCGCGATCGTCCACCAGCTCGCAGGCGGCGTGCGCGCCGCGATGGGTTACACGGGGTGCAGCACCATCACCGAGATGCGCGAACGGCCGAATTTCGTGCGGATCACCGGGGCGGGCCGGCGCGAGAGTCACGTACACGATGTCTCGATCACCAAGGAACCGCCGAACTACCGGACGGAGTAAGCTGGATTGAACGCGACGGCCGAAGCGTCCGCGCAGCGCGCGCCGGACAGCTCACGCATCCTCATCGTCGATTTCGGCGGCCAATACACCCAACTGATTGCACGCCGCGTACGCGAGGCGGGCGTCTACAGCGAGATTCTGCCGTTCGACGCCACGAGCGCGTCGATAGAGGCGTTCGATCCGTCGGGTGTGATCCTGTCCGGGGGTCCGGAGTCGGTCGGCGACGAGGGATCTCCCGAGGTCGATGACGCCGTGTTCGCCGCCGGCGTGCCGATTCTCGGCATCTGCTACGGCATGCAGGCGATCGCCGCAAAGTTCGGCGGCGAAGTCCGCGGCGCCAACCATCGCGAATTCGGCTATGCCGAGGTCGAGTTGACGGGAGACGATGCGTTGCTTACCGGCCTCGTTCCGGCTGACCGGGAACTGCAAGTGTGGATGAGCCACGGTGACCGGGTCGAGAGCCTGCCGCCTGATTTCAGCGTGATCGCCGCTTCGCAGAATGCGCCGCTCGCGGGGATCGCGAACGAGGAGCGCGGCCTCTACGGTCTGCAGTTTCACCCCGAAGTCACCCATACCGAGCACGGATTCACGATCATCGAGCGATTCGTGCGGCAGGTTTGCGCGTGTCCCGGCGACTGGGAGCCTGCAAATATCGTCGCCGAACACATCGACCGGGTGCGTGCGGCGGTGGGCAGCGACAACGTGCTGCTGGGGCTCTCCGGCGGTGTCGATTCATCGGTCGTCGCGGCGTTGTTGCACGCGGCGATCGGCGCGCAGTTGACCTGCGTTCTCGTCGACAACGGGCTGCTGCGTCGCAACGAGGCCGACCAGGTCATGGCGGTGTTCGCCGAACACCTTGGCGTGCGTGTCATGCGGGTCGACGCCGAGGCCCGGTTCCTGCAGGCGCTCGACGGCGTCGCCGACCCGGAGGAGAAACGCAAGATCATCGGGCGCGTGTTCATCGAAGTCTTCGAGGAGGAGGCAGGGCGTTTGCCGAATGTGCGCTGGCTTGCTCAGGGAACGATCTATCCCGATGTCATCGAGTCGGCGGGTGCTGCGACCGGCAAGGCGCATCTGATCAAGTCCCATCACAATGTCGGCGGCCTGCCGCAGCGTATGAAGCTCAAGCTTATCGAGCCGTTGCGCGATCTGTTCAAGGACGAAGTGCGCAGGATCGGTGTCGAGCTCGGCTTGCCGAGGTCCCTCGTACAGCGTCATCCGTTTCCCGGTCCCGGGCTCGGCGTGCGCATTCTCGGTCCCGTGCGCAAGGAGTTTGCCGACCTGTTGCGCCGCGCGGACGAAATTTACGTCGGAGAACTGCGCTCGCAGGGGCTCTACGACAAGGTGAGCCAGGCCTTTGCGGTGTTCATGCCCGTCAAGTCGGTCGGCGTCATGGGCGACGGTCGGCGCTATGATTATGTCATCGCCTTGCGCGCCGTGGAGAGCGTCGATTTCATGACGGCGGCCTGGGCGCGCCTGCCGTACGATTTTCTCGATCATGTGTCACGGCGAATCATCAATGAGATTCCCGGAATCTCGCGTGTCACCTACGACATTTCCGGGAAACCGCCAGCCACGATCGAGTGGGAATGAGCGGGTCCGAGTCCGCCGACATTAAGTTCATGCGCCACGCCCTTCGCCGCGCAGGGGCCGCGGGCCGCCGCGGAGAAGTGCCGGTCGGCGCGGTGCTGGTCGCGGCTGACGGAACGATGCTTGCGAAAGCCGGTAACGCCGCGATTCGCAAGCGTGACCCGACCGCCCACGCGGAAGTTCGTGTGTTGCGCGCCGCGGGCAAGGCGCTCGGCAACTACCGGCTGACGGGAACCACACTCTACGTGACGCTTGAACCGTGCCCGATGTGCGCAAGCGCACTCGTGCACGCTCGAGTCAAGCGGATCGTGTTCGCTGCCGCGGATCCGCGAACCGGCGCCTGCGGGTCGGTATTCGATCTCGTTCGCGACGAGCGGCTCAATCACTCGGTCGAGGTCGAGGGCGGGTTGCTCGAAGACGAAGCGGCGAAGCTGCTCAGGGACTTCTTTGTTGCGCGGCGGTGATCGGCTCGTCGCGTGAGAGGATGTCGTCGGCCGTCATCCACTTGAGCAGCTCATAGTTTCGCTGGATGGCATCGACGTAGCCCACGGCCTGTGCGCCCGGCGCATAGCCCCGTTTCACGCGCTTGTGCCAGCTTTCGTCCTCGAGCAACGGCAGGCGTCGGCGCACGTCTTCGAAGTTGTCCGGGTCGCCGCCCTGAATCTCCGTAACGATGCGGGCGTCCTCGAGATGGCCGAAGCCCAGGTTGTAGGCGGCAACGGCGAGCCAGAGACTGTCGGGTTCGGCGATTCGTTCCGGGATCTTTTGCTGAACTCGCGTCAGGTAACGTGCACCTCCGAGGATGCTCTGGCGCGGATCGTTGCGATTGTCGACGCCGACGAGTTCTGCCGTGTGCTTCGTAAGCATCATGAGCCCGCGCACGCCCGTCGGCGAAACCGCCCCGGGATTCCAGTGCGACTCCTGGTAGGCCATCGCCGCGAGCAGCCGCCAGCTTACGCCGGTTTCAAGCTCGGCTTCCTCGAAATACGGCCGGTAGCGGCCGAGCCGTGCGTGAAAGTGCCGGGCGAAAGCACGCGATTCGACATAGTCGAAATCCCCTGCGCTGCCGTAGTAGCTTTCAAGCACATCCTGAAGTTCGCCCGTGGCGGCGATCTCCGCGAAGTATCCGGCAACCTGCTCATGGAGCTTTGCAGCGCCCTGCGGTAGTGCCCAGGCCATCTCACTGGCGGGGCCGATACTGAAGGCGGTGCGCACATCCGGATAGGCGTTGCGCAGAAGCTGAAATGCCGTTGAATCGACGACCGTGTAGTCGATCTCGCCCTGCGCGACCTTGCGGACCAGTTGCTCGATGCTGGCCTGCGAATCTTCGACCCATTGGAGTTGCGGATGCTCGGCGCGGATCTGCTCGAGCAGGCCGACGTGGCTCGAACCGGCGAGCACGACCAGGTTTCCGCCGGCAAGGTCCGCGATCTCGCGCGGCCTTGGCGCCGCTTGGCGGTAGAGAAGTTCCTGCTGGACCTGCTGGTAACCGGGTCCGAAATCGACGATCGCGTTCCTGGGCGCGGTTACGGTCAGATTCGCGGCTCCGATGTGAGCCTTGCCGTGCGCGACATCGGCGACGATCTGCTGCAACTGGTCGGCAACTTCGATCCGAAGCTCGACGCCGAGCCTGTCGGCGAAGCCGCGCGCGAGCTCGTACTCGATGCCGCGCCCTTCCTTGCCATAGGTATAGAACGTCGTCGGCGAGTGCCGCGTAACGACACGCAGTTCGCCGTTCTGAAGGATCTGCTCGAGCGCCGTGGGCGGCGTGGCCGACCACGAAGCCAGCAGTGCACCGACGACGATGGCAAGGATCGCTCTGAACATTCTCGGCCCAACGAAGCGCAGGGGCGCGCGATTATAAGTACGCGCGGGAGAATGGCAAGTCGTCGCGTTGTGACTTTGCAACATTTTCGTAACCGAGTGCAGCCTATTGCCGGCGTTTCGCGTTTTTCGCATCGGCTTGAGCCAACTAAATTGATTTGACAATCAATTGGTAGCGTGGTTCTTCTTGGTGGCGACTCAGGTTTGTCGAATCGCGTCATCCTTTCGCGGTTCAGATCACCGTTTGTAACGGAATCGTCGCAGTGATGATGACCTCCGGCTTCGGAACCTGCGCCAGGCGCTCCGACTATAATCGCGGCTTGCGCGAATTCAGGTATGAGCGAACAGGGCATGTTCGAACAGTTGCAGACTCTTGACCCCACCGTGCTTGGCGCGGCCGGTCTGGCATTGCTGATTGTCGTCGCGATCATTGCGAATGTCGTCGTGACGCGCGTGCTGCTGCGCCTCGTGCGGCGAGTCGCGACGAGCGGCGCGATCCCCTGGGGCGACAGGCTCGTCAGGCACAAGGTGTTCGCACGGCTCGCTCACGTCGTGCCGGCACTGATCATTGCAGTGGGCATCGCGCTTTTGCCGGGCTTCCCCGAGCAGCTCGTGACGGTCATCCAGAACGTGGCCATGGGCTACGTCGCGCTGACGCTCACGATTGCGCTCGCCGCGACGCTCAGGGCCGGCAACGAGATCTACGAGTCCTTCCCGCAGTCGCGCGATCGGCCACTGAAGGGCGTCGTGCAACTCGTGCAGATCGTCGCCTACATCGTCGGCGGGATTCTTGTCGTCGCGATCGTCTTCGAGCAATCGCCGCTGTTGTTCCTGAGCGGCTTCGGCGCGATGACGGCCGTGTTGCTGCTTGTCTTCAAGGACACGATTCTCGGCCTCGTCGCGAGCATTCAGCTCACGGCACTCGACATGCTCAGGGTTGGCGACTGGATCGAGATGCCGCAGTCCGGCGCCGACGGCGACGTCATCGAGGTTTCGCTGCACACGATCAAGGTCCAGAACTGGGACAAGACCGTAACGACCATCCCGACCCACCGGCTCATTGCCGAATCGTTCAGGAACTGGCGCGCAATGTCCGAATCCGGCGGGCGCCGCATCAAGCGTGCGGTCAATATCGATCAGGCGTCGATCCGCTTTCTCGAGACCGACGAAGTCGACGATCTCAAGCGCTTTGCGCTGCTCGCGGGCTATCTCGGCGCCAAGCAGCGCGAGCTCGCGGAGGCTCAGGCTGATCTCGGGGAGGCCGGGAGCGTGAGCGTCAACAGGCGCCGCCTCACGAACGTCGGCACGTTCCGCGCCTACACGCTGGCCTACCTGAAGGCGCACGCGAAGATCAATGCGGACATGACCTTGCTCGTCCGCCAGAGTCCTCCGGGGCCGCAGGGACTGCCGATCGAGATCTACTGCTTCACCAAGAGCACCGACTGGATCGTCTACGAGGATGTGCAGTCCGACGTGTTCGACCACCTCATCGCGATACTGCCGGAGTTCGGCTTGCGCCTGTTCCAGAATCCGGCCGGTTCCGACGTTGCGAGGCTGCTGAAGCAGACGGAGCTTTCCTCATGACGAGGACGCTCGCACGGTTGTTGCTGATCCTGTTGCCCGTTGCGCTTTTCGCGCTCGCCCACGCGGACCGTGCAGAGCGCATGGCGCCGGGCAACTGGCGCAATGCAAGCCGCGAAGCGGTCGGGCTTGCGCCCGATCCCGCAACCGTGGCCGAAGCCGTCGTGCAGGTCTACGCGGCGCGAGCGGTGAACTGGCGCGGTTATCTCGGCGTACACACCTGGATCGCCACGAAGCCGACCGACGCGGCCGAGTTCACGGTCTACGAGGTCCTGAGCTGGGGGCTCAGGCGGCGGGGCACCACGGTCAGGGTCAGCAATCGCATCCCGGACAGCCGCTGGTACGGAAACGCGCCGGAGCTTCTCGCGGACCTTCGCGGCGAAGGTGTCGACGAGGTCATCGCCCGCATCGACGGTGCGGTCGGCGACTATCCCTACACGGGCGAGTACCGCGTCTGGCCGGGTCCGAACTCCAATACCTTTACCGCCTTCGTGCTGCGTGCGGCGCCCGAAGTGCGGGCGGATCTCCCGGCCAACGCCATCGGCAAGGACTACCTCGGGCCGAGCGTGTTCGCGCGCTCGCCAAGCGGCACGGGCCTGCAGTTCAACGTGCTGGGCGTGCTCGGCGTGCTCGTCGGAGTCGAGGAAGGGCTCGAACTCAACGTGCTCGGGCTGACCTTCGGACTCGACCCGAATCAGTTGTCGCTGAAGCTGCCGCTTGCGGGACGCCTGGGTTTCGGCGTCGGCGACGTCGCGCGCGCACTGGAACCTGCAGCCGACGAGACACGGTAAACCGCCGCCGCGAGCTTGCATGCTCGCGGTTGCGGTTCCCTTCGCATCTCAAGCGAGCGCATAGGGCTCGCGCAGGCGGTACACGGGGTTCCTGTCGAGCCAGGCAGCCAGACGGTCCTCGCGTTCGAGTGCCGCCGGTATGAATTCAAGCGCCTGGCGCAACCGCTCGTCGGGCTCCGCACAACTGAAGCGCAGAAAACCGGCGCCAGCCTCGCCGAAGCACTCGCCGCCGAGACAGGCGATCCCGAAGTCGTCGTCGGCGCCCTCGAGCAGGAAGAGTGCGAGGCCGTGGCTCGTCACGCCGAGGCGGTTGCACACCGGCGCGACGTTCGGAAACACATAGAACGTAGCCGTCGGCGGCAGCGTATGGAAGCCGTCGATGGCATTGAGCCCATCCGTCAGCAGCACGACCTTGTCGCGGAACTCGAGCATCGTGGAGTCGCGCTCCGAGCGGTCCCGTTCGAGTGCCGCGGTCCCCGCCAGTTGCACCAGAGGCGGCGTGCAGGACAGCGTCGTATTGATCATTTTTCCGATCGCATCGGCGATCTCCGCCGACGACACGGCGAAGCCGAGCCGCCAGCCGCTCATGCTGTAGGACTTGCTGAAGGTGAACGCCGCGACGCATTGCTCCATCATCCCGGGCTGGCTCAGGATGGAGCGGTGGGCGCCGTCCCAGACCATGTGGCAGTAGGGTTCGTCGCTGAAAAGCGCGACCTCGCGGCCGCGGATCAGGTCGGCGATGGCCGCGAGGTCGTCCTCGGTTGCGACGCCGCCCGTGGGATTGTGAGGTGAGTTCAGCAATATCGCGCGCGGCGACGGGTCCTCGGCCAGGAATCGCTCGATGTCGGCGATGTCCGGCCGGAACCGGTTCGATTGCCTGAGCGCAACCATGACCGCACGCGCACCGCGGCGTTCGATGTTCGGCACGTAGGTCGGAAAGTAGGGACTGAAGACGAGCACGCCGTCGCCCCGGTTGAGCACAGCCTCGCAGAAAAACTGTTCGAACACCTTGGCCCCGGGACCGGCGACGATGTTCTGCGCTTCGGCCGGGATGTCGAACTCGCTGCGGACGAACTTCGCGGCCGCCTGCCGAAACTCCGCAATGCCCGGCGAAGGGCAGTAGTGCGTCTGGTGGTTCTCGATCGCCGCGATGCCGCCATCGCGGGCGGCGGCGGTGCTGTCGAACGGGCTGTCGCCGATCTCAAGTTCCACCACATCCTTGCCGTTCGCCTTGAGCGATTTGGCGATGGCAAGCACGGTGAAAGCCGTCTCCACGGTCAGGGAGCGCGCGAATTCGCTGAGTTTCACGGTCACGGGAAATCCTTGAGTTTACGAGAGAAGAGCATGCCGCACGGTTCGTTTTCGAATCTCCCGACGGAGGTTGACCCACTCGCCAAGCTTTTGGATCATCCTGTCAGTGAAAGATACAACGGGCCGCAAATCCATGTCCCATGTCGACATAGACGGGACGTCGTATGTCTACGACGACGCCAGGCTCCCCGACTTTGAGCAACTCGCAGATCGTGTGCGAAGGTTGAGGGCACAGGGTAAGCTCTCCCCTGATGTTCTCCATCGGATCCGCAAGCATTTCCGAATCAAGAACATTTACCACTCCAACGCCATAGAGGGCAACGCTCTCGCAGTTGGCGAGACGCGTCAGGTTGTGGAGGAAGGGCTGACGATCACCGGCAAACCCCTCAAGGATCAGGCCGAAGCGCGTAACCTTTCGCATGCTCTTGACTTCCTGGAGGACTTGGCGGGCAACAGGGATAGGCCCATCGCAGAGAGCGACGTTCGTCAGTTGCACGCGCTTGTACTCGACGGGATAACTGGCGAAGCGGGTACGTACCGGTCCGCGACGGTCTCGATCAGCGGTTCCGACTATTCGCCTCCCGGACCCGAGTCCGTGCCGGCGCAAATGGAGGATTTCGGTCGCTGGCTTTCCGATGTCAGTGTACCTGGCGAGGACGCTTTCGCTGGGGTATCCGGACTCGTCGTGGCAGCCGCAGCACACACCTGGTTTGTTACCGTGCATCCGTTCATCGACGGCAACGGCCGAGTAGCGAGGCTACTCATGAACCTGATGCTCATGAGGCACGGTTATCCCATCGCCATCGTTACAAAGGAAGACAGGCTCCGCTACTACGACGCACTGGAAATTTCGCAGGCGTCCGACCTGACGCCATTTGTAGTCCTCATGGCCGAGTGCATCGAGGAGAGCTTGGAGGAGTACGAAGCCGCCGCCGAGGAGCAACGCGAGCAGAATGAATGGGTGGCCACCCTCGCAGCCAAGTTTACGAAGCCCGAGCGTATACGCGCGGAGAACGAATACGAGGTGTGGAGGAGTGCCATGGAACTCCTCAAGAGTTATCTCCAACAGACAGTCAATGTTTTCGACGAGGTGGCGGATTACGGTAACGTCTACCTCAAGGATTTCGGCAATCTCGAGTTCGAGAAGTACGACGCGCTGCGCCGCGGGGAGTCGGCGAAACGAACGTGGTTCCTTCGCGTCGACTTTCGGCGTCGGGATACGACTGCGCGTTACCTCTTTTTCTTCGGGCATGCGAGCCACGCAATGCGCGCTCGTTGCGATGTCACGCTTCATGTCGCGCGGGAGGAACCTGCGGGTTCCTTCCACTACGAGCGGCTCGAGTACATCGAATCCACAAACGTTCCCGATCTCGCCGAGGTTGGCTACGAAATGTCCAAGGAACGCTTCGTCGTCAGAATGCGCAACGGCCGCTCGCGAGTGAGCGGCGTGGAGGAGTTCACCAAGAGTTTCTTTGACGCGATCGTCAATAAACACTTCAAAGCCTGAATTTCCGCGTCACAGTTTGTCCGGCTTGGTGGGATACGAATACCGGCAAGGCGTCGCAATCCACATGTTTCCCGCAATTGTCTACCTTGCTCACGACCGGTTTGCGTGAGTTAGACTGGGATTTTCTTGTTCGGCCGCTACCAGTTACGCGCATCGGCTTGGATTTCACATGGCCATGACAGACAACAACGCGCTGCCCAACCCGTTCACGCCGGGTGCCGGCGCATATCCGCCGGTGCTTGCGGGTCGTGAGACGGAACAGTCCATCCTGCTGGACGGGCTGCAAAAGATCTCCCACCCGACGCGCGGCGGACCGGTCAATATGCTGCTCCTGGCGGCGCCGCGCGGGATGGGCAAGACCGTGTTGCTGAGCTGGCTGAGGCGGCAGGCCGCGGATCGCTCCGTTCACGTGGTCGATGCAAAAGCGGGGGACATTTTCGACTTGGTCGCGCTCGGTGGCGCACTATGGCCGGAGAGCCGGACTGAACCGGCCCGGCTGACGGGGATCGACGTCGGGATCGTCTCCGCGGAGTGGCAGCCCGGTCATGCCGACTCGCGAGCAAGCCACATACGAACCAACCTGAAAGAGCACCTTATCGAAGCGACCGACCAACGCCCCTCGCTTGTCCAGGTGGATGAGGCGCACACGCTCGCACCCGAAGTGGCGAATGCCCTGTGCAATCTCTCGCAGTCTCTCACCGAAGCGGGCAGGCCGGTCTGGCTGGTGCTGGCCGGCACGCCGGGACTGCAAGCGCATCTGATGTCGTCCTCCGTACAGGCGTCGTTCGTGGAGCGCGCCGACGTATTGTCTCCGAATTGTCTGAGCCGCGACGCATCGGTAGCGGCTCTGGAAATCGCGGACTGGAGCGATTGGGAGATCGACGCGAGTGTTATTGCACAAGCCGCAGATGACACGCAGGGATTTCCGTTCTTCGTCCAGCGTTGGGGGCATGCCTTATGGAATGCGGGAAGGGACAGCCGTTCCGTGACCGGCGATACCCTGCAAGCGGCCCGAGTGGATGTTGACTACGCGCGACGCGGATTCTATGCGCGTCGCTTTCGGGAGATCCACGACCATGAAGATCCGCGCCTGGTGGTCGCTGCGGCTACGCTTGCCAAGGTCCTCTCAATGCGAACCAGCCTGTCGCTTGCGGAGGTGACTTCAGCGATCAAGGAAGCGATTCCCGATCACGTTGAAGCAGTGCGCGCCAGGGAACATCTGGAATCCGTCGGGTTGATCCAGATGCGAGCGGACGAATTCACCGGCGGGATTCCATCATTGCTGGCGTATCTGGCCGACCAGGCATCGTAGAACCCGTCCCGGTTGGCGGCGCCGACGGACGGCTCGCGCATCGCGACGACCGAATTCGAGCGATGCCGCTGGAGGCGCCGCGGCTTGGCGGCTACAACCTTTCGACGCTGCGGCTGGCGCATTGCTCGCATCGATGGGGCCGCCGCTTCGCGGACAGAGGCATAGAGGGATCAGCGCGTCCGCGGCCTCGGGCCGTAGTGCGGGCGGGGTGTGCCGAGTTCGTACGCGCCGAGGTCGGGCGCGTTGCCGGTGAAGCCGTCGGTGATCGTCGGCAGCTCGACGCCCGTGTCGATGGCCGCCGAGCGTGCACGCAGGCGAAAGTCGTAGGCGTCGGGATCGACGAGGCGCGTGGGATCGGAGAAGTCCGGACGCGGAACGTCGCGGAACACCGAGTAGTCGAGTTCCCGGCTGTGGCGGTCCTGGCCGGTCGCCGCGGCGTATTCGGCGAGCGTCGCGAACTGCCGCGTCTCCCGTTCGGACTCGTAGTCCGGCGCCTGCCCGTCGGAAGGCGAATTCCATTGATAGGCGATGCGCGAGTCCGGATTCGGCAGGAAGCCGTTGTAGTCCGATGAGCTGTAGTTGGTATGCGTGTCGATGGCGAAGACGGCTTCGCGCGCGCCCTGGCCGAGAATCAGGTTGTTGCGGAAGTGGATGTTCGACGCCGGCGTCAATTGCGACAGCTCGCCGATGTAGGTGTTCTGGTAGACGAGCACGCCTGCCGGATCGCCGTGAATCTTGAGCGGACCGAAAATTCCGTTGTAGACGACGTTGCGGACGAAATACGCCGGTCCGCCGAAGATCGGTTGCGGACTCATCGCGCCGGTCGCGGCGTTGAAACAGCGGTTGTTGAAGATGCGGATGTTGTGCATCGCACCGTCCGCCTCGAAGCAGTTGTCGTGCACGTTGCTGACATCGTTGTTGTAGATGTCGATCGAGACGGGCATGCGGTCGCGGGGCGTGTGCGGATAACCGTCCGGCATCCCGTAGGTCGCGTGGTCTATGCCGTCATGAAAGCCGCTGATGCGGTTGTGCGCGATTACGTGACCGGATCCGTAGACCGCGACGGCGTAGTAGGATCGGAGCCTGCGACGCGTCTCGAAGCCCGGCAGTTGCGTCCATGGCGCGCCGAACCAGCCGAAGAGCGAATCCGGGTCGTGGCGGCCGATCATGACGTTGTCGGCGATGTAGTAGTTGCCTGAGCCCGACCAGTCGCTGTGGATCGCGACGCCGACATCCTCGAAGCGGGAATGCTTGACCGTCAGCCCACGCGCTCCGGCGATCCCTTTCCGGCCGGCCTCGATCGCGGTTCTCGTGTTGCGAAACGTGATGCCCTCGAAGTAGAGGTGGTCCGCGCCCATCACGTTGAAGAGCACATCGTTGCCGTCGCCGTCGAAGATCACTTCACCGTTGCCGGCGGCGCGGATGGCGATCGGCCTGTCTTCGGTTCCGCCCTGGGTCAGGTAGTAGGTGCCGTCCCACGGCGTCGCGCAACAGGTCGCGAAGTCGGACAGGATCTCGTGGCTGTAGTTGCTCCGGTCGTCCTTGTAGATCCCCGCGTGGACCAGCACCGTATCGCCGGGCCGGACCCGCGGCGGCGAAGCGCGGCTCCAGTCACCGCCGATGGCCTCGCTGTAGTACGCGGCGAGCAGCCCCATGAAGGCCGGCGCCTGCCTGCCGCCCGCGTGTCCTGGCGGATAGACATGAAACACCCGCCCGCCTTCGTAGGGCATCGGTTCGCTGCGCGTGCGGGCCTCGACCGTGCGTACGGCTTCGCCCGTGACGCCGTCGGGGTCGGCAAGCTCGAAACGGATCTCGTAGTCCGTGCCCGCTTCGAGGCTGAAGAGGCTCCCGGCGAACATGTTCGGTGCGGTGTAGTCGAGGGTCTGCCAAAGCACCGTGCGCTCGCCGTGAAGGCGCAGCAGCGGCATGCCGTCGCGCCAGTCCGGTTCGCCGACCTGCCGGTACATGACGGCGACTTCGGCGTTGCGGTTCCGGTCGCCTTCGATATACCACTCGAAGCCCAGCGAAATCAGCGTTGGCGGTTCGACGATGAGTTCGCCGGGATGCACGGCGTCTCCCTGCTGTGCTGCGACATCCGCTGCGCCGACGCCGGTCAGCGCTGCGAAGAGGGACACGGGAAGGATGCCCGGTAGTGCGGTGCGGATCGAAAACGCGGAACTTGAGTTGCGTGTCATCGGGCAGCATCCACGGTCAAGGTCGCGCAGGACGGGTCGATCGAAACGACCGGCGCGCAGAGCAAAGCGCCCTTTGCCTCGCCGGATCGAAACTGTCGATCCGAACGAGTCTGCACGATCCGCCGCGCCGTTGACAATTCGGCGCGTGCGTTTCAGGCGTACACTTGCATTCGGCGATGTCGCATCGCCGCAAACTGCACTTGAATAGCTTGTCGCGAGCCACGATGATACGTGCTCCTGCGAAGCCCAGGCGAGTCACGCCAATTGTTGCTATGCCGCAATAGCGCCGGATCCTACGTCAACTCCCCGCGTTGTCCGAGCGTCGCGATCTGCTTCGCTTGCGCGCTGTTGGCGGGTCAGGCCGTGCCGGCCGCGGCACAATCGAACAGCGACCGGGAAACCCCGGAGCCCGGCGAGGACGACAAGGTCATCGAGCTGCCGCGGGCCGAGGACGCGCCGCTCATCGACGGTGTGCTCGACGAGGTCCTGTGGACGCGCGCGGCCCTGGTCGACGATCTGCACCAGATCAATCCGATCGAGTTTTCCGAGCCGTCGCAGGCGTCGGAGATTCGTCTTTTCTACGACGACGAGGCGCTGTATGTCGCGGCGCGGCTGTGGGACAGCGAACCGGACGGGATCACCGCGCAGGTGCTGCGCCAGGGCGAGGGAACCTTCAACGACGACCAGTTCGCGATCATCATCGATCCGTATCTCGATCGCCGCAGCGGCTACCGGTTCCAGGTGAACCCGAACGGGGTCCGCTGGGATGCGCTTTACCAGAACACGGTCAACCTCGAGGCCAACTGGGAGGGCATCTGGCAAGCCGCGGCGACCCGCGACGAACAGGGCTGGAACGCCGAAATGGCCATCCCGTTCAAGACACTGTCGTTCAACCCGAACACCACCGAATGGGGGGTCAACTTCGAACGTACGATCCAGCGTAACGCCGAGACCGTCGGCTGGGTATCGAGAAACCGCGAACTCAATCCGGGTGTCGCCGGCACCGCCACGGGGCTTGCCGGCCTCCAGCAGGGCCGAGGCCTCGATATCGTGCCGTCCGTCACGGCTCGCGGGGAACGGCACTACGGCGGGTCGGCCGGCAGCGATACGAACTTCGAGCCTTCGCTCGACATCTTCTACAAGTTCACCCCGTCACTGAACGGCGCATTTACGCTCAACACCGACTTCTCGGCGACCGAGGTCGACGACCGGCAGGTCAACCTCACGCGCTTCAACCTGTTCTTCCCGGAGAAACGCGACTTCTTCCTGCAGGATGCCGATATCTTCGAATTCGGGCGGATCGGAACGGGCGGTTTCAGCCGGCCCGGAAGCGGCCAGGGCAGCCGGGAGGCGGGCAATCCGGCGATTCCCGGTGCGGCCTCGCAAAACGGCCGCCCGTTCTTCTCGCGCCAGATTGGTCTGAGCCGCACCGGCCAGCCCGTGGATGTCGAGTACGGCGGCAAGCTCAGCGGCCGGGCCGGGCGCTGGAACCTCGGTGCGCTCGCGATCCGCCAAGACGAGTTCGAGGGCATCGAGGCGACCGATATCTTCGTCGGCCGCGTGACCGCCAACGTGCTCGACGAGTCGACCCTGGGTGTGATCGTCACCGACGGCGACCCGCAATCGAATCTCGACAGCACGCTCGTCGGTGCGGATTTCCGCTACCGCAATTCGCGTCTGCCCGGCGGAGTGCTGCTTGAGAGCCAGTTGTGGTATCAGCAGACCGATACCGAAGGCGTCAGCGGGGACGATCGGGCGTTCGGCTACGGCATCAGCATTCCCAATGCCGTGGGCTTGCGAGGCACGTTCAGCGGCCGGCAGATCGAGGACAACTTCGATCCGGCCGTCGGTTTCGTGAACCGCACCGGCATACGCGACTACGCGCTCGACTTCGGCTATCGAACGCTGCTGAACGGGCGCTGGTTCAGGTCATGGTTCGCCGGCTATGACGGCTACCGCGTGGAACGCCTCGATACCGGCGGCGTGGAGTCCAACGTCGATTCGATTCGGCTAAGCGTCAACACCAACACCGGAGACGCCGCGTTTCCACGCCTGATCACGACCCGCGAAGTGCTGCTTGAGGACTTCGTGATCCATAACGCCCCCGACGGTTCAAAGCGCGTCGTGATTCCGGCCGGAGACTACAGTTTCGACGAGGTGCTCGTCGGCGTGCAGACCGGCAACCAGAGGCGCTTGGCCGGGCGGGCCAACATGCGCAGCGGCGACTTCTACACGGGCAAACGCACGACCGCCGGGGTCAACCTCGCGTGGCGGCCGTCTGAGCACTTCATTCTCGAGGCGGGCTACACGGTCAACCAGATCGAACTCCCCGAAGGCGATTTCACGGTGCGCCTTTCGCAGCTCAGGGCCGGTATCGTGTTCTCGTCGACGCTGTCGTGGGTGAACCTCGTGCAATATGACAACGTCACCGAAACCGTCGGGTTCAACAGCAGGCTGCACTGGATACCGGAGGCCGGTCGGGAAGGCTTCATCGTACTCAATCACAACCTCAGCGACTTCGACCGCAACGACTCGTTTCATTCGACGAGTGCCGACCTGTCGCTGAAGTTCAATCACACCTGGCGGTTCTGACAACCATGCCGCGGTACGCGAGGTAGTCAGCGATCGCCTCGGACGCGATGCGGCCCTCAGCCTCGCCGCGTCACGGTCGGGCAGGACGCGCTCCTTGCTTCCGGAGAAACTCCGTCGCCGTCGGCAGCCAGTGCGGTGGTATTTGCTCACCCAGCCGACGCAGTTGTAGAACCTTGCGCGAAAACGCGTTGATCGCTTCAAGATCGGTTTCGAGGTCGAGATTTGCGCCCTCGTACAGGGCCTCGACCGCGGCTTTCAGGTTTGGCCCTCGATCGTCTCCCCGGTCTGCACGCCCTGATAGAGCAGCGATTCCTCCATGCCTGCGGCGAGGCACCACTCGGCGAAGGTCTCCGGCGTCTGTTCGAACTCTCCGGCGACCCAATCGTCGTCAACGACATCCGAGTCGAAATCGTATTCCGCGCCGCCGCCGCAGGGATTGAGGAAGTACCAGAAATAGCACGACGAGATCGGGTGGCGGCCGGGACCCAGCATCGTCTTCCAACCCTTGCGCGTCATGTTGAGACCGCCACCGAAGAGTTCGTGGATGTTCGCGACCTCGAACGCGAGGTGGTGAAAGCCGAACTTGTCACCCGTCCCGCCGGGATTGAGCAGGAACAGGTTGTGGTGATTGTTCGAAGCGCCGCCGCGCAGGAAATAGCCTCTCCCGGGGTACGCGTCGCTTATTCGGAACCCGAGCCGGTCCGCGTAGAAATCGACCGCGACGCGAGTGTCGGGAACCATGTAGACGACGTGAGTCATCTCCAAAGGCCGTGCGGACTCGTACCGTACGCCGCGCGCATTGAGTCGACCGGTGCGGCCGGGGACGTTGAACTGCGGGTCCGGTGCGCTCACGGCCCGGCAACGCGATACCCGGAAGGCGATCGGGATGCCGAGCGGGTCGACGCTATGCAGCGTGCCTTTTTCGTCGACCCCGACATGTCGGTCCTTCGCGAGCTCGGCTGCGATCGCATCGAGGTCAGCTTCGGTTTCGACGCCGAAGGTCGTTTCGCGCACGCCCGGACCGGGTTCGAACGCCGGGGGCAACGCCGGGTCGTGTGCAAGCCTGACTTCGACCGTTGACGCGTCCATCGCGCTGAAGCGCAGAAGCCGATCATTGTGCGCTTCGAGCGTCAGACCGAAGTCCGACCAGAACCTCTTTGCCTGGACCAGGTCGGGGACGCCGTAGGTCACCGAGTCGACGGTAGTGATTCTCATGTGCCGGGATTCAAGCGGGGCGGCTGACTCTTAAGCCGCAAACCTCACCAGGGGCCGCGATGATCGCAAAAGACAAGCGAGGGCGTGGCCAGCGCAAGCTGTCACGGGCGCGACGCCTCTGATGGTCTTGCAAACTCTCGAGATTCATCTGTGATGCTCCATGGACAGGCGCGGCCTGGTGAGATTTGCGGGTTAAGCTCACGCGCCATCGAATATACTTTGCGCCAGCTCGATCAGGAAGCAGATCCGGATGAAGCCGCCGTTTCGTGCCGACCATGTCGGGAGTCTCGTGCGCCCGCCCGAACTCGCCGAGGCGCGCGCGCAGTTCGCCGACGGTGAGTTGCCGGCCGAGCATCTGGCACGGGTGGAGCGCAAGGCCATCGCTGCGATCGTGCGGCGGCAGGAATCGATCGGGCTTGAGGCGATCACCGAAGGCGAGTTCGGCCGCGACTGGTGGCACATCGATTTCCTGACCCGCCTGGACGGCGTGACGACGCGCTCCAATTACGGTCCGCAGTTCACCGGCGGCGCCGGAGACCAGCCGCCGGTCGCGACCGTGACGGGCAAGGTGGCCTGCTCGCAGCCGATCATGGTGGATCAGTTCGAGCGCCTCAAATCGATCGTAAAGGCCACACCGAAGTTCACGATCCCGTCTCCGTCGATGCTGCATATCAGGGGCGGCCGCAACGCGATCTCATCCGACGCCTATCCCGATCTCGAGGAGTTCTGGGCTGACGTCGTCGTGGCCTATCGCGAGGCCATCAAGCACTTCGCCGAGGCGGGGTGCACTTACCTGCAGATTGATGACGTCGCATTCAGCTACCTTTGCGACCCGGCGGTCCGCGACAACTGCCGCAGGAACGGCGATGACCCGGAGCCACTGGCGCGCCGCTACGCCGACGTGATCAATGCGATCCTGGCAGACCGGCCGGCCGACATGACCGTCACGATGCACACCTGCCGCGGCAACTTCCGCGGTTCCTGGGTCGCCGAGGGCGGCTACGAGGCGGTGGCCGAGGCGATGTTTTCCGTGAACGTGGACGGCTTCTTCATGGAATTCGACTCGGCGCGCGCGGGATCGTTCGAACCGCTCAGCGGGCTTCCGGACGGCAAAAGGGCGGTACTTGGACTCGTGACGACGAAGGTCGGAAAGATGGAAAACAAGGACGCGCTCAAGCGGCGCATCGACAACGCGGCCCGGATCGTGCCGCTCGAGAATCTCTGGCTGTCGCCGCAGTGCGGTTTCTCGAGCAAGCATCACGGCGCGGCGGTGTCGGAGGTCGGGCAGTGGCGCAAGCTCGAACTCGTCGTCGATACGGCGCAAGAAGTCTGGGGGTAGCGTGGCCTGGTTGACGATCCACTGCTCGACCGTAAGTAAGCGGGTCTTGTCGCGGCTTGCGGGCGATTTTCGGCCGGTAACGCGAATCGTCTCGTAGGCCGGCGATTCGCCGTGTTTCTCGCGTTTCCGTAAAGATTCAGGGCGTTGCCGGGGTATCGCGGCCCGACTAAGATGGACTCATGGGCGCGGAGATCTCATTCGATACGCACCGGTTCGTCAAGAACCTCACCGCCGCCGGCTTTACCGAAACGCAGGCCGAAACGCTGGCGAATGAGCAGATTCGGCTGATCGAGGGCAATCTGGCGACCAAAGCCGATGTTGCAGCGATCAAGTCCGACCTTGAGGTCCAGATACGGAAGGTCAAGTCGGACCTCGAGGTCCAGATCCAGTCGGTCAAATCGGATCTGATGAAATGGATGGTGGGCGCCATGACTGCCCAGACCGGATTGCTCGTCGGATTGATCCTGGGCCTGCCCCGGCTTTTCTGATCCACGGCCGGGAGTTGGCGCCGGCGAAAGGCGCTAGAATCAGCGGCCACGCTTCCCACGGAGTTTCGCCTTGGCGACGATAGTCGGCGGTCTGGCCGCCTCGCATACCCCGTCGATCGCGTTCGCGTTCGACAACAGGACACCGGACGATCCGGTCTGGGCGCCGATATTCGAGGGCTTTGCACCGGTGCGTCGCTGGCTCGAGGAAAAAGCGCCCGACGTGCTGTTCTTCGTCTACAACGACCACGTCACCTCCTTTTTCTTCGATCACTACTCCAGTTTTGCGCTCGGCGTCGGCGACACCTGGCCCGTGGCCGACGAGGGCGGCGGGCCAAGGCCGCTGCCGGCGCTTCGCGGCCACGCGGCGTTGGCCAGGCACATCGCCAACGGGCTCGTCGCCGACGAATTCGACCTGTCGTTCTTCCAGTCCCGCGGGCTCGATCATGGAGTGTTCTCGCCGCTGTCGATGATGTTGCCGCACGAGGGCGGCTGGCCCGTGGCCCTCGTGCCGCTTCAGGTCGGCGTCCTGCAGTTTCCGATCCCGACGGCGCGGCGCTGCTTTGCGCTTGGCCGCTCGCTGCGCCGGGCGATCCTGAGCTTTCCGGAGGACATCAAGGTCGCCATCGTCGGCTCCGGTGGGCTCTCGCACCAGGTCAGCGGCGAACGCGCGGGATTCAACAACACCGACTGGGATACGGAATTTCTCGATCTGCTCGAGAAGGACCCTGTGAAGTTGACGGAATTGTCGATCGCGGACTTCGCCGAGCGCGGCGGTGTGGAAGGGGCCGAGGTCATCATGTGGCTCGTCATGCGCGGGGCGCTCGCGCCGAAGGTACGCAAGGTCCACGAGTCGTATTGCCTGCCGTCGATGACGGCGACAGCGACCGTGGTCTATGAGGATGTCGACGAGAGCGATGCCGGCGAGAGCGCCGCGGCGCACCTGGCGCGTTCGACGCGCGAGTACGGCGGCCTCGCCACGCTCGAGGGTTCCTATCCGTTCACCGTCGATCGCAGCATCCGTGCCTACCGACTCAACAAATACCTGCACGGCATCATTCAGCCGGAACTCAGGGGCCGCTTCCTCTACGACCGCGAAGGGTCCTATGACCGCGGCGGCCTGACCGAGGAAGAGAAGGACATGCTGCGGCGTCTCGACTGGCGGGCGTTGCTCCGCTACGGCGTGATCTTCTTCATTCTCGAGAAGCTTGCCGCGGCCGTCGGCGTACCGAACCAGGAGATCTACGCGGCGATGCGCGAGGAGTCGCTGGAGGACTTCCAGAAGACCCGCAACACGCAGGTGCTTTACTCCGTTGCCGGCACGCACGAGTGACAGGAGCCTTCCGCCTAGCGAATCGCGCGTTGCCGCGCCGCAGGCGGCCGGACCACGCATCCGCGACGGCCTGACGCGCCCGGGCTGCACCGCCCCGGGATCCGGTCAGTCGGGCCGCAAGCCGTGCCCGATTGCAGGTATCATTCACGTCCGCTCAACTCCCCGAGCCCGACGAGGAGCGCACCAGATGGCGACCATCAACGACGTTTCAATCATCGATACGAACACCGCCGCAGCAGACGAGGTCGACTCGGGTTTGCGCCGGACGGTTTGCAGTGCGCGGTTGTGCGGTTCGAAGAATCTGACCGTCTACCGGCGCACGGTCCTCGACGGCCGGCAGCTCGACGTCGGTGCGGACGGGGACTATCACCTCGTCTACGTCATGCAGGGGTCGTCGAGCGGTCAGGTGAACTTCGATTCGCAAGCCCACGCGGCAGAAGAAGGTGCCGGCGTGCTTCTGGCCCCTGGAGACTCGGCGCGCTTCGAGGCGGCCGGTTCCGCCATCGAACTGCTGCACATGATCACTCCGAAACCTCCCGCCGCGGTCGAGGCGGGCTTGCCGGGCGGCCCGGGCTACTTCTTCAATCGCAACACGCTGCGTGCTTTGAGCGACGCGAGCGGCGGCCGCGTGCGCCGGTTCTGTGCCGAGTCAAGCGTGCGGCTGCTTGACGGCAGCCGACTGACGCCAACCAACGCCATACAGGCCGGCGAAATGCACTACAAGGAGGGCGGCGCGTCGCCCTATCACTGCCATAACGGCACGGACGCCAACCCCGACGGCGCCGCGCACGTCTACATGACCTTCAAGGGCCGCGGCAAGGTCGACGTCGGCGAGACCTCGCAGGAAATCGAGCCCGGCACGCTGGTGTATTTCCCGCCCGGCGTACCGCACCGGCTCAACGCCCATGGCGGGCCGCTCGATTACTTCGAGATCCAGGCCTGGCGAAGCTTCAGGACGTCGATCCTCAGCGACGAACCGCTGGGACTGAAGTGGTACTACGAGCGCGAGGCGCCCGACGCGCCGCTCGTGGAGTGGAACCAGAGCTGACCCTCAAGACGTTCGTCGCGCCGTCGCGTGCGCGATTCATTCGTCGGTGCGGTAAGGCAAAAAGCGCAAGCCCGTTCGGCACGGTCCTGGCATTACGTTGTGCCGCGGTGCGCTGGTCGCCCCAGGTGCAATCGGAAGGCAGCGGCGCGCCGCCGCCCGCCCGCGACGGCACGCGCTACATGCTCGCAGCGGCCGCGGCCTCGAGTTCCGGCGGACCGAAGTCCTCGTCGTGCGGTTCGAGTTTTCCTACGTTGCACAGCAAGCCGCGTAACTGGTAGGTCCCCATCTGCGGGTCGAACGGCGCGCGGTTGTCCGTGAGCACGTTCGCGTTCGATTCCCAGATGCCGTAGTCCGGCCCCTTGCGTTCCGGGAACCACCAGCCGTGCTCGCAATGGATCACGCGAGGTTCGATGCGGTCGGTGACTTTCGCCTTCTGCTTGATGCGCCCGCGGCGTGTTTCGATCCACATCCAGTCGCCGTCCTCGATCCCGTGCTCGGCCGCGGTATCGGGATGGATCTCGGCGAGCGGTTCCGGGTGACCCCTGCGGCACAGCGGAAGCTGGCGATGCTCGGAGTTGAAGTAGACGGAAATGCGTCCGCCGGTCGTTAGCACGTAGGGATAGTCCTCGGCGACCTCAGGTGTGCTGAGCGGACTCTCGGGCGGCTCCTCGTAGTAGGGCAGGGGCTCGTAACCCATGGCCTCAAAACGCGTCGAGTACAGTTCGAGCTTCCCGGTCGGCGTCTTGAATCCCTCGGTTTCGTACTTGCGGTACTTCTGCGGCATGTGGATCCAGCCTTGCTCCGCGAGCCCCCGGAAATTGACCGACTGGCCGCCGTTCTCGAGCATCTGGTCGAGCACATCCTCGACCGATTCGGTGCAGACCGGCAGCTTCATGCGCCGGGCAAGCTCGACAAAAATCTCCTCGTCAGACTTGCACTCGCCGATCTGCACGACCTTCTGCTGGCCCATGACGACGTTACCCGCGATCGTCGGCAGCGCGGCGATCTGGTTGAGCTCGGGCCAGGACGCCGCGGGCAGCACGATGTCGGCAAGTTCCGCCGTCGGCGTCATGAAAAGGTCGGCACAGACCATGTAATAGAGCTTCAGTAGGGCTTCGTACACGTGCTTCGTGTTGGCGTAGGTCGTCAGCGTGTTGTTGCCGAAGACCAGAAATGCGCGGACGCGGTAGGGTTCCCCGTAGAGCATCGCATCGACCAGCGAGGGAATGTGGCAGGCGGGCAGATCGGCGCCTTCGCCGCAGAGCATCTTGAACCTGTCGTAGCCGAGGCGCTTCTTTTCGACCTCGGGGTCGAGGTTCTCGATCAGGCTCGGGAAGCGTCCGGCGCCCTTCATGCCGAAGATCCAGCCGCCTGGGACATCGATGTTGCCCGTGAGCGCGGGGATCAACGACAGCGCCCGGACCGTTTGGATCGTGTTCGGCGTGTGTTCGATCGCACAGCCCCACTCGAGCATTGCAGGCTTGCACTCGGCGAAGAGCCTGGCCGCTGCGCGGATCTTGTCGGCAGGTATCCAGGTGATCGGCTCGGCCCACTCCGGCGTGAACTGGTGAACATGCTCAACAAGTTCCTCGAAGCCGTGCGTGTAGTTCTCGCAGAACTCGCGGTCGTAGAGGTCCTCGTTGATGATCACGTTGAGGAAGGCGAGCGCGAGCGCATCGTCGGTGCCGGGACGAATCTGCAGGAAAATCTCCGCCTTGCGGGCGACGACAGTCTGGCGGGGATCGATCGTGATGACCCGCGGCTTGCTCAGCAACGACTCGCGTACATTAAAGCGCGTCTCGCCGTCCGGGCCCGAATGCGGCGGATTGTGGCCCCAGTACATGATGAGCTCGGGGTCGACGTCGCCGGTGAAATCGCAGACGGGCAGGTCGCCCATCGTCTGGATGCAGGTGTTCACGCGCGGATGAAAACACTGCGCGAACCCCGGTTCGCACCAGTTCGGCGTGCCGAGCGCGTGACCGAAGCGCGAAACCCAGCGGATGTGGTGGCGGCCGGTGCCCGTGCCCATCGCGATCGATTCCGGCCCGGTTTCCTCGCGGATGGCGAGCACGCGCTCGGAGATTTCGTCGAGCGCCTCGTCCCAGCTTATCCGTTCCCACTTGCCCGAGCCGCGCGGTCCGATGCGCCGTTGCGGGTATTTCAGGCGGTCAGGGTGATAGACGAGTTCCGTCGTGGCGGCGCCGATCGGGCAAAGCTTGCCGTGGTTCAGCGGACCTTCGGGGTCGCCCTCGACCTTGAGCAGTTCGCCGTCACTGACGTGCATCAGCGTGCTGCAGCCGCCGTGGCAGCTTCGGCATACGCTCTTGAGTACCTTGACGTTGCCCGGCTCTTCGCTCGTGGTACGGGGCGAGATGATTGCTGCGCTCAAGTTGGAGTCCTCTTCAAGTGTCGGCTGGCCGCGACCGATCAGGTTCGTGAAGGATATCAGACCCACCCGCGGCTATCGATTACGGCCTGCCTGCGGGACCCTCGATCCTTTACCGGCGTGGGTCAAACCCGTAACCTTGCAGTCCGCAGCGGGAGACCCGCGCGGCGCAGCAGTGCGGCTCCGGGGGGACAGCGTCCGGCAACCCGCTGCCGTTCGGACCGGATCCTCAAGGGGGAAGGCGAAGCCCAATGAACAGAATCGGGGAAAGACTCAGTACATTCGCGTTCCTGCTGCTCTTGTACGGCATCGGGTTTGCGATGAGGTATACCGCATCCCGCTATCCGGCGTATCGGGCTCGGCTCGCGGAAACGGATCTCACGGCCCAGATCCGGGCCAAGGAAGGTCCTGGCCGCTACTACGAAATAAGGAACGGCAAGGTCTCGTCGCGCAGCGGCATTCATCCGAATCCCGATGTCGTCGTCACGTTCAAGACGGCTCGCCTTGGCGTACGGATATTCACGCATCCGAACGACCAGCTCGGCAGGGTCAACGCGGCGAAGTCCTTCAGCCTGTCGCTCGACGGGCCCGAAGAGAATGAGATCTGGATCATGTTCACCCTCGAGCAGTGGCTGCTCGTGCGATGGCAATACGGCGTCGACGCCG
>JAQAJI010000002.1 GCA_028278665.1 Candidatus Rariloculus versatilis
TGGCTCTGTGTCACGGTTCCGACCCCAAACATAACCCACGGTGCTTGAGGCTAGGGCAGGTCAATCCATGATGTCTAGCCCGCAAACCTCTTGAAGGGCCGCGATGATCGCGCGGGCCCGATCATATGTATCTGGGGAGTACGGTCTCGCAAACTCCTTGAATTCATCCCTAATGCTCCATGGCAAGGCGCGGCCTGGGAGAGACTCGCGGGCTACAGCAGCGCCGCCACCCCGCGACGTTCTTCACGAAGCTCGGCGTCGGTCGTGTCGAGTCGGGCGCGGCAGAACTCGTCGATCGCGAGATCCTGCACGATTTCGTAATCGTCGCCCCGGCACCTGACCGGATAGGAAAAATAGACCCCTTCGGCGATCCCGTAGCTGCCGTCGGAAGCCACTGCCATGCTGACCCAGCGGTCGCTACCCCCGGTCCAGTCCCGAATGTGATCGATTGCCGCCGATGCGGCCGACGCCGCCGAGGAGGCGCCGCGCGCCTTGATGATCGTCGCCCCGCGCTGCTGGATGCTCGGCACGAACTCGTCCTCGTACCATTGCCGCGGCACGCGCGACAACGCCGGTCGGCCATCGATGGTTGCATGCGCGAGATCCGGGACCTGCGTCGCCGAGTGATTGCCCCAGATAATCACGCCGTCGACATCGGCAACGTGCGCGCCGACCTTCTGCGCGAGCTGTGCCCTGGCGCGGTTGTGGTCGAGACGCGTCATGGCCGTGAAGTTCCTCGGATCGAGGCCTCTCGCGTTGACGCTGGCGATCAGGGCGTTGGTATTGGCTGGATTGCCTACGACGAGAACCCTGACGTCGCGGTCGGCGCTTGCGTCAAGCGCCTTGCCCTGGGCCGAGAAGATTTCCGCATTCGCCAGCAGCAGGTCGCCGCGCTCCATGCCGGGGCCTCGCGGCCGCGCGCCGACGAGCAGCGCGTAGCCGGCGTCCTGAAACGCCGTTTCCGCGTCGACGGTCGCAACGACACCGTGCAGCGTATCGAACGCACAGTCCTCCAGTTCCATCGCCACGCCGTTCAGGGCGCCGAGTGCAGGCGGGATTTCCAGAAGCTGAAGTATGACCGGCTGGTCGGGACCGAGCATCTGGCCGGAAGCGATGCGAAATGCCAGTTGGTAGCCGATCTGGCCGGCAGCTCCGGTGATGGCCACCCTGACCGGCGGTTTGCTGTCCTTGCTCATTCTCGCGGTCCGCTGAGGTGTAGCTCGAGTATCTGTGGCCGCGAGATTCTATCACGCGGGCTCGCGTGCACCCGGACCCGCGAAACCTGGCTGTTCGGCCGCAAGCGCCTCGCCGGAAAACGCAGGACAAGCCCTACGGCAAGGCGTATTTCTTGAGCAGGCCGCGAAGCTGGTGGTACGTCAGGCCGAGCATCTCGGCGGCCCGCGTCTGACGGTAGCGGGCACGCTCGAGGGCGCGCTCGAGGATGCGCCTTTCGAAGCTTTCGACGGCCGCTCGAAAATCGGCGGGAATCGGCTCGGCCTCGCCGTCGTCGGACCACGCTTCGAGCGCGGCCGGAGTTTCGCCGTCCTCCGTGGCCACCTCGGGCTCCGGTTTCCCTTCGCTGTTCGCCGGGGCCGCCGCGAACGGCACGACGAACGGATCGAACAGGATGTCGACGATCGGCTCGGCCGGATCTTCGGCGCGGTAGATGCTGCGCTCGACGGCATTTTTGAGTTCGCGCACGTTTCCGGGCCAGTTATGTCGCTCGAGCGCCGCTTCGGCCTGCGGCGCGAACCCCGCGAAGAGCGGCCGCTTGAGTTCGCTCGTGATGTTGACGGCGAAGTGATAGGCCAGCTTCGCGATGTCCTCGGGACGTTCCCGAATCGGCGGGACATGGATCACGTCGAACGCGAGCCGGTCGAGCAGGTCGGCCCTGAACCGCCCCGCCTGGACCAGCGTCGGCAGGTCCTGGTTCGTGGCGCCGACGACGCGCACATCGGTGGTCAGCGTCTGCGAACCGCCGACTCGCTGGAACTCCCCGTACTCGATGACCCTGAGGATGTTCTCCTGCATGCGCAGCGGGATCGTTCCAAGCTCGTCCAGAACGAGCGTGCCCCCGTTGGCCTGCTCGAAGCGCCCCGTGTGCGTCCGCATGGCGCCGGTAAACGCGCCGGCCTCGTGGCCGAAGAGTTCCGACTCGAGCAGGCTCTCGGTCAAAGCGGCACAGTTGACCTTGACGAGCGGCCGGTCCCAGCGCTCGGAAAGATAATGCAGCCGTGAGGTGATGAGTTCCTTGCCGGTACCGCGCTCACCGATGACGAGCACGGGCCTGGCGAGCGTCGCCGCCTTCGAGACGTGTTCGAGCATCGCGAGAAAGGCGGGTGCTTCGCCGATCAGTTCGCCCGGTTCAGGTAGTCTGCCTGCCACTCTTGGTGAATTACGCCAAATTTGAGCCATTTTAGTTGCTTATCAGCATGAATAGTCAAACTGCCAATTTCGTCATGGCACGAGGCACAACTTAAATTTCGCCCCCGATCAATGGCTTACAACGGTTGTGCGAACTTGGCACGGAACGTGCTTCAAAGAACTGTGCATGGACTGCCCGGCTCGGCGCCGCAACTGGCGCCGAGGCACACCGAATCGAACGAAGCGGCGAGACGGGCAGCGTGGCAGGCCAAATCCGCCCTCTTGGGCGAGGCGGTCTTCGGCTAAAATTGACAGGTAACAGGCCATGGGTATTTTTTCGCGTTTCAGCGACATCGTTAATTCAAACATCAACGCCATACTCGACAAGGCGGAGGATCCTGAAAAGATCGTCCGTCTCATGATCCAGGAGATGGAAGACACGCTCGTCGAAGTGCGCTCGGCCGCGGCCCGCGCGATCGCCGACAAGAAGGAGATCTCGCGCAAGCTCGAAGCGCTCGAGCGCGAGGCGCAGGACTGGCAGGACAAGGCCGAGCTTGCGCTGGACAAGGATCGCGAAGACCTTGCCAAGGCGGCACTGGCGGAGAAGGCGCTCGTAACCAGGACCGCCGAAGGCGTCCGCGCGCAGCGCGACGCCGTCGACGAAGGGCTCGAGCGGCTGAGTTCCGACATCGCCTCGCTCGAAGCGAAGCTCGCCGATGCAAAGGCAAGGCAACAGGCGATCCTCGTACGGCACGAGGCGGCGAGCAAGCGCTTCGAGGTCCGCAAGCGCCTGCATGACTACCGAGTCGATGACGCGCTTGTTCGTTTCGAACGCTTCGAGCGGCGCATCGACGGGCTCGAAGGACACGTCGAATCGTACGACCTGGGCAAGAAGGATCTGGCTCAGGAATTTGCGGAACTCGAGTCCGCCGAAGCCGTTCAGGAGGAGCTGCGCGAGCTCAAGTCACGGCGTGCGGCGACGCAGCCCGACGCCAAGTAGCGCGAGACCATCGAAATGTCCGGACAAGTCTTCGCCCTCACCATCATCGCGATGGGTCTGGTCTTCGCGCTCATAATGGGCGTGCTCGACCACCTCACGAAGTGGAAGTCGAAAAAGAGCCTCTCCGAGGACGAGCAGCAGCAGCTCGACGAGCTCTGGCAGAGCAGCGAGAGGCTCGAAAGCCGGCTCAGCGCGCTCGAGACGATTCTCGATGGCGACGACCGCCCCCGGAGCAAGTCACCGTGAACGAATCGCATCACCCCGCGACCAACGCGCGCAGCTTCCTGCGATCGGTCGTACGAGCCCGGACGACCGTCCCGGGCAGGAACGCTTGACCATGGCGCTCAACAAACTGTATCGCGACGGGGAGCGCGGCATGATCGCCGGAGTCTGCGCCGGGATCGCCGACTATTTCGAACTCGATGTCAGGATGCTGCGAATCGCAGTCGCGGTCGGAGCGTTTTTCTTTCCCTCGGCGATCGTCGCCTACATCGTGCTCGCGCTGCTGCTGAAGAAAAGGTCCGCGCCGGACGGGAACGGCGCTGCGGACGAGTCCCGGCGGCGAGCGTCCCGGCAGCGAAAGAAAAAGCGCGAGCGTGCGCGCCAGAAAGACGATACTGCGACAAACTTCGGAACCCGCGGCCGTGCGGAACCGAATGTGACACCGAGCCGCGTCCGGCGACGGTTTCACGACCTCGATGCACGCCTTCAACGACTGGAGAAATACGTGACCTCGGAGAGATACAGGCTCGACCGCGAATTCGAGGACCTCAGGAACGGACCAGGGTAGATGCATCGCCGAACGCCTTGAGACCCGAATCCCTGAAGTCGTAAGTCGACTTGGTGCGGTCGAATCTTCCCGTACCTCGACGTTCGCCAGCCAGGTGGGCGATCGCAGGCTCCGTTTTCCGTCCCATAACCTCGACAGCGCCAGCGTCTTCCGCGGGTCTGAAAGAGTCCTTTTCGGGGCAGGAATACCACAAACGCTGCGCTGACACTCGCGCATCTCGACTCTAGATTTGCTGACGGCCAGGACGGTCAGGGAAGGCGCACGGCGATGACCACCGAAAAGTCGAACGGCAGGCAGCGGCGAGCGGTTCGGAACCTCGCTTCGGCGCTGCAGGAGTGCTTCGATGCGTCAATCGAGGTCGCGCAGCGGCGTATGCAACGACAGGTAAACGATCGCGTGGGAGCGATGCAGAAATGCCTGGAAGCCCGCATCGATTCGCGCGCCGACAAGCAGGACGAGACATTGCTGCTCATCTGGCGCCAGGTAGGCGGCGGCGCAGACACGCGCCTGCCCATCGACGGTTGAGGACCCCGTAGCTCTTCTGCGCAACGGCGAGAGCTACTCCTCTTCGTCATCTCCGCCCTCCGGCTCAGGGTTGGCTTCCCTGTACGCGCGAACCTGCTCGTTGAACGCCTCGGCGATCACCTCCATCTCCTCGACGCCCTGGTTGTGCCGCAGGACCATCAACGACTGGTACAGTGCCGGCGAATCCTCCCCGCCGGAAGCCTCAAGCTCGGCGTCGACGCAGCCTATATACTCCTCCATCGCCGCCATGTAAGTCTGCACTTCCGACTGGACCGCCACAAGCTCTTCCATGGTCGCGGTCTCGCCGTCCGGAACAAGCACGAGCGGCGGGTTGTCGCATGCCAGCGCGGGCATCGCCAGCAGGCTTGCCACGGCAATAGAGCAAGCAGTAAGCAATTTCATGTTCTTTCCCCTGGACATGTCGCTAAAATCGTCCCGCAATATACTCGACGCGCCGCATCCACGCCAAAACTTCCTCGCGACAGCAACGACCGGTGCTCCCGATCCCATACGCTTTTTTTCCGATATGCCCATGAATCCCGCCGCCGCCGCGGACAACATCGACCCCGGCAGCTTCAGACCGCCGCCCGGCCTTGAGAATCGGCACGTCCAGACGATGCTCTCGGGCATGCGGCTCTACGCTAAGGTCACGCGCAGGCGCAGCAAAGCGCTGCTCGCCGCGTCGCGCGAGGAACTCATCGACTGCGGCGACGGCATCCGTCTCATGGGCGTCATGAGCGCGCAGGCCTCTGCCGCGCGCGGGCTCGTTGTTCTGCTGCACGGCTGGGAGGGCTGCGCCGACTCAAGCTACATGCTCGGCGCGGCGGCAACGCTGTACGAGCGCGGCTACCATGTCTTTCGTCTGAACTTCAGGGATCACGGTGCAACGCACGCCCTCAACGAGGAACTGTTCCATTCGTGCCGGATCGACGAAGTCGTCAACGCCGTCAAGGGCATACAGGTCCGTCACCGCACCGCGCGTACCGCGCTCGTCGGCTTCTCGCTCGGCGGCAACTTCGCGCTGAGGGTGGCCGTGCGCGCGGGCGCCGCGGGCATCGACCTCGACCGCGTCGTCGCCGTGTGCCCGGTGCTCAGGCCCAAACACACCATGCAGGCGCTTGAAACCGGCTTCCTGGTCTATCGGCGCTATTTCCTGAAGCGCTGGCGGCGCTCGCTGGCCGCGAAGGCCCGCAGTTTTCCCGGACTCTACGACTTCGGCGATCTGCGCAGGCTTCGCACGCTGTCGGCCACGACCGAATTTCTCGTCACGCGCTATTCGGGATTTCCCGACCTCGATACCTATCTCGAGGGCTACGCGATCACCGGCAGCGCCCTGGAAGGGCTCGAAGTGCCCTCCCGGATCATCGCCGCGGGGGACGACCCGATCATTCCCGCCCGGGATCTCGCCGACGTCGCCCCGAGCAGCGCGCTCACGGTGAGCCTCTTGCGGCACGGCGGTCACTGCGGCTTCGTCGCCGGCTACAGCCTTCGCAACTGGCTCGACGACGCGATCGCCGACCTGCTCGAAGCGCCGGCTTCGCAGCTTCGATCCGCGCCCCCTGCGCGGCGGATGTCCGGCCTATAATGCGGGCGGCGCGGGCGGCCCAACGACGCTTCGGCCGGGGTACAAGGGAACGCCAATCGTGTTGCAATCCAGTCTCAACTGGCTAAGCCGGAACGGAAACGCCGGTCTCGTCCGGCAAGGGCTGCGCGGCGTCGAGAAGGAAACCCTCAGGGTCACGCCCGACGGCGAACTCGCACAAAGTCCGCATCCCGCTGAACTCGGCTCGGCGCTGACTCATCCCTATCTGACGACGGACTACTCCGAAGCGCTGCTCGAATTCGTGACGCCGCCGTACCGGTCAAACGCCGCGATGCTGAGCTTCCTCAGCGATCTTCACGGCGCGGTCCACCGCGCTCTTGAAAACGAACTCCTGTGGCCTGCGAGCATGCCGTGCATCGTCGATACCGACAGGATGCCCATCGCCCACTACGGGCCGTCCAACGAGGGCATGCTTCGAACGGTATACAGGCGCGGGCTCGGTCATCGCTATGGCCGTGCGATGCAGGCAATCGCGGGCGCGCACTTCAATTACTCTCCTCCCGCGGATTTCTGGCCCGCTTACCGCGACCGGCGCGAAAGCAGCGAACCGCTGCGGCAGTTCAGGTCGGCCGAATTCATGGGGCTCGTGCGCAATTACCGCCGCTGCGCCTGGCTCGTGATCTATCTCTTCGGCGAGTCGCCGGCGTTCTGCAAGTCGTTTCGACCCGAAGGCCACGCGCTGCTGTCGGAGCTTGACGCGGGAACCTGGTATGCACCGCATGCGACATCGCTGCGCATGAGCGACATGGGCTACCGCAACAAGTACCAGGCGCGGCTGCAGATCTCGGCAAACTCTCTCGACGAATACGTTGGCGGCCTGCGCTCGGCGCTGACCTCGGTGGACCCGCATTACGAGCGAATCGGGGTGACCGTCGGCGGCAAATATCGTCAGCTCAACGCGAACGTGCTGCAGCTTGAGAACGAGTACTACAGTTCAGTGCGCCCGAAGCCCGCCGCGGGCAGCGGGCGCGCCGCGGCTCAGCTCGAGCGGTACGGTGTCGAGTACGTCGAGATTCGTTCTCTTGACCTCAACATCGGCGAACCGCTGGGCATGAGCGAATCGCAGATGCGCTTCCTCGAAGCGCTTTTGTTGTACTGCCTGCTGGCGGACAGCCCGCCCATCGAGCCGTCCGAGCAACGCGAGATTGACGCGACGGAGCTTGCGATCGCGCGCGAGGGACGCACTCCCGGGCTAAGGACGACGCGACTCGGCCGCGAGACGCCCGTCGTGGATTGGGCGCTCGAGCTTGTAGAGGGGATCGCCCAGGTTGCGGAGCTGCTCGACGACGGCGACCGCACTTATTCGGCCGCCGTGCAGTCCTGCCGTGACGCGGTTCGCGATCCGGAGCTCACGCCGTCGGCCCGGCTCCTCGCGGATCTGCGGGCTACGGGCGTCAGTTTTTTCCAGTACGCGCTCCAGCGCGCGCAACGTCAGCGAGAACACTTCCTCGCACTGCCGCTCGACAGCGACACGGCACAACACCTGGCCGACTCGGCCTCGCGGTCCGCGACCGAAGCGCGGGCTCTTGAAAACGAGAGCAGCGAGTCGTTCGACGAGTTCCGGCGGCGCTACTTCGATAAGGTCTGAGCCGCCTCCACCCTCTGCTAACCCGCCCCGATCCGGCTGGTCAGATCCACGGCGGAATCGGCGATCTCGGCCGCCGACAGCTTCGTGCGCGATGCGAGCAGCTTCTTGCCGTTCATGAAGTCCTGCGGGCTGTTGACGGCATCGATCGCGAGCGGCCGGCCGTCGCGCAGGTAATAGGCCGCAAAGCGCCGCTCATCGATGTTGCCGCGAATCGCGACCTCGTCGTAGTCGACGGCAAGGCCTGCGATCTGCAGCTTCACATCGTATTGATCCGACCAGAACCACGGGATGTCCTCGAACGGCCGCGGCGTTCCTGCGAGACTCGACGCCGCGGCCTTGGCCTGCTCGATCGCATTGTTCACCGATTCCAGCCGCACGTTGCGGCCGACGAACGGGTGCGGATGGTTCGTGCAGTCGCCTGCAGCGACGATGCCAGGTTCGCCCGTGCGCCCGCAGCTGTCCACGCGTATGCCGTTGCCGCACTCGAGCCCCGCGGACCGGGCGAGCTCCACGTTCGGCAGTACGCCGATGCCGACCATCACGAGATCGCAGGGAAACCGCTCGCCGGCGGCCGTTTCGACCGCCTCGACGCGTTCCCGGCCGACAAAGGCCGAAACCTGGGCGCCACAGACGATGCGCACACCGGCTTCAGTGTGCCGGGAATGAAAGAAGCCCGCGACCTCTTCGCAGACGACGCGCCCGAGCACGCGTTTGAACGCTTCAAGTACGGTGACATCGAGCCCGCGGCCGACCGCAACGGCCGCCGTCTCAAGCCCGATGTAGCCCGCGCCAACAATGACGACCTTCGCGTCCGGCTGGAATCGGTCGGCAACCGCATCGATATCGCCGATCGTGCGCACATAGTGCACGCCGTCGAGGTCGTCCCCGGGCAAGCCGGTCCGGCGCACGCGGCTCCCGGTCGCGAGCACGAGGCGGTCCCAGGGCAGCACGCGCCCGTCGTTCAGCCGAACGCGCCGCGGCCCGAGCTCCAGCTCCTCCACTCGCGTGCCGAGCAGCAATTCGACACCGCGGCTCTCATAGAAGCTCTCGGGCCTCAGGAACAGCCGCTCTCGAGGCAGCTCGCCCGCGAGGTACTTCTTCGACAGCGGCGGGCGCTGATAGGGAGGATGCGGTTCCTCGCCGACCAGCGAAATGCTGCCGTCGAAACCACTCTGCCGGACCGAGTGAACGGCCTGGACCGCGGCCTGTCCGCCGCCGACGATGACGAGGTGTTCGGTCATGAGATATGTTGCTGTGAAGCCTTGGCGAATGATACTCAACTCAACCGGGCTTCCCTCAATACCGGCCCGGCGCTACGGCTCGGCGGCAGCCCACCGAACCGGGCTGCGACCGTCAGGGCGCCGGGGGAAACGACCGGACAGCACGCCCCTGCCACGCTTTGATCGGTAGTGGCTATCGGGATTCCGTCCCGCGGACCAGGCGGAACCGGGTTACCAGGAAAAGCGCCAGGGCGATCACGACGATCGAGGGTCCCGACGGCGTGTCGAAGTTCGCCGACGCGAGCAGTCCGCCCGCAACTGCCACGATTCCCACGACAGCCGCACCAAGCGCCATGCGTTCGGGGCTCGTGGCGAAGCGGCGTGCGGTCGCGGCCGGAATTACCAGCAACGCCACGATCAGCAGCACGCCGACAACCTTGATCGCCGCCGCGATCACGGCGGCCAGGAATATCCCGAAAATCAGCCGCGCGCGGTCCGGATTCATGCCGGCGACCCTCGCGAGATCCGCACTTACGGTCGCCGCCAGCAGTGCTCGCCAGATCAGGCACAGCACCCCCAGCGCGAGTGCGCCGCCGATCCAGATTACCGCAAGGTCCGCGCGCGACACCGCGAGAATGTCCCCGAAGAGCAACGCTTGAAGGTCCACTCGCATGTCCGGAAAGAACGACAGGATCACAAGCCCGAGTGCCAGGCCGCCGTGCGCGAGCAGTCCGAGCAGCGTGTCAGTGGGCAAGGTATCGCGCCGTTCGAGATAGAACATCGCGAGAACAATCACGCAGGCGGTGACGAAGATTCCGACGGTCAGGTTGAAATCGATGATGATGGCGAGCGCCACGCCAAGCAGTGCGGAGTGGGCGATGGTTTCACCGAAATAGGCGAGCCGCCGCCAGACGATAAAGCACCCGGCGGGTCCCGTCACAAGCGCCAGACCAATGCCGGCCAGCAGGGCGCGGAAAAGGAAGTCGTCCAACATGGCTCAGTGGGCTGAGCCGCCGTGGCTGCGTTGCTGACCGGCGCCTCCGGCACCTCCCGCCAGGTAGCCCGGATCGTGTTCGTGAGGCACCAGCACAACGAAATCGTCGGCCCTGGCCAGGGCTTCCTTGACATCGTGAGAGATCATCAATACCCCGCAGCCGAGATCGGCGCGGATTTCGTCGATGAGTTCATCGAGCAACTCTGCTCCGGCCAGGTCCACACCCTGCCCGGGCTCGTCGAGCACCAGCAGATGGGGCCGGTGAATCAGCGCCCGGGCGAGCAGCAGCCGTTGGAACTCGCCTCCGGACAACGTCGTGACAAGCGGATTCCCGAGACGTTCCAGTCCAACGGCTGCGAGCGCCGCGTCGACATCATTTTCCGGGTATCTCCCGGTCAGCGTCATGAGCCGCCGCAACGTCAGCGGCAGCGTGTGACCGAGCGCAAGCCGCTGCGGGACGTAGCCGATCCTGAGCGACGGCGCGTGCCGGACCGTGCCCTCGGTGAGTTCGATAAGTCCGAGTACCGCCTTGACACAGGTCGATTTGCCCGCGCCGTTGGCCCCGACTACACACACCAGATCGCCGCGTTTCACGGTCAGATCGACATGCCGGACAATCCAGCGTTCACCACGCTTGATGCCGATGTCGCTGGCAGCTAAAAGTGGATCGGACAACACAGCAGACTCCGTCACAAAAAACCAGTCTATGCGGCGCAACGTCCGGCGGCAATGAAACTCCGGGGCACAATTGGCGGCAGTCATCCGGTTACAATGTCGGCAATTGGCCCGGCGCCGGATGCATGCCCTCGCGTTCGGGCGAACCATTGCAGAGAGATTTCCGATGTATACGACCAGGCGCGGTCTTGCCGGTCCGCTTGCAGGAGTCGCTGCCGGCCCCCGCGGATCGGGAGCGCGCCGGAACACGCGTTGCGTCCTTGCGGCGCTGCTTTGCCTGACCGCACTCGGCGTAACCTCGACAGCCGGCGCGCAGCTTCAGGTCGTCGCCACGATCAAGCCGGTGCATTCGCTCGTTGCAGGGGTCATGGTCGGCACCGGCGAACCCAAGCTCATCATCCGGGGTGCGACCTCGCCGCATACCTTCAGCCTGCGCCCTTCCGATGCGCGCAATATCCAGAACGCCGAGGTCATCTTCATGATCGGGGATGCGCTGGAGACGTCACTCGCCGGTTCGATCGACACATTGAGCCGCGACGCCAGCGTGGTCAGGCTGGCTGACACCGAGGGCCTGATACGGTTGCCGCTGCGAGAAGGCGCGACCTTCGAGACGCGCGATCACGAGAGCGAGCACGAACACGAGGCGCACGAAGAAGACTCCTTCGACATGCACGTCTGGCTGGATCCGCTCAATGCCCGAACGATGGTAAGTGCGATTGCGGAGACGTTGTCGGCGGCGGATGCCGACAACGCCGCCACGTACGCGGCAAACGCCGAGACCATGATCGCCCGGCTGGACACGCTGGTCGATCAGGTCAACTCCGAAGTCGGCGGGCTGCGGGACCGGCCGTTCATCGTCTTTCACGAAGCCTACCATTACTTAGAGGACCGCTTCGGCCTGATCGCGGCCGGCGCCGCTTCGGTCTCGCCGGACCGCCCGCCCGGGGCGCGGCGGATCAGCGAGCTGCGCACGAAGGTGAGCGAACTCGGCGTCGTATGCGTGCTGGCCGAGCCCCAGTTCGACCCCCGGATCGCAAGTGTCATCATTGAAGGCACGTCGGCACAGCTCGGCACCGTCGACCCGCTCGGCGCATCGCTGGACAGCGGCCGGGAACTCTATTTCACGCTCCTGCACGACATGGCCGCGTCGTTTGCCGCCTGCCTGGCACCAGACGCGCTCTGAGCCGGCTGCACCGCGCGGCACAGACCACCACCCACAAGGCGATTTCACTCTCATGACCAAGGCAATACGCATCGACGAGTTCGGCGGACCGGAAGTACTTCGATACCGTGACGTGGAGGTCGGCGCTCCAGGTCCCGGGCAGATCCGCATCGCTCACAAGGCGATCGGGCTGAACATGATCGACATCTACTTTCGCAACGGGCTTTATCCCATCGGTCTGCCAAGCGGGCTCGGCAGCGAAGCTGCAGGCGTCGTTGTGGCCATCGGCGAAGGCGTGGATGGCGTCGAGGTCGGCCAACGGGTTGCGTATGCGTCGCCGGCGCCCCTCGACGGCTACTCGGAGGAAAGACTCATCGACTCAGGCCTGGTGATCGGCCTGCCGTACGGGATCAGCAATGAAACCGCGGCGGCGATGATGCTCAAGGGCTTGACGAGCTGGTATCTCCTCACGCGCAGCTATCGCGTCGAAGCCGGCGACTGGATCGTGCTCTATGCCGCGGCCGGGGGCGTCGGCCTTATCGCGACGCAGTGGGCGAGCCGGCTCGGTGCCAGGGTGATCGGCATCGTCAGTACCGAAGAAAAACGTACCGTTGCACTCGAGCACGGCTGCGAGCATGTGCTGCTTGCGGGCGACGATGTGGTTGGCCGGGTACGGGAGCTGACCGGGGGCAAGGGCGTTGCCGCCGTGTACGACTCGGTCGGTCGCGAAACGTTCTACCAGTCGCTCGACTGCCTGCGCCGCCATGGCGTCATGGTGAGCTTCGGCAACGCGTCGGGCGCCGTAGAGCCGTTCGCTCCCCTGGAGCTGACCAAGCGCGGCTCGCTCTATGTGACCCGCCCGACGCTGTGGGACTTCGTCGGGGAACGCTCGGACCTGGAGCGAGGCGCGGCAGCGCTCTTCGATGCGGTGCGCTCGGGCGCAATCCACATCGACGTGCGCCAGCGCTACCCGCTCGCCGATGCCGCGACCGCTCAGATCGACCTCCAACGGCGCGCCACCGTCGGTTCGACAGTGCTTGTGCCCTGATCCGCAACCGCCGAGCGACGTTTCGTCGCGTTTCCGGCGGTTTTGGGGCTCCCCGGGCGCGCGGCCCGGCGGTACCTTGATGCGAAACGATCGCATTGAAGGAGAACAAGGTGCCGAAACAACGCCACGAGGCAAACTACCCGGATTCGATGGCCGAGGTCTTCGGCGCGTTGATTATGGAACTTTCCCGCCACCGCTGGGCCGAGGGCGCGCGGCTCGACACCGGGCCGCGCATGCCGAGAGTCGGCAGCCGCTACGTCAACGAGCGTGGCACGGTGCTCAGGCGCGGCAGGATCCTGGAGTGCCGCAAGCCGGTCGCGCTCACGCTCTACGAGACATTGTTCGATACACCGTGCCGGGTCAGGCTTCGCCTGCGTTGGCGGGTCGAATCGCGCGACTCGGGTTCGCTGCTGCGCCTGGACCTGGGCTATGAACTCAACGCCGCGGCATCACTGCGAAGACGGCACTGGCACGGTCGGCTCGATGCGCACTGCGGGCGGATGTTGGGCTTCGTGAGCACGCGGCTCGGCGGCGGTTCGGCCGCGCGGCAAGGGCACGAGACAGCTGCGAGAGATGTGGGTTGCGGAGCTGCCGAGCGCCGCGGGCAAGAGCACGGGCAGGGCCATCGCGAGCACGAACGAGCCAGAGTGGTTCAGTCAGGAGAACTTCTGGCCTGCAGCCAGGACGTCAATCGGTAGAGCCCCGCCGTCAGCAAGATTACAAGCCAGGCTGGTACCGCACCAAGCAAAGTATTGAGAAAGCTCGGCAGGGGGACGCTGAGGTAGAAAGCGAAGATCGAAATCGGACCACAGACCGCAGCGACTGCGACAGCAAGCGGGCGGGACCGGCGCGAGATCAGAAGTACGGCAAGAGTGAGGGGCATTCCGAGAATCCACATCAGCGGGAATAAAGAGAAGAGCATGCCGAAAAGCTGCAACGGCCGATCATCGTAGATGCCAAAAGAAAATTCGCCGAGCGCGAACCAGAGCGCGAGACTCCACGGCAACCACAGGGACCAGACGAATGTTCTCCCGATCAAGTCATACACGGTCAGTTCGTGCCCACGAATGCATTGTCCGGGAGTATAGGATGCGGGGCGGTTGCGAGCGACCGCACCGCGCCCGGTGACGAGCCCGGGCCTGGTCCCAGGCGGCTCACTCGGCGTCGTTGAGCAGGTCCTCGATGCGGCGCGTCATCTGTTCGTACTTGTAGGCCGGGATCCGGTAGCGCCAGCCGGCAACCGTGGAGTTGATCGCTTCGGCTTCGGCCGCCGGATCGGCGCCGTCGTTACCCGCGTCGGCGCTTTGGGCGACCGTGTCAGCGACCGCGCCGCCGTCCGCCGCCGGCACGGGAGTATCCGCCGTCTCCCCGGTGTCTTCGGAGACGGATTCGACACTCGGTTCGTCGACGGGCTCCGCTGATACACCCGCCTCGAATTCAAGCCAGTTCTCGTCGCCTCGTTCGTAGCCGCGTGCCGTCACCACAAGACCGTCGAACGTGTGGAACCGCGTCGTGACGCTCGGCTCCAAACCGTCGTCGGCCGCAGGCTCGACATCCTCCAGCGCAAGCTCGCGCAACACGTTGCCGGTGACGTTCGCAACGCCGACATACTGGAGCTCGCGGCCGTCCGGCACGGCATCAACGGAGTAATTCGTCTGCCCGGGCTCGTCCTTGAAGATGCGCAGGCGTTCGCCGTCAGCATGCTCGATCGTAACCTCGCTGACACGGTCGGAGCGCAGATCGAGGATGCCCGTCTGAAGCCACTGCGGCGCCGAGCGCGGCAGCTCGGGATCGCGGTCGATCAGCAGGCTCACCGCCTCGTCGGAGCGCCGGGCGTAGCGCTGGCTCGTCCCTTCCGCATCGCCCAGGATCACCGTCGGAAAGGCTTCGTCGCCGTAGCGTATCGTCACCGCCGTACCGGCCGAGGAATCCGATTCGACGGATTCGACACCGAGGCGATCGTAGAACTCGGGGTTCGAGGTCTTCTCCTCGACAACGCGCGCCTCCGAAAGTGCAAGCAAGGCATCCCGGATCCTTGCGGTATCGGCCGGGTAGCCGCCCTTCTCGGGCACCGTCCAGCCCTGCTCCGATCTGAGGATGCTCGCGATCGTCTCGTTTCCGGCGCCGACGAGCGTGATTTCGTTGACGTCGTTCAACGCCGCGTCGAGTCCCGCCAGGAGCGTGGAACCGCTCAGGGAGGGAGCTGGGGCGCGGTTCTGTCCGACCAGCGCCAGTACGACGAGCACCGCCGCGAGCGCGGCGACGACCGCGAGCGCGCGGTTGTTCATGCGGGAGTCCTCCTTCGAGTGCGCTTGAGCCAAATGACGAGGAGCGCGCCGAGCGTCAGGGCGAGCGGGACGGCGCCGATGTTGATGACCTTGAGGACGATGCCGAGCCGCTCGATGCTGCTGTCGAGATTGCGCTGCACGGCCCTGAGCTCCTGGCGGATCCTGAGTTGCTCGTCCTGGAACCGGCTGAGCTCCGCTTCCTGCTCCGGGCTCATGAAGAGCGAGTTTTCGTCGTCGCGGCTTGACTGCAGCTCGACGAGCCTGCGCTCGGTTTCGGCAAGTTCGGCCTGCAGTTGCTGTTCGGTCTCGCGAAAACGAGCGTCCGCATCGCGCTGCAGGGCCTCCACGGTATCGAACGGGCGCGAGTAGGTCTGCCGGCTCTTCAGTCCGATCAGGTCGGCGCTGCCTGACAGGTTCGCAAGCGCACTGGTGACGAGGTCGCCGTTGTTCGCAAAGGCCGTTGCGAGCTGCTGGCCGAAGAGGCTGCGCTGGCGCTGGATCCAGAGGCGGTCGCTGAGCACGTCGACGTCGCCGACGAGTATGACGTTGCCTTGCTCGATGGATGTCAGGTGATCGCTCGCGGGGAGCTCGACGGGAATCGGCGGTTCAGCAACGCCCACAGGAGCCTCATCGGGACTGGATTCGGCCGTCAGCGATGCATCGACAACGGCTTAATCGGCAGGCTGCGGTTCGGGAGCGCCGTTCGCGGATTCCTCGTCCGCCGATGCGTCCGTTGCCGCAAGCGGTTCGTCGGCATCGACTTCGGCCGCCGGCGGACCGTCCGGAAATGCCGTTGTCAGCGGCCCTTCAAGCCTGGCGGCAAGAACGTAACTCTCGCCGGTCGCCGAGAACTCGTTGAGCAGTTCGCCCGGTTCCGGAAGGAATTGAAAGCGGCTCGCGTCGATCAGCGCCGATTCCGTGCTCGAGGTCAACAGCGGCACGAGCGACACTCCGGCATCCTCGGCCAGTGTGAAGTGTCCGGCAATGCCGAGATTGATCGAACCGAGTCCCGCGCTGACGACATCGTCCGCATTGATCCCGGCGGTCGTGAGCCCGAGCAGGCCGACGTGCCGGACCGGGCGCGCGCCGAACTCGGTGTTTACGCTGAGCGCGTTGACGTTGTCCGCGACGACCTGGCTCCCCGAGAAGCGCACGCCCCAGGCCGTGAACAGTTCCGGCAGATCCGAACCGCTCGGCGGGCTGAAGCCGAAGCCGCCTGGATCCGGCGGTGCCGCGGCCGCTTCGGCGACCGGGTCCACGAAAATCAGCGCGCGCCCGCCGCGAAGGACGAACTGATCGATCGCATAGAGCGTCGGCTCGTCGAGCGCGCTCGGGTGCACGATCCAGAGCGTGTCGATGTCGTCATCGACCGCATCGATGCTTGCGGGCAGGTTGCGCAGATCGAAGAGCTGCTCCGCCTGCTGGTAAGTGAACCAGGGCGGCGTAGGCTGTTGCGTCTGGGGATCGAATCCGCCGCTCATCGAGACGCCGCTCAGGAGTCCAACGATGGGCTGCTCGGGATTAGCGAGACTGTAGATCAGCCGCGCGAGATCGTACTCGAGCGATGCTTCCTCGGTCGGATCGAACACCTCGAGGACGGCCTCGTCGCCGAACGCGTTCGTCGCCGCGAGCCCGAAGTAGAGGCTGTCGCCGAGCGTGCCGAGGTTAATGTCCTGCAGCCCGTACTGTGCGGCACGGTCCTCTTCCTCGGAGAACGGCGGCGGATCTATGACCTGCAGGTTCACCCGCCCGCCTGCCGCCGCCGCGAACTCCTCGAGCATCTCCCTGACGCGGGTCGCGTAGCCGCGCAGGAACTGCAGGTCGCCGGCTGTCTCATCGGAAAAGAAAAAGTAGAGGTTGATGGGCTCGTCGAGCCCCTCCAGGAAGCTCTCCGTGCCCTGAGATAACGAGTAGAGCTCGTTCTCGGTCAGATCGATCCTGAGGCCGCTCAACAGCGTATTGCTGGCCATGACCGCGGCGATGAAGGCCACGGCGAGAAGCACGAGCGTTGCCGATGCCGTCGTTTGTCGCTGCTTCGATTCCACCGTCGTCAGTCCCCCCGCTTGATCGCGAGCACGATCGTATTGGCGTACAGGCACGCCGCGATCAGCAATGCGAAATAAACCAGGTCCCTGAAATCGATGACGCCGCGACTGATGCTCTGGAAGTGCGTCAGGAAGCTCAGGCTCGCGATCGCGTCGACGAGCGCTTGCGGCGCCCAGCCGGAGAAGACATCAAGGACGAGAGGAAACCCGGCGAGCAATAGCAGAAAGCAGGCGACGACCGACAGGATGAACGCGATGACCTGGTTTTTCGTCGTCGCCGAGATGCACGAGCCGACCGCGAGAAATCCGCCGGCCATGAGCCCGCTGCCGATATACGCGGCGAATATCGCCCCGTTGTCGGGCGCACCGAGGTAATTGACGGTGATCCAGATCGGAAACGTCAGCGCGAGCGCGAGCAGCGTGAATGCCCAGGCCGCCAGAAACTTGCCGAGCACCGCCTCCCACAGTTCCAGCGGCAGCGTCACGAGCAGCTCGATGCTGCCCGACTTCCGTTCCTCGGCCCACAAGCGCATGCTGAGCGCGGGCACGAGAAACAGATACAGCCACGGATGGAAGGTGAAGAACGGCGAGAGATCCGCCTGGCCGCGCTCGTAGAAGTTGCCGAGATAGAACGTGAACGTGCTCGCCAGCACGAGGAACATCACGATGAACACGTACGCGACGGGCGTCGCAAAGTAGCTCGTCAGCTCGCGCCGGCACACGGCCCATGCGGCATTCATGCGCTCGCGCCTCCCGTGATCGTGCGGAACACCTCGTCGAGGCGCCCGGACTCCAGGTGCAGCTCCGCGAGTTCCCACCGCCGGCTGTCGGCGAGTTCACCGATCGGCGCGAGCGGCAGCTTTCCGGACGCCGGAAACGCCGTGATGCGGCCGGTATTTTCATCGAGCTCGGTGCTCGCAACCTCGGCCAATGACTCGATGGCGTCGCGGGCCGCCGGCAGGAGTTCCGAATCGCCGAGCTTGACCGTCACGGCATTGTGGAACCGGGACCGGGCCTCGAGCGCCTGCGGTGTATCGTCGGCCAGTATGCGGCCGTGCGCGATGATGATTGCCCGGTTGCAGACCGCATCCACTTCCTCGAGCATGTGGGTCGAGATCACGATGATCTTGCTGCGCGCCATGCCGCCGATGAGTTGCCGAACCTCGTGTTTCTGGTTCGGGTCGAGCCCGTCGGTCGGCTCGTCGAGAATCAGCACCTCGGGATCGTGAAGAATCGCCTGCGCCAGCCCGACCCGGCGGCGGAAGCCTTTCGACAGCGTATCGATGCGCTGAACGAGCACGGATTCCAGGTGCAGCAGACCGATCACTTCGTCCAGGCGCGCTCTGCGCTCGTCACCTCTGAGCCCACGCACATCGGCGACGAACTCGAGAAAGGCGAGCGGCGTCATTTCCGGATAGCTCGGCGCGCCTTCGGGCAGGTATCCGATCCTGCGCTTGGCCTGGCGGCTCGCGGTTTCGACGTCGTAGCCGCAGACCGTCGCCGTACCAGCGCTCGCGGGCAGGAATCCCGCGACTATACGCATCGTCGTCGTCTTTCCGGCGCCGTTGGGGCCGAGGAAGCCGAGCACCTCGCCAGGTTCCACGCTGAAGCTCAGGTTGTCCACGGCCCGGAGCCGACCGTACTGCTTAGTCAGTCCCTTACAGTCGATCATTGCATTTACCGTCTGAACGGTCGGGCGCTCGGCGGCGCCCGGAGCGGCGGAAGATTTTGCATAGAGGCGGCGGCAGTTTCAAGCCCGGAAAAGCAGTTGCTCTGCCGGTCGGCCAGCTGCCCGGGGCGCAACCGCGCGCCGCAACGGCGCGCGGCGGGCCCGTGATCCGGGCGGCTAGTGCTCGACGACGACGTTACCTTCCGAGTCGAGGAGCCACACCTCACCGAGACCGAGTGCGCGCACGTCCTCGCCAATGACGGCGAGATCGCCGACGACGATCCAGGTCAGGCGGTCCGGGGCGAGCACCTCGTTTGCGGCCGCACGCACATCGGCAGTGTCGAGGCCCGCGACCAGGTTCGCGTAACCATCCCAGTAGTCGTCGGGCAGATCGAAACGCACGAGCTCGGCGATGGAGCCCGCCACTGCGCCTGCGGTTTCCCAGCGGCCCGGCAGCGTCAGCGTGGCGCGCTTTTTCGAAGTCTCCACCTCCTCTTCGCTCGGCGGCCGACTGGTCAGGTACTCGTCGATCTCCCGGGCCATTTCGAGCATCGCGGGCGCCGTCTGGTCGGTCTGTACCGGCGCGGAGGCGAGATACGGGCGTTGCGCCTGCGTGTCGTACAAGGTCGTGCGCGCGCCGTAGGACCAGCCCTTGTCCTCGCGCAGGTTCATGTTGATACGCGACGTGAAATTGCCGCCGAGGATATCGTTCATCGTATCGAGCGCGATTTCATTGTCGGCCCGCCGCTCGGGGATCAGTTGTCCTGCGACGATGAGGCTTTGCGCCGAGTCCGGCCGGTCGAGCAGGTACACGCGCGGGCCGCTCGGCAGGTCCACCTCCGGCAGGTTCTTCGCCGGCGTCTCGCCCCGCTCCCAGTCCGCGAAGGCGGCCTCCAGCCGCGGCAGGACTTCGTCGAGGGTGATGTCGCCGACAACGATCATCGTCGCGTTGTTCGGCTTGAACCAGGTGGTATGGAAATCGAGGATGTCCTCGCGAGCGATCGCTTCGACCGAGGCCCGCGTTCCCGATCCGGTCAGCGGCAGGGAATAGGCATGACCCTCGCCGTAAATCAGCTTCGGAAACACGCGGAAGGCCATCGCGTCGGGGGCCGTCTGCTCCTGCTCGATCGCCGCGATCTGCAGCCGTCGCAGCCGCTCAAGTTCGCTGTCCGGAAACGCGGGGTTCAGTATCACGTCGGCGTAGATTTCAAGCGACTCATCGAGGTTCTCCCTGAGCGCCGAGAGATTCGCGAAGGAATAGTCGAGATTGGACCCCGTGTTGAGATTCGCACCGAGTCCGGCCAGCGCATCGGCGATCTGAAGCGTATCCATGCTGGTCGTACCTTCGTCGAGCATCTCCATGGTGAGCTTCGCCGTGCCGGGGCTCGCGAACTGGTCCGACGCATAGCCCGCGTTCATCTGCAAGCGGAACTGCACGACGGGCACCGCATCGCGTTCGGCGACGATCACGCGCATGCCGTTGCTGAGCGTCGCGCGCCCGAGTTCCGGAAACGACGCAGCGGGAAACTCCTCAACGACCGGCAGCGCGCTGCGGTCGGCATTCTCTCCGCTGGTAGCCAGGGCCTGCTCGAACGGCAGAACTTCGAGTGTGACCGCGTTGCCGCTGATCCAGCGATTGGCCGCCGCGCGCACGTCCTCGGGCGTCGCCGCCTGCAGCACCGACAGCGGCCGCTTGTAGAAATCGGGACGGCCCCCGAAGACGGCGTTCTCGGCGAGGATGTTCGACTTGCCGCGGAATCCGCCGACGCGTTCGAGCCCCCGGATCACGAACGCGAAAATCTCGGTCTTGACCCGCGAGAGTTCCTCGTCGGTCGGACCTTCCGCCAGAAAGCGCGCGAGTTCCTCGTCGAGCGCACGCTCGACCTCACCGATGTCCTGGCCCGGCGCAACGGTGGCGCTGACAAAGAAGGCGCCGGCGATTTCCGCGGTCCAGGGGGACGCGCTCACGTTGGTCGCGATCTCGTCCTCGTAAACCAGGCGCTGATAGAGCCGCGAGGTAATGCTGCCGGAGAGCACCTCGCCGGCGAGTTCGAGCAGCGTGCCGTCGTCGTGCGTCCACCCGGGCGCGCGCCAGGTCTTGTAGATGCGGGCCTGCGGGACGCGGTCCTGCATGGTCACGCGCTTCTCCTGCAGTTCGCCGACGGTCCAGTCGTCGCGCTTCGTCAGCGGCGGCCCGGGCGGGATGTGGCCGAAATACTGCTGCACCTTCGCCCTCGCGGTGTCCACGTCAATGTCGCCTGCGAGCACGAGCGTTGCGTTGTTCGGGCCGTAATACGTTTCGAACCACTGGTTGACGTCGTCGAGCGTCGCGGCGTCGAGGTCCTCCATCGAACCGATGACCGGCCAGGAGTACGGGTGGTCCGGAGGAAACAGGTTCGCGAGGATCTGCTGGAACGCCATGCCGTAAGGCTGATTCTCGCCCTGCCGCTTCTCGTTCTGGACGACGCCGCGCTGTTCGTCGAGCTTGCCCTGATCGATGGCGCCGAGCAGGTGGCCCATGCGGTCGGACTCCATCCATAACGCGAGGTCAATCGCCGTGCTCGGCACGGTCTGGAAGTAATTCGTGCGATCGACGCTGGTCGTGCCGTTCATGCTCGTCGCCCCGACCTCCTGAAACGGCCTGAAGTAGTCGTCGTCGTAGTTCTCCGTGCCATTGAACATCAGATGCTCGAACAGGTGCGCAAAACCGGTCTTGCCGGGCTCCTCGTTCTTGGATCCGACGTGGTACCAGATCGTGACGGCGACGATCGGGGCCTTGCGATCTTCGTGGACGATGACCCTGAGGCCGTTGTCGAGGTAGAACTCGTCGAACGGGATTTCCGGCATCCGCTGGGCACCTGCCGTGGCTGCGGCAAGCACCAGCGCAAGCGAGCAAAGGGCGGCTATCGATTTCTTCATGGCGTGTTCCGATTGTGATTTGTTTGTCGTCTGAGCGACTCCATGACATTGACCGCCCGCATGGGCGGCCGGTTCCTAGAATTGGGCAGGCCGCACGCTAGAATGGTCCGCGGCTTACCCGGACCGGCTCCGGGCCGGCAAGGCATACGGCGAGTATAAGCGCGCACGAAGGCTGGTGACCATGCGGGGAGCGCCCAAGTGAAGAAACTGTTGTTCGCAAACGGACGTGTGGTCAACGAAGGGCGCATCGACGAGCTCGACGTGCTCGTGGCGGGCGGGCGCATCGAGCGGCTCGGCACCGGCCCGATCCCTGCCGGCGCCGAGGTCGTCGATCTGGAGGGCCTCCATGTCCTGCCGGGCGTGATCGACGACCAGGTACATTTTCGCGAGCCCGGCCTGACCCACAAGGCGACGATCGCGAGCGAATCGCTCGCGGCGATCTGCGGCGGCGTGACCAGTTACCTCGACATGCCGAACAATTCGCCGCCTGCCGTCGAGCGCGCCGGGGTCGCCTCGAAAAAGGCCATCGCCGCCGGGTCGAGTTACGCCCATTACGGTTTCTATCTCGGTGCGACCAACGATAACGCCGAGGAAATCAGGCGCGCCACACCGTCGGACGCCTGCGGCATCAAGGTGTTCATGGGCGCATCGACGGGCGATATGCTCGTCAACGACGAGGCAGCGCTCAACGCCATTTTCGCAGGGGCTGTGCTGCCCGTCGTGACCCACTGCGAGGATACGCCCATGATCCAGGCGGCCGAGCGGCGTGCCCGGGAGCGTTACGGCGAGGACGTGCCGATGTCCGAGCACCCGCGCATCCGGTCGGCGCAAGCGTGTCTCAAGTCATCATCCCTTGCCGTCGAACTCGCCAGGCGGCATGGCACGCGCTTGCATGTGCTGCACCTGACGACGGCCCGCGAGCTTGCGCTCTTCAAGGCGGGCCCGATCGCAGACAAGCGCATCTCGGTCGAAGCCTGCGTTCACCACCTGTGGTTCGACGAGACGAGCTACGCGGACCTCGGCACGCGCATCAAGTGCAACCCGGCGATCAAGACGGAGGCAGACCGGCGCGCGCTCATCGACGCCGTCAACAACGACATCATCGACATCATTGCGACCGACCACGCTCCGCATACGCTTGCCGAAAAGGCAAACCCCTATTTCTCGGCACCGGCCGGACTACCTCTGGTGCAGCACCTGCTGCCGATGCTGCTCGACCGATACCGCGAAGGGGTTTTTACGCTTGAGACGATCGTGGAGAAGACGGCGCACAATCCGGCGCGCCTGTTCGGCATCGAGGGCCGGGGCTTCATCCGGGAGGGCCATGTGGCGGATCTCGCGATCGTCGACCTCGACGCGACGACGCCCGTGGATCGCGCCGGCATCCGCTACAAGTGCGGCTGGTCGCCGCTCGAGGGCCGCACCTTGCGCGGCGCCGTCGTCATGACAGTGCTTGCAGGGGAGGTGGTGTTCGATCGCGGTCGCGTAGCCGGACCGCCCCGGGGACAGGCACTGACGTTCAGGCCCGCAATGACATGAAACCCGAAGCCGGGTGTATATTTGCGTGAAGAAAAAATGGGGGCCAGGCTGAACGTCCATGTTCTTCGAGTAAAGACGCTGTCCTTGTTCGATACCGGTAAGTAACACCCGGCCCCCAAGTCAAAAGGCCTTCCGGCAAGGCCCGCGGCGGTTCGGCGGGGGGAGACGCCGACCGCCGCATCGAAGGGGCTCAGCCCCTGTTCGGCAACTCGAGACTCGCGAGTCGCAGGTGCGGTGCGCGGACCCCTTTGAGATCCTCACCGAGTGTCTGCCTGAACTCGTGATCGAGGAAACGGATGTAATCCCGCCGTTCGCTACGAAACAGCTCCGGAGTTTGCCGCGCAACGGCCGCATCCTCTGCACCGTAAGCTACGACCTCTTCAATGGCAGATGCGCTCTGACTGTGAAATCCCAGCACGAGCAGCGCTGTTGCCACAAACCCTGTCAGTTTCCTTGTTTCCATTGTCGTACCCTTCCCTCAGTTACGAAATTCCGATAACCTTGAAGTCCTGAGAATTCGCTTGCCCCTGATATATGCATGCTTTGTGCCAATTTCAAGGGCCTCTGAAATCAAGGAAATAGCCAAAGGTTTGGTCACGGGTTTTCGGGAAGTTACGAAATATCGTAAATTAATAACCCGGATATTCGTGAGTTCTGGACATGTCGCTCGCTGACCGGTATCAATGGCTGTTCCGCAAGAGCCCCGCGCTCATGGCGTCCCTTGACGCGGACGGTTACTTCCTGGATGCGAGCGATGCCTGGCTCAATCGCTTCGGCCACACCCGCGACGGGATCCGCAAGCTCCGGCCGCAGGATCTCGGCAACCGCGAATCGGCGAGACTCATCGAAGAGGAATACCTGCCGCTGCTGCGCCGCACCAGCCGCATCGACAATGTCCCGGTGGAGGTTTTCACGACGAGCGGCGAGCGCGTCGACTGCCTGTCAAGTGCGATCGTGGAACGCGGCCCCGAAGGCGATTACCTCAGAACCGTGGTGGTCTACTCCGAGGTGGGCCAGGAAGCCCGCCTGGAGCAGCACTATCGGGACCTGTATCGGGCGACTCCGGCGATGCTGCACACCGTCGACAGCGCCGGACGTGTCGTGCATGTCAGCAACCACTGGCTCAGAAAGCTCGGCTACACGCGCGAAGATGTCATCGGCCGCCTGATCACCGAGTTCATGACCGAGGAAACCCGAGCGCGCCTCCAGCGGGAAGGGCTGCCTAGCGTCTTCACGACTCGCGATTTCGACAACGAGCCGCGCACGTTCGTCACCAGGTCGGGCGAGATCATCGAAGTTCTCGTGTCGTCGGTGCGCGATCGCAGCGAGGACGGCGAAGTGCTCGCCGTGCTGGTCGCTTCCAAGGACGTCACCGAGCGCAATGAAGCAGAACGCCGGTTGCGTGCTGCGTTCGAGGAAAACGCGAGGCTGCGCCAGGAGCTCGAGCGCGAACGCGACTATCTGCGCGAAGAGGTGCAGGTTTCGATGAACTACGGGCGGATCATCGGCGAGAGTTCGGCGCTGAAGAAAATGCTGGCGCGGCTGCAGGCCGTCGCGCAGACCGCCGCGAGCGTGCTCATCGAAGGTGAATCGGGCGTCGGCAAGGAACTCGTGGCCCATGTGATCCATGCGCACAGCCCGCGCAGCCAGGGGCCGCTCGTCAAGGTCAACTGTGCATCGATCCCGCACGAGCTCTTCGAGAGCGAATTCTTCGGCCACGTCAAGGGAGCCTTCACGGGCGCGATTCGCGATCGGGTCGGCCGATTCCAGCTTGCCGACGGCGGGACGATCTTTCTGGATGAAGTCGGTGAAATCCCGCTTGCCCTGCAGAGCAAGCTGCTGCGCGTGCTCCAGGAAAGCGAATACGAGCGCGTCGGCGACGAGGCGACCTGCTCGCTCGACGTGAGGGTCATCGCCGCGACGAACCGCGACCTCGAGCAGGCCGTCGAACAGGGCAGATTTCGCGAGGACCTCTATTACCGGCTCAGCGTCTTCCCGATTGAGGTACCGCCGCTGCGTGAACGCGGCGACGATGTGATTCAGCTCGCAAGCCATTTCCTGGAGCGCGCGTGCAAGGACTTCGGCCACCGGCCGCTGACGCTCTCGCGCAAACAGGCGGCGCTCCTTACACGCTATACGTGGCCGGGCAACGTCCGCGAACTCAAGAACGTCATCGAAAGGGGCGTGATCCTGTCACAGGGCAAGGTACTCAGGCTCGATCTCGCGATGGCCGACATCCTTGATGGCGACAAGGAGCGCACCGCCGCCGACGCCGTCGTTGCGGCCAACCGGGTCATGACCGATACCGAGATCAGGGAGATGGAAAAGCGCAACATGATCGAAGCGCTGACGCTCGCGAACTGGAAAGTGTCCGGTCCCGCCGGAGCAGCGGAACTGGTCGGCGTCAGACCGACGACATTCACCGACCGCATGAAGAAGTACGGAATCGCTCGACCCCGAAGCGCGCCGGCTTGAACTCCACGGAGCTGTGCGATCCCCGGACGCGCAAGGACAAGCAATACAAGACGCACAATCGAAGCGTGGACCGACGGTTCGTCGATCCACGCAGGCGAGCGGGTCTCGCCCCTTCGGTAGCCGATGGGCCTGTCAGGACGCTGCCCGACGCCGCCCGCGACAGCAGATGTGGACTTAGCGCCTTTCCCTGGGCCGCGCTTCGTTGATGCGCGCGGGACGACCGTCGAGGTCTTTGCCGTTCAGGTTGGAGATCGCCGCTTCGGCTTCGCTCTGGTTCGGCATTTCGACGAACCCGAACCCCCGGGACCGACCGGTTTCACGATCCATGAGGATCTTCGCGGAGGTGACTTCACCGAACGCTGCAAATGCGTCACGAAGCTCCTCTTCGCTCAACCCGTACGATAGGTTTCCGACATAAATATTCATTCGAGGCTCTCACGCCGTTGCAAACAGCTAGCAACTCAACTAACGGCGTCAAATCAAGCGCTAGATCGGGGGGTCGTTTATTGACCTTTATCAGCAAGGACCTTTATCAGCAAACGTGGCCTTGAAACCCCGCCCATCCGACAGCACTTTCCCCCAGCGTCACGGAAACTCTACGGCGGCCCAACGTCTCGGTCAATCCCGATTTCACTCACGGACTCGTGGTTTCAGGTCGTTTTGACGAGCATTCCGCGCCAAACGGCGGCCCAGCACCATCCACAGAGCACCGCCTGAGGCAGCAGCCAGAGGTAGAATCCGATGCCGAAGGCAAGCTCAGGGGCCGCGCCGCCGGTGCTTTGCGCAAGGCTTGAAGCGGCGAAGCTCGTCAGTGCGAGCACGAGACCGGCGCCGGAGGCGACTCCGGCGGCGCCCGGCCAGCGCAGGACGGCGGCGAGCAATGCGCCCGCAAACAGCGGGTTCGAGTACCAGGCGAAAACGCCGACGCTCGCGCCTCGCCAACCCTGCACCAGCACGTCAAGTCCGTCGAGTTCGGGGCCGCCGGCGACGCGGATCGCCGGCAGACCGAGCGATGCGGCCCAGAGCACGGCCAGCACGGCGCAAATGGCCCACCGGGCCGACGCGCGGCTACGGAAGCTCACGGCTCCATATCCTTGCGAGCCGCCGGACGTGCGCTGACCTCCCCGCCGGCGATGCCGGTACGACCATCGACAGCGCGAGCCCCGGTCATTCGGCGAGCGGTGGCAATTCGGCGATGTGCCGCTCCCAGTTCGCCCCGTCGAACTGGCGTACGATCGATAGCGCCGCAACGGTGTCCGGATCGATGCAGCGCGCATTGACGCTGACGCCATCGGGATGGGAGCGAGGGACGTAGAAGGGCTTGATGCCGCAGATTCGGCAGAACGTGTGCTCGGCCACACCGGTGTTGAAGCGGTAGATGACGAGATCGTCCCGGCCGCTGAGCAGCCGGAACCGCGTCTTCGGCACGATGTAATGCAGGTAACCGGACTTGCTGCAGACCGAGCAGTTGCACTCCGTGACCTCGACTTGCGGCGGACCGTCGACTTCGAACCTGACCCGTCCACAATGACAACTGCCCGTATGCGTGTTCATCCCTGTTTGGTCTCCTTGCCGAAATGGACCAGCGCCGCCGCAGCGAGGAGCGCCAGATCCAGCACTCCGATCCAGCGATCCTGAGGGTCCGCGGCCTGTATCAGGACGGCCCCGACCGGCAGGAACGAGGCAAGAAACGCGACCAGCAGCGCCGCAGCGTGTCCGTGGTATGCGGCGATGACGGCGATGACGGCGATGACCACCATCATGAACCCGATCGCAAGCCCGATGCCACTCAGACCAAGCGCCGCGCCCGGCACCCACATTGCATAGACCCAGAGGATCGCCAGCAGCGCCCCTGCCAGCGCACCGAGGCCGCGCCCGGCCTGCAAACTCAGCCGTTTCATCCGTCGCGAGCCCTGGGGTCGTCCGGATGGCGCGTTCCCTGGCTCGGGACTTCCCTGGCCGAGGCGACAACGACTGCCGCAGCGAACGTGCAAAGCCCTGCACCGAGGCCGACGCCCGCCCCGACGGCCACGCCGATCGCGGCGTTGCCGAAGAAGCCGCCCGCGAAAACGCCGAGCAAGGCACCCCAAAGGAGTCCGCCCGGCAATGCCAGCACGCCCCAGGTGGGAAACTTTCCGGGCGCGCGTGGCCGCATCGGGCCTTGTGCTTTCCGGGCGCCCAAGTCTATCGGCGACCGCCTGGCGCGCGGCTGGGTATCTCTACAGCTCGCCGAGCGCGACGTTGCTGTAGCCGATGAGCCGCAGCGCCCGTTGCAGCTGCAGGTCGTCGCCCGGCGCGACCTGGCCTTCCGGTCCTCGGTATTGACGTCGCGGATCGGCGTTGCGAACGACGATATCCGGATAAATTCCGACGCCGGCGATCGAGCGGCCGGAGGGCATGATGTAGCGCGACGTCGTCAGCTTGATGGCATTGCCCTCGGAGATCGGCAGCACTGTCTGAACGGAACCCTTGCCGTAGGTTCGCTCGCCGACGATCTGACCGCGATCGTGGTCCTGCAGCGCACCGGCCACGATTTCCGACGCCGAAGCCGATCCGCGGTTGACGAGCACGACCAGGGGAACCTGCTCCAGTTCATTGCCGGCACTCGCACGCTTCTCGAAACGCGCCTGGCGGATGCGGCCGGCGCCGCGCACGATAAGGCCGTCATCGATGAAACGGTCGGCCACATCGACGGCGGCCTCGAGCACGCCGCCCGGGTTGTTGCGCAGGTCGAGCACGAGTCCCTTGAGCCCTGTGGCTGACTCCGCGCCGAGCTCGCGCGCCGCCGCGTCGAGATCGCTCGCCGTGCTGTCGGAGAAGCCCGTGAGCCGGACATAGCCGTAACCGTCGCCGAGGTGGGCGGACGTGACGGTCTTCACGTTGATTTCCGCACGTGTCAGGGCGAACCTGAGCGGGTCGTTGACGCCGTCGCGCATCACGCCAAGCGTGACCTCGGTGCCCGGCTCGCCCCGCATGCGGTTCACTGTCTCGTCGACGTTTTTTCCGTCTACGGGCATGTCATCGACTGCGATCAGTACGTCGCCCGGCAGAATCCCGACCGCCTCGGCCGGCCCGCCGTCGAGCGGCGTGACCACCGTCACGCGACCATTCTCGACGCGCACATCGAGCCCGACGCCCGAGTAGTTGCCCGTCGTCGCGATGCGGATGTCCTCGTAGGCGCGCGCGTCGAGATAGCGCGAGTGCGAATCGAGCTCTTCGATGACGCCGCGGATCGCGCTCTCGATGAGCCGCTCGTCGTCGACCTGATCCACGTACTCACGCCGAACGCGTTCGATGACCTCAGCGAGCCGCTGTACGTACTCCGTGGGCAGGGTCGACGAGTGCCGCGCCGCCAACCGCGCTTCGCGGTCGGCGAGCACGCTGCTGCCGAGCGACACCGTAAGCCCGAGCACGGTACCGATCACAAGAACGAGAACACAGCGAAGCTTGAGCGACATGTTGTGCTTTTTCCCCTCCCTCGCGCGCTTCACCTTAGCATAGCGCCCGCCGACGCTCACGAGGAATTTCCTAACAACGCCGACTGAAACGCCGATCACCCCCCAAGGACGATAACCCGTACAAATGCGCGGGGCAGCGGGTCAAACCGGGCAGAGTTTTCTAGTTGACCGACGGCGTGCCCGAAATCCACGAATGCGGATTCACGGGCTCGCCGTTGCGCCGAATCTCGAAGTAGAGCGAAGGCTCTGCACGACCGCCGGTATCGCCGACCTGAGCGATCGCCTCGCCGGTCGTGACGGCGTCGCCTGGCGATTTGAGCAACGCGTCATTGTGCCCGTAGAGACTCATGTAGCCGTCGCCGTGATCGAGGATGACGAGCAGTCCCAGGCCCGGCAGCCAGTCCGAATAGGCGACCCGGCCATGGTAGAGCGCCCTGACCGCAGTGCCCGGGGCCGAGTCGAGCAGCACGCCGTTCCACCTCAGTGCCCCTGCGCCGCGCGGCTGACCGTAATCGGCAGCGAGCCGGCCGGACACGGGCCAGCTCAGTCGCCCCCTGAGATCGGAGAATGGCACGCCGGCTTCGACCGGAAACGCCGCCATGACCTCGCCGAGCGATGCCAGCAGATCCACGAGTCGCCGCTCTTCGCCGCGCAGCCTGGCCATCTCGTCACCGGACTCGTCCATCGACGCTTCGACTCGCGCGAGAACGGCACTGCGCTCGGCGCGCGTGGCGTCAAGCGCCTCCAGTTCCGCCTCCTCCGCGGCGCGCAGCACCGCGAGTTCGCTCTCGATCTCGGCGGCTTCGGCGCGAAGCTGCGAGAGCGTGGAGAGTTCGCCGCTCACCGCGGCAATCCGGCCGGTTCGAGCGCGGTTGAAGTAATCGTACCAGGCCACCATCCGGCCGAGACCCGCCGGCGTCTCCTGGCTCAGCAGCAACCTGAACAGCTCCTGTCGGCCCGTCATGTAGCTCATGCGTACCTGCCGGGCCAGCGCTTCGCGCTCGACGGCAAGCCGGTCCTCGGCCTCGCGCGCCTGGCCGGCGAGCGTCTCCCGGCGCTCCTGCTGCTCGCGCGCCCGAGCGCGCAGCCGGGCGAGCTCCCCGTTCACGGCCGCAATGCGAAGCTCCGTTTGCCGCAGCGATTCGGCGTTGGCGTCACGCGCGACCGTCTGGCGCCCGATGCGGCGCTCCAGTGCCTCGATCTCGGCGCGTACCGCATTGAGCGCGGCCTCGTCGTCCGCCTGAGCCCGGAGCGCCCCAGGGCCAATGAGGCCTCCCGCGACGAGTGTGGCCGCAAGCGCCGAGCGGACAAGAACATGCCCCAGCAGCTTCATTTCGCGCTCCAGTCTATTCGCTTTTCCTGCACCAATGCAGCACCGGGCCGCTGCTATAATTGCGCGTCGTTTTGCGCCTGCAGGGCACCCGATGGGCCAGTTGGCCGAATTTGCCGCGAACCACCCGTACCTCACCGTAGCCGTGATCGCCACGCTCACGGCCGTGATTTTCTATGAGATCAAGCTCAAGACCCGGCAGGCAACGTCCGTCTCGCCCGGTGAGGCCGTGCAGCTCATCAACCGCGGAGCGCTGATAATCGACGTGCGTAAGACGGACGATTTCGCCCGCGGCCACATCGTCAACGCGCGCAACGTCAAGCTCGGCGAAATCGAGGCGAGCGAGAAGGCCGTAAAAAAGCCGAAAAACAAGGCGCTTGTCACCGTGTGCGAGAATGGCGCCGACTCCGCGAAGGCGGCGGCGGCCCTACGCAAGGCGGGCTTCGAGAACGTCGTGAGCCTGCGCGCCGGGCTCGCGGGCTGGCGCGCCGAAAATCTGCCGTTGGTCGATTAGGCGCAAGGCGCATCCATAACGGCACCCGATCATCCTGACGACGAGAGAACCACTACCATGGCCGACGAACAGACGACTCCGACCAAGCAACTCATCCTGCAGAAGATTTACGTCAAGGACCTGTCCTTCGAATCCCCGAAGGCGCCGGACGTATTCAGGACGGAAACCGACGAGCAGACGCAGACGCAGCTCAACATGCGTTCCGGGCACACGGACATCGGCGGCGACAATGTCGAGGTCACGCTGACAATGACGGCCGAAGCGAAACTCAACGAGGACACGCTGTTTCTCGTCGAAATCACCCAGGCGGGCGTGTTTCTGATGCAGGGATACACGGACGAGGAACGCCAGGCGCTGATCGGCAGCTACTGTCCGGCAACCCTCTACCCCTATGCGCGCGAAGCCATCGCGGATCTCTCGACCCGTGGCGGATTCCCGCCGCTGCTCATGCAGCCGATCAATTTCGACGCCCTGTACGCTCAGGCGCTGCGCGAACGCGAGCAGCAACAACAGCAAGCCCAGGCCGCCCAGGCCGCACCGCAGCCGTTGATCGATCCAAGCGAAGCGCACTAGGAGACGGAGCCAATAAGCGCCGGGCAGATCCATGTACTCGGCAGAGCCAGCCTGAGCAGTGGGCACGGGCCGTAACCCCGTCGCCATACTCGGCGCAGGCTCCTGGGGCACCGCGCTCGCCATCCAGCTTGCGCGTGCCGGGCGCACGGCCGTGCTCTGGGGCCGCGACCGCGAACAGCTTCAAGCATTGTCCCGCGCGCGCCTGAACCGCCGCTACCTGCCCGATGCCAGGTTTCCGGCGGGTCTGTCCGTCACGGCCACACTGTCCGATGCGCTCGACGGCGCCGAGGACGTCCTGGTCGCCGTGCCGAGCCATGCCTTCCGCGAGGTCCTTGCAGCGGTCGCCGCGAGCGCGGTCCCGCTCCGGGGGCTCGCCTGGGCGACCAAGGGTTTCGAGCTCGAAACGGGGTTGCTGCCGCACCAGGTCGTCGCCGAACTGCTGCCGCATGACGTGCCGACAGGCGTACTCTCGGGGCCGACCTTCGCGGCCGAAGTCGGTGCCGGACTGCCAAGCGCGATGACCATCGCCTCCGCAAGCGGCGACTATGCCCGCGCCCTCGCCGAATCAATCACGACGGATGCCTTTCGCGCGTATACATCGACCGACATCATGGGCGTCGAGGTCGGCGCGGCCACGAAAAACGTTTTTGCGATCGGCGCGGGCATCTCCGACGGGCTCGGCTTCGGCGCCAACACGAGGATTGCGCTGTTGACCCGGGGGCTCGCCGAAATGACGCGGCTAGGCCTCGCCCTCGGTGCACGCCGGGACACCTTCATGGGTCTTGCGGGCATGGGCGACCTCGTGCTGACCTGCACGGACGACCAGTCCCGCAACCGCCGCTTCGGCCTTGCGCTCGCGCGCGGCCGAAGCGCGGAGCAGGCCCGCCAGGACATCGGACAGGTCGTCGAAGGCTACTACGGTGCTCGATCCGTGCACGATGTCGCGAAGCAACGCAATGTGACCATGCCGATCGTCGAGCAGATCCATCGCGTCATCTACGCGGGCGCGAGCCCCCAGGAAGCGGTGGCCGCGCTCATGCGCCGGCCGCCGACGGCCGAACTCGGCTAGGAGCCTGCGCCGTAGGAAGTCGCGAAAGCGAAAATTCGCGATCGCCGTCCCTTCGGTTGATCGATTGAGGAGAATATCGAGCCATATTTGACGAAATCGATCGGCCGAAGGGGCGGATGAGAGCGGATTTGCAGCCGTCCTGGGGACCCGTGGCACGACGGCGCGGCGCACCGCCAAACCCACCGGCCTCCTCCACGCGATTGCGAGCGCCCTGCGCACCCGGCTTGATGCGCAGTCCTGCGGCGCTCGATAATGCCTCAAACGCTGCCGTGAGCACGATGTCAGACGTTGCCAGCGCATGAACCCCTTGACCATCGACTTCTGCGGACTCAGGCTCGATTCGCCGGTCGTGCTGCTGTCCGGCTGTGTTGGCTTCGGCGAGGAATACACGCGCGTCGCGGGCTTCTCCAACAGCGACGCCGGGGCGATCGTGCTCAAGGGCACGACGCTCGCGCCAAGGCTCGGCAACGAACCGCATCGCGTCTGGGAGACGCCCGCCGGGATGCTGAACGCCATCGGCCTGCAGAACCCGGGCACGGACCACGTGATCCGGCAGATCCTGCCAACGCTCGACTTCGACGAAACGCGCTTCATCGCCAACGTCTGCGGCTCAACCGTGGAGGAATACGTCGAGGTCACGCGGCGGTTCGACGATTCGCCCATCGACGCGATGGAAATCAACATTTCCTGCCCGAACGTCAAGGAAGGCGGCGTTGCTTTCGGCAACTATCCCGCCATGTCGGCACAGGTCGTCGCGGCCTGCCGCAAGGCGACTCGCAAGCCGCTGATCGTCAAGCTCTCACCGAACCAGACCGACATCGCGGCGAACGCGCGTGCCTGCGTGGATGCCGGCGCCGACGGGCTGGCCGTCATCAACACGCTCATGGGCATGGACATCGACCCGGAAACCCGCCGCCCGATCATCGGCAACATCCAGGGCGGCCTGTCGGGCCCGGCGATCCGGCCGATCGCCCTGCTCAAGGTGCACCAGGTCTACGAGGAAGTGCGCCGCGACGGCACGCCGATCATCGGCCAGGGCGGCATCGAGACCGCGGCCGACGCGCTCATCTTCCTCATGGCCGGCGCCGCGACAGTCGGTGTAGGCACGGCGCTCTTCTACGATCCGCTGGCGGCAAAAAAGATCAACGCCGGAATTCGCAGTTACATCGAAAGGCACGGCCTTGCATCGGTCGCCGAGCTCATCGGCTCGCTCGATTCCGGCGACGTACCCGATATCCAGGCCAGCGGTTGACCGCCGGGCGCGCCAGTCAGGAAAGCGACCGTCACAGCGCTGAAGGCTGCCCGGCTGGACGGCAAGACCGGGCGCCCTTCGACCGCAACCGAAACCGCGACGTCACCGCATGTGGAGCTCCACGATGTCGCCGTCGATGACCACATGCTCCGGACCCACCTGCTGACCGTCGAATACCTTGCCGCCCCAGGCGCGCGCGTAGCGCAGCGAACCTGCAATGTCCTTGTGGACCAGCCGCGCGACATCGAGCACGCTCGCGCCCGCGCGCAGCGTGAACGGGCGGTCCATCTCGGCCGGCTTGCCGGGAGCCTTGGTATATACGCGCACGACTTCAAGCTGCGCGAACAGGAACCGGCCAAGCGCGTCGAGCCCCTGGCCGGATTCGACCGACACCGCCTGCGCCGGAAAACTCACGCCGGTCAGTTCCTTGAGCACCCTGATGTCCTCGGGGTCGGAGTTGCGGTCGATCTTGTTCGCTACCAGCAGCGCGGGGAGGAAGATCCGGAACGGGTCGAGCGCGCGTTCGTCCTCGAGATCGTCCGAGCTCGCAGGCGTGAGCCCGCCGGCTGGCCAGTACGCGCTCAAGGTGATCTTCCGCTCCTCGAGACGCTCGAGGATCGACACCACGTGATCGATGCACTCAGGATCGGAGATGTCGACGACGAGCAACGCCGCGTCCGCCGGCTGCAGCGCGTTGACGAACCACGGCTCGAAAAAGTCCGCGGAAATCGGCGGCAGGTCGACAAGCTGAAAATGGATGTCCTCGTAGGCGAGCATGCCCGGCATCGGCGCGTGCGTCGTGTGCGGGTACGGCCCGATGTCCGCGCGCGAGCCGGTCAGCTTCACGTGCAGACTCGACTTGCCGGCGTTAGGCGGCCCGAGCAGCGCGATCTGCGCGGCGCCTTCGCGACGCACGGAGTGAACGGGACCGCTGCGCGCGGCGCCCTTGCGCGGCCCGGCGAGTTCTTCGGTGAGCTGCTTGATGCGGCTCTTGATGTCCCGTTGCAGGTGTTCGGTTCCCTTGTGCTTCGGGATCGTCCGCAGCATGTCCCTGAGACAGGCCAGACGCTCGGCTTCGTCGCGGGCTGCGCGAAACGCCTGTTCGGCCTTTTTGTATTCGGGACTCAGATTCGCGGGCATAGTCGACGATTTTCCTCGCGTCGCGCTTGCTCTCGCAAGCCGCTCTGGTGTAATTGGGATTCCGGCGACCCGTGAGCACGCAGCCTTGAGCATCCACCCCACAGCCATCGTTTCCGACCTGGCAACTCTCGCCTCCGACGTGGAAGTCGGGGCGTATTGCGTCATCGAGGACCAGGTCGAGATCGGCAGCGGGACGATCGTGGAGTCGCACGCGCGGCTCGGTGGGCGCCACGGCCGGGTCCGCATCGGCGCGAACAACCTCATCCAGACGGGCGCCGTGCTCGGCGGCCCGCCGCAGGACACAAGCTACGTCGACGCCGACACTGAGCTGCTGATCGGCGACGGCAACAGGATCGGCGAGTACGTAAGTATCAGCGTCGGCACGGAAAAAGGCGGCGGCGCCACGCGCATCGGCAACGACAACCTTCTCATGGCTTTCGTGCATCTCGGCCACGACTGCCGCATCGGCAACGGCGTCGTGATCACCAACGCGACCCAGCTCGCAGGGCATGTCACGGTCGAGGATCACGCGCTGTTGAGCGGGCTTGCGGGCATCACGCAATTTGTCAGGCTCGGTTCGTTCTGCTTTCTGACGGCGGGCGCCTTCGCCAACAAGGACATCCCGCCCTACACCATCGCCGAGGGCCACTGGGCTACGCCGCGCGCATTGAACCGGGTCGGGCTCAGGCGGGCGGGCGTCGACGCCGCCGAGCGCAGAAACCTCGATCGCGCGCTCAGGATCCTGTTCGATCGTTCCCTGACCATGGACGAGGTCGTTGCCGAGATCGGCCGTGACTGCACGCCGAGTTTATGGCTCAGTCACTTCGTCGATTTTCTGTCGTCGTCGCAGCGCGGGGTGGCGCGACCGTGAAGCGGCTGCGCGTCGCCGTCGTCGGCGTCGGCTATCTCGGCCGGTTCCACGCGCAAAAGTACTCGGCTCTGCCGGCTGCCGACCTCGTCGCCGTATGCGACCTGCGCGAAGCGGTGGGCCGGGAAGTCGCCGAGGAGTTGAACACGACATTTTGCGGCGACTACAGGAAACTGCCCGGCAAGGTCGACGCCGTCACGGTCGCCGCAAGCACGGCGGCGCACTTCGAGCTGACCCGATTCTTTCTCGAGCACGGCGTGCACGTGTTCGTCGAGAAGCCCATGACACCGACGAGCCGCGAGGCCATTGCCCTGACCGAGCTCGCCGAAGAGCGTGATCTGAAACTGCAGGTCGGGCATGTCGAGCGGTTCAATCCGGCGCTCTTGTCCGCGCGCGAGGCGCTCGACGACGTGCGTTTCATCGAGTGCCATCGGCTGGCGGCCTTCAAGTCCCGCGGCGCCGACATCAATGTCGTGCTCGATCTCATGATCCACGACCTTGACGTCATCCTCTCGCTCGTCGACGCAAGCCCGCGCCAGGTGTCGGCCGTCGGCATCGCCGTGTTGTCCGGCAGCACCGACATTGCCAACGCACGCATCGAGTTCGCGAACGGCGCGATCGCGAACGTCACCGCGTCACGCGTATCGATGAGCGCCCAGCGCAAGTTCAGGGTATTCCAGCAGAACCAGTACGTCTCGATCGATTTTGGCGGCGGCGAGGTGCGCCGCGTGAGGAGCGGCGGCGAGGTGCCTCTGCACGAGGAGAAGTGGAGTCTGGACAAGGGCGACGCGCTGTTGGCGGAAGCCGAGGCCTTCGTCGAATCCGTGCTCGACGATGTGCCCTGCCGCGTGACCGGGCGCGACGGCATCGCCGCGCTCGAGCTGGCCGAAGCGGTCATGGACGATATCGAGCGGGGATCCCGGCGGACTTGATGCTGCGCGCAGTCGCACTGCCGTTCGCTCGAGACTCGCGGCAAATTCCTCCCTGTACCCTGCGCGCGCGTCACTTGCCGTTGCGGCTGGTCGGACGCGTATGCGGATCCACCCGGCGATGTGGGGCAGACCTTCGGGCTACGCCTCGATCCCGAGCTCCTTGATCTTGCGTGTGAGCGTATTGCGGCCCCAGCCGAGCAGCTTCGCCGCTTCATGACGCTTGCCGCCGGCGCGCCTCAGCGCGGCGAGAATCAGCGTCGTCTCGAACGCCGGCAGGGCTTCGCCGAGAAGCGGCTGATCGGGTTTCCCGGCAAGCTGCGCCGCAGCCCAGTGCGCGAGGCTCGCCGTCCATTCGGCGTCGGCTTGCACGGCCGGCCCGCCCAGCTCGCTGGGCAGATCGTCGACACTAATCACCGAGCCCGCCGCCGTCACCGACAACCTGCGGCAGAGATTCACCAGTTCGCGGACGTTCCCCGGCCAATCGTATCCAAGCAACCGTTTCTGCGCTGCACGATCAAGTTTTTTCGGCGCAACTTCGAGCTCTTTGGCTGCATGATCGAGGTAAAAGTCAGCAAGTTCAACAATGTCTTCCTGGCGGTCGCGAAGCCGCGGGACCTCGATGCGCATGACGTTGAGCCGATGGTAGAGGTCTTCGCGAAACCTGCCGGCGACCACGGCCTTGTCGAGGTCCTGGTGCGTGGCCGCGACGACGCGAACATCGACTCTGATCGGCGCCTGGCCGCCGACGCGAAAGTACTCGCCTTCAGCGAGCACGCGCAGCAGGCGTGTCTGCAGCGCTGCGGACATGTCGCCGATTTCATCGAGGAACAGCGTGCCGCCGTTGGCCTGCTCGAACCGGCCGACACGCCGCTCCGTGGCGCCCGTGAACGCACCCTTCTCGTGGCCGAAGAGCTCCGATTCGAGCAGCTCCGCCGTGAACGCCGACGTGTTGAGCGCAACGAACGGCGCCTCGCTGCGCGCGGAGTTGTCGTGCAGCGCGCGGGCAACGAGCTCCTTGCCCGTACCGGATTCGCCCGTGATCAGGACGGTCATGCTCGAACGCGACAGCCGGCCGATCGCCTTGAACACTTCCTGCATCGCGGGCGCGCGGCCGATGATCGTCGGCACCGTGTCCAGGTCGGCGGGTTCCGGGGGCTCGCCGCCGCGTTCGCGCGCAGCGCGGTTTACCAGTTCGATGGCCGCATCGACGTCGAAGGGTTTCGGCAGATACTCGAACGCACCGCTCTGATAGGCGGACACCGCGCTGTCGAGGTCCGAGTGCGCCGTGATCACGATCACCGGAATCCCGGGGTCCGTCACGGCCAGGCGCTCGATGAGTTCGAAGCCGCTCATGTCCGGCATCCGGATATCGGTCACGATCACGTCGGGCTTGTCGCTCTCGAGCGCCGCGCAGCATCGTTCGCCGGACAGGAAGCAGCGCGGCTTCATTCCGGCCTGGCTAAACGCCTGCTCAAGCACCCAGCGCACGGATTCGTCGTCATCGACGACCCAGACCCGCAGCTTGCCGCTCCCGGTCATCGCTGTCGCCTACGCCGCGTCACCGGTGCCGTCAACCGGCAGTCGCATTCGAAACACCGTCCTGCCGGGGCGACTCTCGTATTCGATGTAGCCGCCATTGCGGCTGACGAGGTCCTGGGCGATCGTGAGACCGAGGCCGGTACCGGAGTTTCTGCCGGTCACCAGCGGAAAGAAGATCGTCCCGGCAAGCTCCGCGGAAACGCCCGGCCCGTTGTCCTCCACCTCGGCCGACAGCACCAGGCGATGTTGTTCGCCGTCGATCGGGTGATTGTGCAGCGCCCGCGTTCTGAGCACGATCCGCCCGTCCTTGCCGACGGCCTGCGTGGCGTTGCGCGCGAGATTCAGGAACGCCTGGATCATCTGGCTCTGGTCCGCCCGGACCGACGGCAGGCTCGGGTCATAGTCGCGCACGAGTTCGATGCCCGGCGAGATCTCTGCGGCCAACAGGTTCGCGACGCGCTCGGTGACTTCATGCAGGTTGAAATCGGCCGGCACCGGCGCCCCACCCGTCGAAAGGACGCTGTCGACCATCGCCGCAAGCCGATCGGCTTCGTCAATGATGACGCGCGTATAGTCCTTGAGATCCGCGCCAGGCAACTGGCGCTCGAGTAGCTGCGCCGCACCGCGCAGACCGACGAGCGGGTTCTTGACCTCGTGAGCGAGTTGGCGGATCACCTGCCGCGACAGCTTTCGCTGCGCGGCGATCTCCGCCTCGCGGCGGATTGTTCGATCGCGGTCGGTATCGAACAGCTCGAGCAGGAGCCCGGGCTCGCCCTCGATCGGCGCCGCCTGGCAGTGCAGATTGAGTTCGCGCTCCCCGAAGCGGGCCGAGAGCTCCCTGAGGCCGATGGTCAGCCCCGTGCGCAGGGCTCGCCGGCAGAGCTTGACGAGTTCGTCAGCCGGTTGCGCCAGCGATTCGATCGTCCGGCCGATGACCTGACGCTCGCTCATGCCGAGCAGGTTCTCCGCGGCGTCATTGAGATAGCTCACGGTCAACGAGTCATCGACGGCGACCAGCGCCGTCGTCTGGCTGCGCAGCAGACTGCCGGAGGCAGGCGCGCGCGGTCGGCGGGTTTTCAGCGACGGTTTTGCGGATTGTTCGGGTTGAGAGTGCTCGTCTGCCGCACCATGAACGTCACGCCAGGCGAGCGCAGCACTTCCTCGTCGCGTTCGTTGACGATCACGGCACTGATCGTATGCAGACCCCGGTAGACGTCGGGCACCGTGAGCCTGGGACCGGCGCCGGCTGACTCTATCCGCCGGCCGTCGAGGTCTGCGAGCAGGCGATGGCCGGGTTGCAGGGCCGGCGTCAGCTCCACGATCACTTCGAGCCGTCCCTCGGTATTCCACAGCGTCTGCCCGTCCGCCGGGCTCGCGATGGCGAACGCCGTGTACGACGGTATTGCCAGAGCGGAGTCCGTGGCGCCCGGTACCGATGCGCTCGCCGTCGGAGTCGACGGCGGGCGCAGTGAAATGACCGGCGCGCTGCCGAGTTCGATGCGGCTGGCGCCGGGCATCGGGCGGTCGGAGAAGTGCTGGCGGCCGGTCTCGTCCACCCACATCCAGACCGGCACGGCGAGGCTCGCTGTCGACCAGAGCATGCCGAAAAGTATCAGCCACGAACGCATACCCCTAGCTTAGCGACGCCCTCCGGGACACGCCAACCGAACGGGCGGGATCTGCACGATCCCGCCACATTGGGTGGCCGAGGGACGCTTTGTGTCGGCCGCTTACAAGCTGTAGTACATCTCGAATTCGACAGGATGCGTCGATTTCTGCAACAACGTGATCTCGTCCTGCTTGAGCTCGATGTACGCGTCGATGAGATCGTCGCTGAAAACGTCGCCGGCCTTGAGGAAGTCGCGGTCCGCGTCGAGCTCTTCGAGCGCTTCCTGCAGCGAGAAGCAGACGGTCCGGATGTCCTTCTCCTCTTCGGGCGGCAGATCGTAGAGGTCCTTGTCGACGGGCTCGCCCGGATCGATCTTGTTCACGATGCCGTCGAGGCCTGCCATCAACATTGCACTGAACGCGAAGTACGGGTTGCCGGTGCTGTCCGGGAACCGGACCTCGACCCGGCGCGCCTTCGGATTCGCGACGAACGGTACGCGCACCGCAGCGGAGCGGTTGCGCGCGGAGTGCGCGATCAGCGTCGGAGCCTCGAAGCCCTTGACGAGGCGCTTGTAACTGTTCGTCGCGGCATTCGTGAACGCGTTCAATGCGCGCGCATGCTTCTTGACGCCGCCGATGTAGTAAAGCGCCGCATCGGAAAGCCCCGCGTAGCCGTCGCCGGTGAAGATGTTCTGGCCGTCCTTCGCCAGCGACTGATGCACGTGCGCGCCGTTGCCGTTGTCGTCGACGAGCGGCTTGGGCATGAAGGTCGCGGTCTTGCCGTAGCTGTCAGCGACATTCATGACGACGTACTTGAGGATCTGAACGGCGTCGGCCTTCTTGACCAACGTGTCGAACATGACGCCGATTTCGCCCTGTCCACCCGTGGAGACCTCGTGATGGTGCACCTCCGTCGTCAGGCCCATCTCCTCGAGCGCCAGACACATCGCCGAGCGGACGTCGGCCAGCGAGTCGACCGGCGGCACCGGAAAGTAACCGCCCTTGACCCTGGGTCGGTGCCCGATGTTGCCCCCCTCGAATTCGTCGCCGGACTGCCAGGCGCCCTCGTTCGACCTGATTTCGTAGGACGTGCGATGCATATCGGTCCGCCAGCGCACGTCGTCGAAAACGAAGAACTCGTTTTCCGGACCGAAATACGCCGCATCGGCGATGCCGGTCGACTTCAGATACGCCTCGGCACGCACGGCCGTGGAACGCGGGTCGCGACCGTAGCCCTGCAGGGTCATCGGCTCGATAACGTTGCAGAACATGTTGAGCGTCGCTTCCTCGGTGAACGGATCAAGAACCGCCGTGGACGTATCCGGCATCAGAATCATGTCGGACTCGTGGATCCCCCTCCATCCGGCGATGGATGAGCCGTCGAACATCTTGCCGTCTTCGAAAAAGGCTTCGTCGACGATGTGTGACGGCACGCTGACGTGCTGTTCCTTTCCGCGCGTGTCCGTCAGGCGCAGATCGACGAACTTGACGCCGTTTTCTTCAATCATTTTCAAAACGTCGGCTGACGACATGATTCTCCTCCATTGATAACTGAGTTGCCGTGGATCCAACACGACCGGATACCAGCGCCCACGGGCGCGCACCCGGTCAGAACACCGATGTTGAACCTCCACCGATGCATCAAGCGTGCCAATCGAAACAAAGCGCGTTTCGCCTTTCTTCTGCGGAGCGCGTGGCCGCCATCCGGCGCTCTCCTGCCCCGGGTTGGAACGAAACGCGCGACATGATGCACCAAAACGGTGCAAAAAGAAAAGTGGTGCCGGCCGGGCTTGCGGGACATCCGGACCGCCGCCGGCACGCTCCCGATCCGACCGCCTGCCGCCGCCGCTGCCATGCCCCGCAGGCGCCACTCGGCGGGGGCGCGGTCTCGAACGGGAATCAGCCTGCGGTCGTCTTGCCCGCTTCGTTGTCGATGACCATCAACGTGTCGACGTAGAACAGTTCAGGGTCGGCGCCGAACTTTGCCTTGAAATGGGTCAGGAACTGGTCGTTGAAAAACGCCCGGGCATCGGCCTCGCTTTCCCACAGGTAAACGGAGTGGCCGGTATGGTTGCCCTCGTCATAACTGAAATACTTGCGAATGAGCTTCGGCGTCGCCCGAAAGCGCCCTTCGACCTCCCTGAAGCCTTCCATCATCTTCTCGCGCGGGACGGGCCCGGGCAGGACGTACTTGACGAGAACCGTGTGCATGAAGTTGCTCCTTTCAGCGGGTCGATTGCTGCGAACCATACGCTCGGCGACGTGTGACCCCCACGTTGCAATGCTGAGCGACGGCGGTACACCCACGGGCTGCGGGAAGGCCGAGGCATCGGCGACATACAGCCCCGGATGATCGTGGACCTGGCCGCTGCCGTCGGACCGGTGACCCACCGTCCTGGCCGCGCCCTCGCGAGGCCGCGAATCCGACTCCCGATTGGCCGTTGCTCCTGCCAGCCGAATCGTCCACCAGCGGGCAAGGGCGACGGAAATCCTACCATTGCCTGCTGCTGAAACGATCCGGCGCCCGACAACCATGGAAACTTCCGGTCTCGCCGGGCGTCCGACGAAATCCCCGACCCTGAACCGGTGCCCGCAACAGCGGATGTGATCTTTCGGCGCGAATAACTCGCGTGGTTCGTTCCCGGCGAACGCCGCGCGTCGCTATACTCTCGCGCTTCGCCTCCGCTCAAGACAGTGCAAGCCGCCATGGACTCGATGGAAAAAATCGTCTCGCTCAGCAAGCGCCGGGGCTTCGTGTTTCCGTCGAGCGAGATCTATGGGGGCCTCAACGGCTTCTGGGACTACGGTCCACTCGGCGTCGCCCTGAAGCGCAACGTCAAGCAGGCCTGGTGGGACGACATGATCGCCCATCACGACGAAACCGCTGCGGAAACCGGCGCGCCATCGCCCTTCGACATGGTCGGTATCGACAGCGCGCTGCTCCTGAACCCGAAGGTCTGGGAGGCGAGCGGCCACCTGAGCGGTTTCAGCGACCCGATGGTGGATTGCCGGGAGACCCGGGCCCGCTACCGGGCCGATCAACTTGTCGTGTTCGCGCTCGTATTGGAGACAGAGAATGGCGGCCGGGAAACGATCACGGACGTACTATTCGCGTCGCCCGGTGAAGCCGGCAAGTCGCCTCAAGACGAACTCCTCGCACCGCACCGCAAACAACTGAGGCGGATTCTGAAGTCGCGGCCCGGCGGCGATGCCCTGTCGATCGAAGCGATCGCCGGCGCCCTGGAAGACGAGTCGGCGCGCGCCAGAACGCTGGCACCCGGAGCCACCGAGCCCGGCACCTTGACGGCGCCGCGCGCGTTCAACCTCATGTTCAAGACCTACATCGGCGCGCTCGAGGACAGCTCGAGCGCCGCGTATCTTCGCCCTGAGACAGCTCAGGGAATCTTTCTGAATTTCAAGAACGTACTGGACACTGCCCGCGTCAGGCTGCCGTTCGGCATCGGCCAGGTCGGCAAGGCTTTCCGCAACGAGATCAACCCGCGCAACTTCACGTTCCGCAGCCGCGAGTTCGAACAGATGGAAGTGGAGTTCTTCTGCCGGGCAGCCGACGCTGAGGCCTGGTACGTCTATTGGCGGGACAGGCGTTACCGCTGGTACGTCGACCTCGGACTCCGGCCGGAAAATCTCGCGCTTCGCGAGCATGAGGATTCGGAACTCGCCCACTACGCAGCGGCCTGCGCCGACGTCGAATACCGCTTCCCGTTCGGTCAGAGCGAGCTTGAGGGCATCGCCAATCGCACGGACTTCGATCTCCGCCAGCACATGCAGGCGAGCGGCAAGGACCTGCGCTACTTCGACGACCAGGCCGGGCCGGACGAAGAGCGCCGTTACCTGCCGCACGTCATCGAGCCCTCGGCCGGCGCTGACCGGGCCACGCTCGCTTTCCTCTGCGACGCGTACACGGAGGACGAAGTCGGCGGCGAACGCCGCACGGTCATGAAGCTGCACCCGAGACTCGCGCCGGTCAAGGTCGCGGTGTTTCCGCTCGTTCGCAAGGAAGGGATGCCCGAGCGCGCGCTCGGGATCTATCGCGAACTGCGCGGCAAGCTCGACGCCGCATACGACGAGAAGGGCGCGATCGGCCGGCGCTACCGGCGCCAGGACGAAGCCGGCACGCCGTACTGCGTCACGATCGACGGCCGGACACTTGGCGACGACACGGTCACTGTGCGCGAACGCGACAGTTGCGAACAACGGCGGGTCGGTAGCGGCCAACTGGCCGATTACCTGGCTCAGTGCATCGGGGGCTGACGCGTGGGCGAGGCGGCGGGCCAGCTCATCGTTCTCGATCGTGACGGCGTCATCAACCAGGACTCCGCCGACTACATCAAGTCACCCTCCGAGTGGCTCGCGATCCCGGGCAGCCTCGAGGCGATAGCCGGTTTGCATCGGGCCGGGTGGCGCGTCGTCGTCGTCAGCAACCAGTCAGGCGTCGGTCGGGGCCTCTTTTCGGCGCGGACGCTGAAGGCTATCAACGCGCGCATGGAGCACGAGGTCGAGGCCGCCGGCGGCTCGCTCGCGGGCGTGTACTGCTGCCCGCATCGGCCCGACGAGGGCTGCGACTGCCGCAAGCCCGCGCCGGGCCTCTTGCGGCAGATCGAACGTGATTTCGGGAGATCCTTGCTCGACGCGCCCTTGATCGGCGACAAGTTGTCCGACATTGACGCCGCCCTCGCCGTAGGCGCGCGGCCGATGCTCGTCAGAACCGGATACGGGCAGCAGGCCGCGAAAACTCTCGGCGACCGCAAGGCGGAAATCCACGCCGACCTCGCAAGCGCGGTGTCGGCGCTGCTCGACGAGCGGCCCGGTGGCTGACATGCGTCAGTGGCTCGGTTCGATCGTCTTCACTCTGTATCTGTTTATTTCCGTTGCGCTTTTCAGCTTCGTTGTCCTTGCAAGCGCGCCGTTCGGGCACCGCGTGACATACCGTTTGTGCGTTTACTGGGCAGACTCCGCGCGGTACCTGCTGCGCAAGCTCTGTCGACTCGACCATGTCGTTCAGGGGCTTGAAAACCTGCCCCGGCAGAACACGGTCCTGCTTGTGAAACATTCGTCAGCCTGGGAGGCGCTCGCGGTACTGAAGCATTTTCCGACGCAGACCTGGGTCGTAAAGCGGGAATTGCTGTTCGCGCCTTTACTCGGCTGGGTGCTCATGTTGCTCAAGCCCATCGCGATCGACCGCCGTTCCGGGCGCATCGCCGTACAGAAGGTCATCGACGAGGGTCGCAAACGCCTCGCGGAAGGCTTCTGGATCGTCATCTTTCCCGAGGGCACGCGGGTCCCGCCGGGCGAGTCGCGGCGCTACGGGCTCAGCGGCGCGCTGCTTGCGAGTGCCGCCGGGCGCCCCGTCGTACCTGTCGCGCACAACGCGGGCGTGTACTGGCCGCGACGCGGTTGGCTCAAGCGTCCGGGAACGATTCAGTTCGCGATCGGTCCCGCCATCCCGACCGTCGGCCGCGAACCGCGGGAGGTCGTTGCCGAGGTTCGCGCGTGGATCGAGGCCAGGATCGCTGAAATGGATTCGCCGCCCGCAGAATAGCGGCGACCATGGTGGCAGGAGCAGGTGCGCGCAGGCGGGGCCGCGGAAGGCAGAGCGGCTGAAGTCGAATTGCGCAGCATGTAGTATTCGTGTTCGGAGCGCATCGATACCACCACGGGAGTTTGCAAATGCGAAGCTTGAGTGGCGCCCACGGCGCGGTCGGCTTGATGGCGGCCCTGTTGTTGCCGTGTATCACAGCCGTCGCACAGGTCGATCTCACCGGCAATTGGGTTGCCTTGTATCACGAGGATGCGCCCGAGCGCCTGCCTGGGCCGGCACTTGGTGACTACCTCGAATTGCCGATCAACGAGGCGGCCAGGATGCGAGCCGACAGCTATCATCCCAACAGGATCTCCGCGGTCCAGGAGTATCAGTGCCGGCCCCACGGGGGCGACTATTCCATGCGCGGCCTCTCCGTACCCATGCGGGTCTGGGGAGAATACGATCCGGACACCCAGCAACTTGTCGCCATTCGCACCCGTATGGCGTGGATGGAGATGGAGCGCACGATCTACATGGACGGCCGCCCCCATCCACCCGCGTACGAGCGCCACACCTGGCAGGGATTCTCCACGGGGGTCTGGGAGGGCAATACGCTCAAGACGACCACGACGCACTTCAAGCCGTCCTATCTGCGGCGCAACGGCATGCCGCGAAGCTCCAAGGCGACCTTGACCGAAGTCTGGGCCCGGCACGGCAATTATCTGACCGTGCTGACCTACATCGACGATCCGGCTTTCCTGACCGAACCGCTCGTCAGAACCTCCAACTGGGCCCTCGAGCCCAACGCGCAGATGCGGCCGAACTCGTGCACGCCGGCGCCCGAAGTACCCGTACCGGAAGGCACGGTGCCGCATGTCATGCCGGGCGAAACCCCCTTTGGCCGCGAGTTTTCGGAGTTATTCGGCGTTCCATATGACGCGACCCGCGGCGGGGCGGACACCCTGTATCCGGAATACCGGATGACCATGGGCGAGGTTCCCACGGCTCCCCGGTGCAGCCGGTATTGCATTTGCACGGGGCTGGGCAATTGTCCGGAGTGAAACCAGGCATGCGACCGCATTTGTTGCAATGGCTGTCGGCCGCGGCGCTGACGACGCTGCTGGCCGCTCCGGCCCTCTCCCAGCAGAGCGAGAATCCGGCTGACGCCGAGATTCACGTACTCCCCGTTCAGGGCAACGTTTACATGCTCGTCGGGCCGCGAGGCAACGCCGCTCTGCAGGTCGGTTACGACGGCATCTTGCTGGTTGATACCCAAACCGCCGAGTTGGTGCCGAAAATAGCCGAGCGAATTGATGAACTTGCGGAAAACCCCGTGCGTTACATCATTATCAATACGCACGTGCATCCGGATCACAGCGGCGGCAACCAGGCGCTGTCGAATATGGGCCGCCAGGAAACCGGCGTTGCAACGGAGATCGTCGCCCACGAGAACGTCCTCGTACGCATGACCGCACCGCCCGACGAAAGCGCGCCGGAGACTCAGCTATCTCCCGAGGGTTGGCCGACGATGGCCTATTTCCTGCCCTACAGGGACATTCACTTCAACGGGGAGCCCATAGAAATACTGCACCAGCCGGCGGCACATACCGATGGCGACAGCCTGGTCTGGTTTCGCCGCTCCGATGTCGTAAGCACCGGAGACATCTACACGCCGGAGCGTTACCCGGTCATCGATCTGGATCGGGGCGGCAGGGTCCAGGGTGTCATCGACGCGTTGAACCGGATCATCCGGATCGCGGTGCCCGAAGACAAGCAGGAGGGCGGCACAAAGGTGATTCCCGGGCATGGCCGGCTTTCCGAAGAAGCCGATGTGGTCGAGTACCGCGACATGGGTACTATTATTCGCGACCGTGTGCAGGCGCTGATCGACGATGGCATGTCCCTCGAAGAAGTCCAGGCGGCCCGTCCATCGTTGGATTACGATACCGAATACGGCGCCGATTCGGGGTTTTGGACAACGGAAATGTTTGTGGAAGCTGTATATCGGAGTCTCAGCGAATGAGCAGGTTCACCCGAACGGGCATTTGGCTGGCGTCGGCGCTGACGTTGACGATTGGTCCCGCTACGTTGACGCAGTCGCAGACGTCTCCGCGGGTATCTGCGCCCGTCGATCTGACGGGCTATTGGGTGTCGGTGGTTACCGAGGATTGGCGCTGGCGCATGATCGTGCCGGGCAAGGGCGATTACGCAAGTATCCCGCTCAACGCCGAAGGTATCCGGGTGGCCGACCAATGGGAGCCCGGCATGGTAGTACCGGGCGAGGAATGCCGTCCCTACGGTGCGGCGGGCATCATGCGTGTACCGGGCCGCCTGCACGTCTCATGGGAAGACGATCTGACGCTGAGAATCGACACCGACGCGGGCTCGCAGACGCGACTGTTTCACTTTGACGGCGGTGAGCCAGCGCCCGAGATGGAACCATCCTGGCAAGGCTACTCGTCGGCGCGCTGGGAACCACCGCCCGGCGGACTCGCTTTCCTTGGGTTTGCCGCGCCTCCGGACCTTGCCGGCGGCGTTGGAATCGGCGGAATCGGCTCATCGCGTTGGCGCTCGCTTGAAGCGGTCACGACCAATCTGCGGCCCGGATACCTGCGCTGGAACGGCGTTCCCTACAGCGCCGATACCGTCGTCAGGGAATACTACGATCTCGCCAACATGCCAAACGCGGATACCTGGCTTGTCGTTACGACCATAGTCGAGGATCCGCAGTATCTTGATGTGCCCTATGTGACGAGCACCAATTTCAAGAAACAACCCGACGATTCGGGCTGGAACCCGACATCCTGTTCGGACGGTTAGGTCGTTCAATCGAATCGCCGGCTGTGGGCACAGCGGGCTAAATATCGAGATTCGCCACCGACAGTGCGTTGCGCTCGATGAAGTCCCGGCGCGGCTCGACGTGGTCGCCCATGAGCGTGGTGAAGACTTCGTCGGCGGCGACCGCGTCCTCAATACGCACCTGCATGAGCCTGCGGCTGTCCGGGTTCACCGTCGTCTCCCAGAGCTGGTCCGGATTCATCTCCCCGAGCCCCTTGTAGCGCTGGATGCTCTGCCCCTGCTTGGCCTGGTCCATGAGCCAGCCGATGGCTTCCGGGAACGTTGTCACGTGCGCGCGTTCCTTGCCTCGTGAGATATGGGCGCCCGGCCCAAGCAGATCCCTGAACGTCGCGCCGGCCGTGGCGATTCGCCGATATTCCGTCGACCCGAAAAACCCGGCCTGAACGTTCTTCGTAGTCGACACACCATGATGCTCACGCGCAACCAGTACCGTCGCGTCGTTCGTGTCGGTCTGCGGCTGACACTCGACCCGGTATCGCGGCCCTGAGCCGTTGAGTATGCGCAGCCGCTCCTCGAGCTGCTCGCACCACTCGCCCATTTGATCGGAATCGTCGAGCGTGGAACTGTCGATTTGCGGCAGCCACATCATGGCGCTCAAAACGTTCTCGTCGTAGCGCTTGCCCCAGCGCTCGATGATCGCCTTGGCCTGCGTGTAATCGCGGGCAAGGCCGAGCAGCGTTTCGCCCTCGACCGGCGGCGCGTCGGCCGCCGGGTAAAGGGCCGCGCCGTCTACGGCGCTCGACAACAGCAGTGCCGTGAGCTCCGCGTCATCCTTGACGTAGAACTCGCGCTTGCCGCGCTTGAGCTTGTAGAGAGGCGGCTGGGCGATGAAAACGTGGCCTCTCTCGATGAGTTCGGGCATCTGCCGGTAGAAAAACGTGAGCAGCAACGTGCGGATGTGCGAACCGTCGACATCGGCGTCGGTCATGAGGATGATGCGGTGGTAGCGCAGATTGTCGGGGTCGAACTCGTCGCGGCCGATGCCGCAGCCGAGCGCCGTGATCAGCGTGCCGACCTCGACCGACTGAAGCATCTTGTCGAAGCGCGCCTTCTCGACGTTGAGAATCTTGCCCTTCAGAGGCAACACGGCCTGCGTGCGGCGATCCCGGCCCTGTTTGGCCGAGCCGCCGGCCGAATCGCCCTCGACGAGGAAGATTTCCGACAGTGCCGGGTCCTTCTCCTGGCAATCGGCGAGCTTGCCCGGAAGGCCCGCGACATCGAGCGCGCTCTTGCGCCGCGTCATTTCCCTCGCCTTGCGTGCGGCCTCGCGAGCGCGCGCCGCCTCGACGATCTTGCCTACGATCGTCTTTGCTTCGACCGGGTTCTCCAGAAGGAAGGTTTCAAGCCTCGGTCCCACGGCCGACTCGACGATGCCCTTGACCTCGGACGAAACGAGCTTGTCCTTGGTTTGCGACGAAAACTTGGGCTCGGGAACCTTGACCGAGAGCACGGCCGTCAATCCCTCTCGGGCATCGTCGCCGGACGTGTTGACCTTCTCCTTCTTCGCGATGCCCTCCTTCTCGATGTAATTGTTCAGCGTACGCGTCAGCGCCGCTCGAAATCCCGCCAGGTGTGTTCCGCCATCGCGCTGGGGAATGGTGTTCGTGTAACAGAACATGTTTTCCTGGTAACCGTCGTGCCACTGCAGCGCCACGTCGACCTGTGCGGCGCCGCGCTTCTCGCTGAAAGTGACGACCGAAGGATGAATCGCGGTCTTGTTGCGGTTCAGGTGCTCGACGAAGGCGCGGATCCCGCCCTCGAACTCAAACACGTCGCGGCGATCTTCGGATTCGCTCGCAAGCGCTATGCGGATCCCAGAATTGAGGAAGGAAAGCTCCCGCAGGCGCTTGGCGAGGATGTCGTAATCGAATTCGATGTTCGTGAAGACCTGTGGGCTCGGCGTGAATCGGATGATCGTGCCGGTCCGGTCCGTGTTCGCCGTTGCCCTGAGCGGCGCGGCGGGCTCTCCCATCCGGTAATGTTGCCTATGGACCTTGCCGCCGCGGCAAATCGTCAGATCGAGCGTTTCGGACAGTGCGTTTACGACGGAGACGCCGACTCCGTGCAAGCCGCCCGACACCTTGTAGGAGTTGTCGTCGAACTTTCCGCCCGCGTGAAGCATCGTCATGATGACCTCCGCTGCCGAGCGGCCTTCTTCGGGGTGCGTGTCGACCGGAATCCCGCGGCCGTCGTCGGTCACGGTGATCGAGTCGTCGGCATGGACCGTTACGGTTATCTCGCGGCAGAAGCCCGCAAGCGCTTCGTCGATCGAGTTGTCGACGACCTCAAATACCATGTGGTGGAGGCCGGTTCCGTCATCGGTATCGCCGATGTACATCCCGGGCCGTTTGCGAACGGCTTCAAGGCCCTTCAGGACCTTGATATTCCGCGAAGTGTATTCGTCGTGGGACATGCTCAACCGCGTAAGGGATAACCCGCCGATTATACCACCGCTTCGACCTTGCCCCGTTCCACGTGGAACACCGGAAAGCCCTGGCGCGGACGCAGTGCATGCTCGCTCAATCCGGTCAAAAAAAGTTGTGTCTCCAGGGGTTCGAGTTCGCCCAGGAGCCGCTCGAGCGACTCGTCGTCGAGTTCGGCAGCAGGGTCGTCAACGAGCAGCAGGCCACCGCGCCCGGTTCGTTGTCCGAACAGCCGGACCTGTCCCAGGACCAGCGCTGCAGCGATGAGTTTCTGCTGGCCGCGCGACGCATGCTCCCGGACGCTGCCGGCGTCCATGCGAATGTCGATGTCGGCACGGTGCGGACCGACCTGGGTGAAGCCGGTGCGCAGATCGCGCTCGAGTGACTCCTCAAGCGCCTGCTCCAGGCCGACTCCCTGCTTCCAGCCCGGGCGATAGACGATCGCGAGCGGCTGATCGAGCAAGCGGCCGCCAACCTGCTCGACCAGATCGGAAAGCTCCTCGACATAGCGTCGCCTGGCCATGGTTACGATCTCGGCCGCTGCCAGCATCGGCTGCGTCCAAACGGTCAGCGGCGTGCCGCTCAAGCCCCGTTTCAGGGCCGCGTTGCGCTGACCGAGCACGCGTCGGTAATTCCGCCAGGTTTGCAGGTAGGCGTGTTCCACGTGGAACACACCTCCATCCACGAAGCGCCGCCTCTCGCTTGGCCCGGCCTCGATCAGACGGTGAAGCCTCGAACCCATGACGTGTACGGCCATGACCTCGGCAAGCTGCGACATGCCGGGCGTCGACTCGCCATTCACCCTGATCCTGAGTTCGCCCCCGGCAAGAGAAACGCCGACCCGATGACGGCGCTCGCCCGAACGCACCTCGCCGAATACGGTGAGGCCCTTTGACCCGTGGCGGATCAGGCGCGCGGTTTGGCGGGTACGAAAGGAACGGCCCCGCCCGAGCAGGTGGATGCTCTCAAGAAAGCTCGTCTTGCCGGCGCCGTTCAGGCCGAACAGGTAGTTCCGCTGTGGATGCAGTTCGACATCGACCGCCTCCAGGCAACGCACTGCATCGATTTGCAGCCGCTCCAGCGGCACGGTCAGTGCATCTCCTGCGAAGCCGCGACGCGGCTCACAGCCGCATGGGCATCACCACGTACTGTGTCGTGCTGTTGTCTTGCGCCGTGATCAGGCAGCTCGAATCGCCGTCCCGCAGACCGATCTGGACGTTTTCCCCGTCGATGTGCGCCAGCGCCTCAAGCAGGTAATTCACGTTGAACCCGATCTCGAGCGCGTCGCCGCCATACTCCACCTCGACCGTCTCGACGGCCTCCTCCTGCTCGGGGTTGTTCGCATAAACAACGGCGCTGTCTTCCCCGAGTTCAAGCCGCACGCCACGCAGCTTGTCGTTGGCGAGCACCGCCGCTCTCTGAAGCGCGTGGTGCAGTTGTGCGCGATCCGCAACGACCGTATGGGGCGGATCCAGCGGTATGACGCGACTATAGTCCGGAAACTGTCCGTCGATGAGCGTGGACGTCATCCTGAGACCGTCGAATTCGACGCGCAGGTGGCTCGTCCCGATCATCATGAGCACCTCGCCTTCCTGTCCAAGCAGACGATTGAGTTCGAGAATGCCCTTGCGCGGCACGATGACCCGCTGCGCTGACGCCGCTTCGCTGAGCGTCAGGTCGGACAGGGCCAGACGATGGCCGTCGGTCGCTACCGCTCGCAGCCCCTGCAGACCGTCGGTGCCGGTTTCCATCAAAAGGCCATTGAGGTAGTAGCGCACATCCTGCTGAGCCATGGAAAACTGAGTGCGGTTCAGAAGCTCATGCAGGGCCTTCTGGGGTATCCGCAAGGTCTGCTGGGCCGCCATCTCATCGACGGTAGGGAAGTCTGCTGCGGGCAGCGTTGCCAGGGTGTACCGGCCTCGTCCTCCCTTGATGACCATGCGGTTGTCGTCAAGCGCAGCGCTGACTACCGTCCCTTCGGGCAGAAGCCTGCAGATGTCGTGAAGCTTTCGACCGGGAACCGTCGTTTCGCCGCTCGCCTCGACTTCTATGGGTGTGGCGGCCACGAGCTCGACTTCAAGGTCCGTCGCCGTAACGTATAGCTTGCCGCCGGCAACCTTGAGCAGCACATTGCTCAGGATCGGCATTGTCGAACGGCGTTCCACGACGCCGACAACGGCATGCAGAAGCTTGAGGAGGTCCTCCCTCGGTACGCTGAACTTCATCGTCTGAATTACCTATATACCTTTTTGGGTTATGGCGACAATAAGCCACCTGAAAACCGGTGAAAAGACTTAAAATCCCTTTATATACAATAGCCTAATGAGCCTTCCCCGGTGCATGAAAACAGCGCTATCCTGTGTAACGTCTGTGCGTGATTCCGGCCGGGAAAGTTGTCAATAGCTTGTTCCCATCAATTCGTCAGGGTTCTGAACAGGTTGTTGTAGTCCTCCTCGATGCGGGAATCCGTCTCGCGCAAGCCCCGGATACGGCGACAGGCGTGCAGCACGGTCGTATGGTCGCGTCCACCGAAGCGGTCGCCGATTTCCGGCAGGCTGAAACCCGTCAATTCCTTCGCGAGCGCCATCGCCACCTGGCGCGGTCGTGCGACGGAACGGGGCTTTCGCTTGGACAACAGGTCCGATACGCGGATCTTGTAATACGCGGCGACGGTCTTCTGGATGCTGTCGATCGTGATGCGCCGGTCGTGCAGTGCGAGCAGATCGCGCAACGCTTCTTTCGTGAGATCCAGCGTGATTTTCTGGCCCTCGAGCTCTGCCGTGGCGATCACGCTCTTGAGCGCGCCTTCGAGTTCGCGAACGTTCGACCTGATGCGCTGCGCCATGAAGAACGCAACTTCCTCCGGAAGCGACACGCCGACGGCGGCCGCCTTGCTCATGAGGATCGCAACACAATGCTCCAGTTCAGGCGGTTCGATGCGTACGTTGAGGCCTGAGCCGAACCTGGACTTGAGCCGTTCGTCGAGACGATCAACATCCTTGGGAAAACGATCGCCCGTCAGTACGACCTGGCGCTGATCCTCGAGCAGGGCGTTGTAGGTGTGAAAGAACTCTTCCTGGGAGTGGTCCTTGCCCGCGAAGAACTGGATGTCATCGATCAGAAGAGCATCGAGGCTCCGATACGTGCGTTTGAAGTCGGCAATGGCGTTGAATTGCAGGCCGCGCACCATCTCGCTGACGAACCGTTCCGAATGCAGATATGCGACCCTCGCGCCGGGCTTGCGCTTCTGGATCAGGTTCCCGATCGCATGCATGAGGTGCGTCTTGCCGAGGCCGACGCCGCCGTAAATGAATAGCGGGTTGTAGTCGAGCCCGGGGTTCCGGCCGACGCGGTGCGCCGCCGCGGCAGCGAGCTGGTTGCTTTTCCCCTTGACGAAAGTCTTGAACGTGAAATCCGGATTCAGCCGGCTGTTGAACGTCGATCGTGGCGACCCCGGCTCGACTTCAGCGGCCGGTTTTGGCGCGAGAAGTTCGCGGCTGCCGACGCCGAGCGTTACGTTGACGCCGTTGTAGTAGCGTCGGATCGTCTCCAGGCAGTTGTGATCGACCCAATCCACCACGAAATGGTTCGGAGCGAGCAGCCGCAGGCCATCCTCGCCGCTTACGGCTTCAAGCGGCCGTATATAGGTGTTGTAGTTGGCTTCCGACAGTTCACCATCGAGCACCCGAAGACAGTTGGTCCATTGGGCTGTTTCGGGTGAGGGGTCCTGTGTCAAGGTCGCGTGCTCCGCGTCAAGAGCTTGTGTTGTTATCAGGGGGAGGAGTGCGAGTCTAATACGAGCCGCCCCCGGTTATCCACAGGCGCCGGGCATCGTTCGGCCCCTGCACGGCCCCGCGTGCCTCCCCCACGGGTTTCCGCATACAATCCGTCATACCGGGCGCGAAATCAACTTCCGACGACGCGCTCTCGGCTATTGACAGCCGATACGGCCCCGCGTACAGTTACGCGTCGCCGAGGTCGGCGCATGTAGTTGTTTTTATTAGGTCTTTACTCCAGTTGGGCCGAATCCGCGATGAAAAGAACGTTTCAACCGAGCAACCTTAGGCGCAAGCGGACGCACGGTTTCCGGGCGCGCATGGCGACGCGGGCCGGGCGCAAGGTATTGAGCAAGCGCCGCGCAAAAGGCCGCGCCCGCCTCACGCCTTAAGACCGGGGCCAGGGCGTCGCGAACCAGCCGCCGGTGACCGCCTCCGCTCTACCGGCAAGCAGGCGCCTAAGCAGGTCTCGACAGTTCGGCAGGGTATTTGCCAAACCGGTACGATCCTCTGACCGCTACTTCACCATGCTCGCCCGGGCAGCGACAGGACCCGCAGCGCGACTTGGCCTGGCGATATCGCGGCGCGCCGCGAAACGAGCCGTTGATCGCAACAGACTGAAACGCCTGGCCAGGGAATCGTTCCGCATGCAGACCGGACTGCCGAGCTGGGATTTCGTGGTCATTGCCAAACACGGTGCGGCGAGCGCGGGAAATGCGGTGCTCAGAGCAAGCCTCGATGGACACTTCGACCGGCTGAAGCGGCGGGCAGGCCCGAAGCACGATGGATAACGTACGGCTGATTCTCTGGTTCGCGCTGCTCGGCACGCTGTGGCTGGGCTACACCCAGTGGGTCGAGGACTATTCCTCCGCGCCCGACGGCGCACAGAATCCGCAAGCCGAACCGGTTGAATCCTTGCCGGACATCACCCCCGCGCAGCCGGCCGACCTGCCCGCGCTGACGCCGGCCGATTCGGCCGCGCCTGCCGCGGTCGAGGCTCTGCCCGAAGCGCAGGAAACGCCGGCGTCGACCGTGCGCGTGCGCACCGACGTCCTAGAGGCGCTCATAGACACGACCGGCGGCGACCTGGTCCGCGCGGACCTGCTCGAATACCCCGTCGACAAGGACAGGCCGGACATCCCCGTGCGCCTGCTCGACTTCAGCCCCCCGAACCGGTGGGTGTTCCAGACCGGAATGCGCGGCGTCGAGGGCGGCCCGGAACCCAATCACCTCGAACCTTTCCGCAGCGACGCGGCCGAGTACGAGCTTGCCGGCGACGAACTCGTGGTTCGTCTGGACTGGGCGACGGACGCACAGATCAGCGCAAGCAAGATCTACACGTTTACGCGGGGATCGTACCGCGTCGGGCTCGACTTCGTGCTCGAGAACGCGGGCGACGAGGCCTGGCAAGGCGTCGCCTACACGCGCATGCGCCGTGTGCACCGGCCGATCGACCGTTCGTTTACTTCCGTCGACTCGTATTCCTTCACGGGCCCGGTGCTCTACGACGGTGACGAATACGACAAACTGGATTTTGACGATCTCGCCGACGAACCCGTGACGCAGACCGTGACGGGCGGTTGGCTTGCGAGCATTCAGCACCACTTCCTCGCCGCCGCCGTCCCGCCGCCCGAGGAATCGGCGCAATACAGCGCGCAGTCCAGTGGCGGCGAGTACCTGCTCACGGCGATCAGTCCGCTCAAGGACATCCCGGCAGGCGGGCGGCTCGAGTACTCGACCCAGCTTTTCGTCGGGCCGAAGCTGCAGAACCAGCTCAGCGAAACCGGCCGGGAGCTGGAACTGACCGTCGACTACGGGATCTTTACCGTGCTCGCCGCCCCGATGTTCTGGGTGCTCTCGCGAGTCCACGAATGGGTCGGGAACTGGGGTGTCTCGATCATCATCGTCACGCTCATCATCAAGGTCGTGTTCTATCGCCTGCAGGCCACCAGTGGGCGTTCGATGGCCAGGATGCGCAAGCTGCAGCCGCGAATGAAGGCATTGCAGGAGCGCTACAAGGACGATCGGCAGGCCCTGGGACAGGCGACCATGGACCTCTACAAGCGCGAGAAGGTCAATCCGGCGCTCGGTTGTCTGCCGATACTGCTGCAGATGCCGTTCTTCCTGGCGTTTTACTGGGTGCTCATCGAGAGCGTCGAAATGCGCCAGGCGCCGTTTTATCTGTGGATCGACGACCTGTCCGTGCGCGATCCTTTCTTCGTGCTGCCGCTCTTCATGGGCGCTGCGATGTTCTTGCAGACCAGGCTCAATCCTGCACCCCCGGATCCGGTCCAGGCCCGGGTGATGCAGCTCATGCCCTTGATATTTACGGTGTTTTTTGCGTTCTTTCCCGCCGGGCTCGTCCTGTACTGGCTTACGAACACGCTGCTGTCGATGCTCCAGCAGTGGCGCATCAACGTCGTGGTCGAGCGCGAGGACAAGCCGAAGCCGGCCTGAGAAAATGGGCGCTCGCGATCGCGGAGGCCCACGTTGACAGCGACCGACCGCCAGACAATAGCCGCAGTGGCGACGGCGCCCGGCACAGGCGCAGTCGCCATCGTGCGCCTCTCGGGCGGCCAGGCCCTGGCGATCGCTAAGCGCCTTACCGGTATCGATCCGGTGCCGCGCTTCGCCGAGATCTGCTCGTTCCGGGACGCAGCCGGGCGCCGGATCGACCGGGGCCTGCTGCTCTGTTTCCCGGGTCCTCACTCTTATACGGGCGAGGATGTCGTCGAACTGCATGTGCACGGCGGTCCGGTGCTCTGCGACTGGCTCATGAAGACGCTCAATGACTTCGGTGCCCGTGCCGCGGAGCCCGGCGAGTTCACGCTCAGGGCCTTTCTCAACGACAAGCTCGACCTGACCCAGGCCGAGGCGGTGGCTGACCTCGTCGACAGTCGCTCCAGGCGCGCGGCGCGCGCGGCGCTGCGTTCGCTGAGCGGCCGCTTTTCCGAAGAGGTCGCGACCCTGCAGGAGGGGCTGACGGAATTGCGCGTGATCCTCGAAGCCTGGCTCGATTTTCCTGATGAGGAGCTCGATCCGGCAACGCGCCACGAGCTTGCCGGGCGACTGGCCGCGGTTCAGGCGAATCTCGAGACTCTCACCGCCGGGGCGACGCGCGGTGCGGCGCTGCGCGATGGCCTGAGCGTAGCGATCGCGGGTCCGCCGAACGCCGGCAAATCGAGCCTGCTCAACCGGCTCGCGGGCTACGACGCGGCCATCGTGACCGACATTCCGGGCACGACCCGCGACGCGCTGCGCGAGCGTCTCTCGCTCGACGGCGTGCCGGTCGACATCGTCGACACCGCCGGACTGAGGGCCTCGGCGGATCCCGTCGAGCGCGAGGGCGTACGGCGCGCCCAGCGGGAACTCGGCCGTGCCGACCATACGCTGTGGCTCGGCGACATCCGCGAAGGACTCGATGCCGCACTATCGGCCGCGTCGGCCGAGCTTGGCGCCGACCAGCCCTTTACCGTGATCCTGAACAAGGTCGATCTCAGCGCCGATGCGGCGGGCGGCATCGAGCACGCGGGCCGCACCGTGATCCGCCTGTCCGCGCTCACCGGCGCGGGCGTCGAACTGCTCATCGAGCACCTGAAGTCGCTCGCGGGCTGGTCGGGCGAAGCGCCGGGGACGTTCAGCGCGCGGCGGCGCCACCTCGATGCGCTCGAGCGGGTGCGCGAAGCGCTCGAGCGTGCCGGGACGCATCTGCCCGGAGCGCTCGAACTCGCCGCGGAGGAGCTGCGCGCCGCGCAAACGGCGCTCAGCGAAATTACGGGCGAACTCACGAGCGACGATCTGCTCGGCGAGATCTTCTCGAGCTTTTGTATCGGCAAGTAAGGGGGGCGTTCGCCGCGGAGCTTCGGAGCCGTCTGCCGGGCGCGATTCAGGCGGTCTGCCGGAACTGGAGTTTCTTGAGGTGGACCAGCAGCAACGAAATCGCGGCCGGTGTGACCCCCGGGATGCGCGCGGCCTGACCGACATTGGCCGGCCGGATCCGAGCAAGCTTCTCGCGCGCCTCGGTCGACAGGCCCTGCACCGCTGAATAGTCCATCGCGGCCGGCAGCGCAGTATCCGCCTGGCGGCGCTGTCGCTCGATCTCGTCCGTCTGACGCTCGATGTAGCCTGCATAGCGCGCGCCAATCTCGAGGCTGCTTGCGACCTGCTCGCGCACTTCGTCGGCGAGTTCGCCCACGGCAGCTGCGCGGCCGACCCGCTCTAACGCGACGACATCCTCGTAGCGCGCCTCGGGCCGGCGCAACAGCGCGGCGGCGCTCGTGTCCTTGCCGAGCGGACTGAACGGACTGCCGCCTGGAACGTCCCGCGGGCGAACGACGACGCCCCGCAGCCGCTCGCGTTCGGATTCGATCAGACGCTGCTTCGCGGCGAAGGCGGCCCAGCGCGCATCGCCCACGATGCCAAGCTCGCGCCCGACCGGAGTGAGCCTCGCATCGGCGTTGTCCTCGCGCAGCATGAGCCGGTACTCGGCGCGGCTCGTGAACATGCGATAGGGCTCCCTCGTACCGAGCGTGACGAGGTCGTCTATAAGCACACCGATGTAGGCCTCATCGCGTTTCGGATACCAGGGCTCGCGGCCGAGCACGTGGAGCCCGGCGTTGATGCCGGCGAGGAGGCCCTGGGCGGCGGCTTCCTCGTAGCCCGTGGTGCCGTTGATCTGGCCCGCGAAGTAAAGCCCGCGCACCGCCCTGGTCTGCAGCGTGAGCTCCAGATCGCGCGGATCGAAGAAATCGTATTCGATCGCGTAGCCGGGGCGCGTGATGCGGGCTTTCTCGAAGCCCGCGATCGTGCGGACGAATTGCTCCTGGACATCCTCGGGCAGCGACGTGGAGATACCGTTCGGATAGATTTCATCGCTGCTCAGCCCCTCGGGCTCGACGAAGATCTGATGTGCGCCGCGGTCGGCGAACCGCACGACCTTGTCCTCGATGGACGGGCAATACCTCGGCCCGATGCCGTCGATTGCGCCGCTGAACATCGGCGAGCGCGTGAGGTTCGCGCGGATGATCTGGTGAGTGCGCTCGCTCGTATGCGTGATGTGGCAGGGCAATTGCCGGGGGTGCTCCTCGCGGCGCCCGAGAAACGAGAACACGGGCCGCGGCTCGTCGCCGGGTTGCGGGGTGAGCCTCGCGAAGTCGACGCTGTCGCTCGCAATACGCGGCGGCGTGCCGGTCTTGAGCCGGCCGACGGCGAGGCCAAGGTCGCGCAGCCGATGCGCCAGCGGAATAGCCGCGGCGTCGCCGGACCGGCCACCGGACCAGTTGACCTCGCCGATGTGAATCCTGCCGGCGAGGAAGGTGCCGACCGTGAGCACGACGACGGGTGCCTTGATCGTGAGGCCCGAGCGCGTTCGTACGCCGTGCACGCGACCACCCCGGATGAGCAGGTCGACGACGCTTTCCTCAAGTGCGTTGAGACCGGGCTGTGCCTCGATCGTCGCCTGGATCGCCTGCCGGTACAGCACCCGGTCGGCCTGCGCCCGGGTCGCCCGCACCGCCGGACCCTTGCTCGCGTTCAGCGTGCGCAAGTGAATGCCGGCCTGGTCGGCCGCGCGCGCCATTGCCCCGCCGAGCGCGTCAACTTCGCGGGCCAGGTGCCCCTTGCCGATTCCGCCGATGGCCGGATTGCAGCTCATCTGCCCGACCGTCGCGAGATTGTCGGTCAGCAACACGGTGTCGACGCCGAGCCGCGCGGCGGCCAGCGCCGCCTCAGTACCCGCGTGCCCGCCGCCGACGACGATGCAGCCGACGTGGTTTGCTTGCTGATTGGACATGGGCGGGAATTTTAGCAACCCGTGGCGGGACACCGGCAAGCCGTATACTTCATTCAATGACGAAGGCAGCGACGACCGGTACCGCGATCGACGACGCAACACTCGCCGCGCGCCTGCACGCCGCCGGCCTCGAAATTGCCCCCGCTCGGAGCGCGGCATTGTCGGCCTACATCGAGCTGCTCGGGCAGTGGAACCGCGTGTTCAACCTGACCGGCATCCGCTCGCGCGAAGCGCTGGTCGAGCGGCACCTCGTCGAGAGTCTCACGTTGGCGCCGCTGCTGCGCGGTTCCCGCGTCGCCGACATCGGCACGGGTGCGGGTCTGCCCGGCATCCCGCTGGCGATCGCGGCGCCGGAGCGAGAGTTCACGCTGATCGAGAGCCGTGCCAAACGCGTGCGTTTTCTCAGGCATGTCGTCTCGATGCTCGAACTCGGCAACGCTCATATCGAGCACTGCAGGGTCGAGGATTTACCGGGCGTGCGCCCGTTTGATACGGTGCTCGCCCGAGCCGTGGCGCCGCCGGAGCAACTCATTCGCCTGGCGCGGCCGCTGCTGGCTCCGGGAGGCGTCCTGTTGGTACTGACCGCGGCACACCTGGCAGAAGAGCTGCGTTCGCTCGGACCGCGCCTGGGCCTTGAGCCGGTCGAGCGTGGCGCCGACGCAAGCATTCGCAGCGCGATTGCCGCATTGCAGCGGCCGGCGCACGGGGAAGCCTAGCCCGCAAATCTCACCAAGCCGCGCCTTACCATGGAGCATTACGGATGAATTTCAGGAACTTGCGAGATAATCAGGGGCATCGCGCGGGTGACAGCTTGCGCTGGCCACGCCCTCGCTTGTCTTTTGCGCGACTGCGCGCACATGCTCCCTTCACCATAGACTCGCTATGGTTCCGGTCGCGAGCACGCGCAGTCGCACAAAATCCTGCGCGATCATCGTGGCCCTTGGTGAGATTTGCGGGCTAGTGGCCAGAATAATCGCCGTTGCCAACCAGAAGGGCGGGGTCGGCAAGACGACGACCTGCATCAATCTCGCAGCTTCCCTGGCCGCGACGCGCCGCCGCCTGTTGCTCGTCGACATCGACCCGCAAGGCAACGCGACGGTCGGATCGGGCATCGACAAGAGCGCTCTCGAGCGAACCGTCTGCGATGTCCTCATCGAGGGCGTCCCCGTTGCCGAGGTCATGCAGGAGGCCGCCGTCGGCAGCTACGACGTGCTGCCCGCCAATCGCGACGTGACCGCGGCCGAGGTCCATTTGCTCGGCAAGCCGCGGCGCGAGTTCTACCTGCGCGACGCGCTCGACGACGTTGTCGATAACTACGATTATGTGCTCATCGACTGTCCCCCGGCGATCAACATGCTCACGGTCAATGCGCTTACCGCCGCCGACCGCGTGCTGATCCCGGTGCAGTGCGAGTATCTTGCGATGGAAGGCCTCAGCGATCTGCTCGACACGATCCGCCAGATCCGCGAGACGGCCAACCCGAAGCTCGACATACATGGCATATTGCGCACCATGTTCGACCTCAGGAACAACCTCGACCGGGAAGTCACGGCCCAACTGGTGGACTATTTCGGCGACCGTGTCTACCGTACGGTGATCCCGCGCAACGTTCGCCTGGCCGAGGCGCCGAGTTTCGGCCGGCCGGTGCTGTTTCACGACAAGCATTCGCGCGGCGCACTGGCCTATCTCGCGCTGGCCGGCGAAATCAATCGCCGCGAGGGCAGCGTCCTTTCCGCGCGCGGCGCGGGCGGCGGTTGACGGGATCGGGGCAGGAACGGATGGCGAAACGACAAAGTCTCGGCCGGGGTTTCGAAGCGCTGCTGAGCTCGAGCAGCCGGCCGATGCCCGCAGCCAGCCAGAGTGAACTCAGGGACCTGCCGGTCGATCTCATCGTGCGCGGCCGCTATCAGCCACGCGTCGACATGCGCGAGGAAACGCTCTCGGACCTTGCGGAATCGATCCGCGCCCAGGGCATCGTGCAACCGATCGTCGTGCGCCGGGCGAGCGATGGCGCCGCCGGGGACACGAGCTACGAGATCGTGGCCGGAGAGCGGCGCTGGCGGGCCGCCCAGATGGCGGGGCTCGACACGATCCCGGCGCTTGTCCGTGACATCCCCGACGAGGTGGCGGTCGCCGTCGCGCTGATCGAGAACATCCAGCGCGAGAACCTGAACCCGATCGAGGAGGCACGCGCGCTCAGGCAGCTCGTCGCGGACTTCGGCATGACCCACGAACGCGCCTCCGAAGCGGTCGGCCGCTCGCGAGCGGCAGTCTCCAACCTGCTGAGGCTGCTCGATCTGCCGGACGCGGTCATCGGGATGCTCGAGCGCCGCGAGCTCGACATGGGGCATGCCCGGGCGCTGGTATCGGTGACGCCCGCCGAGCGCCTCGTGGACACTGCCCGGCGTGCGGTGCGGGAGGGCTGGAGCGTGCGCCAGACGGAGCGCGCCGTGCAGCGGCTCACCGACGCAGGCGAGCGCGATCCCGGGGCGACCGGGCGGCAGCCCAAGGATCCGAACGTCGTCAGGCTCGAGAAAGAGATCGGCGAGACGCTCGGCGCACCGGTGGCGATCGAGCATGGCAAGAAGGGCGGGCGCGTCGTGATCCGCTACCACAGCGTCGACGAACTCCAAGGCATCCTGAGTCACATCAAGTAACCGCGGCATTCGCCTCAACGCCGAAACCCGGGGTCACGCCAAGTCGATGCACGTCTCGCGCGTCGCCGCTCAAACAGCCGTCTACGGCGAGGCGCTCGTCTCCCCCAATGCAGCGGCGCTTTCGCCACGAGTCAGGACCAGCGGCCAGCGATTCCAGCGAACCGGTGCGCGAACACTTCCGCTTTGCGTGGAGGCTCTCGCCGTTCATATTGCGTGCCGCAAGACGACCGCTTAAAATCCGCCGGCTGACAGGGTCACGATTCCGTCGTGGCCATTTTTTTGCGCCTTGTACCGGATGTCGGGGCAGACCCGAGGGGCCGCCGTGCTGGCTGATGACAGGCGATTCTTGCCGCTGACCCTGCTTGCCCAGGTGGGTGTCGGTTTGTGTCTGGCCGCAGTCGTCTGGCTCTGGCAGGGCGGGGTCGCGGGGGCGTCGGTCGTTGCCGGCAGCTTCGTTGCGGTCATCCCGAACACCTTCCTGGCCGCGCGCCTGCTCGGAGCGCGCAACGACGCGCGCGCGCTCTTGCGTTCGGCGTGGATCGGTGAGCTCGGCAAGCTGCTCCTGACCGTCGTGTTGTTCGGGGTCGTCTTCGCGTTCCTCAGGCCGCTGTCAGCGGCCGCGGTCTTCGCCGGGTTCATCGCCGCGCAGATGGCGGTCCTGGGATCCCTGCTCGTGGGCAACAAGGTTCGTATATCGCCGACCGAAAGCTGAACGATGGAAGAAGAAGCTCATGGCGCAGCGGCTGAGACCGCGAGCGACTACATCAACCATCACCTGACGAACCTGCAGGTGTGCAGGATCGACGGCGAGTGGGTCTGGAACCACTGCGAAGCGGGCATGTTGTCGCTGAATACGCTCAACGTCGATTCGATGGCGATCGCGCTGCTGCTTGGTGCGGGCTTTTTGTACCTGTTCCGCAGGGTCGCGAAGAACGCGACATCGGGCCGTCCTGGCAAGCTGCAGACCGCCGTCGAGCTGCTCGTCGGTTTCGTCGACGGCTCGGTCAAGGATGCCTTTCAGGGGCAAAACAAGCTCATTGCCCCGCTGAGCCTGACGATTTTCGTCTGGGTGTTCCTGATGAATCTCATGGACCTGATACCGGTCGACTGGCTGCCTGAAGCCGCCGCGGCCGCAGGGGTCGAGTATCTGAAAGTCGTGCCGACGACCGATCCGAACGTCACCTTTGCGATGTCGCTGTCAGTGTTCGTGCTCGTGATCTACTACTCGATCAAGATCAAGGGCCTGGGCGGGTTCACCAGGGAACTGACGATGCACCCGTTCACGCCGCCGACCCGGAGCATCGGCATCATCTCCGCACCGTTCGTCATCGCATTCAACTTCATTCTCGAGGGCGTGTCGCTGCTGTCGAAGCCCTTGTCGCTGTCGCTCAGGCTCTTCGGCAACATGTATGCCGGGGAGCTCATCTTCATCCTCATTGCGCTGCTCGGCCTGTACCAGCTCCCGCTGCACTTCGGCTGGGCGGTATTTCACATCCTCGTGATCACGCTGCAGGCGTTCATCTTCATGGTCCTGACGATCGTCTACCTGAGTCAGGCGCACGACACCGGGCACTGATCGAGGACCGGATTACGGAACATTGACTTATCCCGACTGGAGACACTGATGGAACTTGTTATCGGAATGACGGCAATCTCGGTTGCGATTCTCATTGGGGCCGGCGCGGTCGGCATCGGCGTCGGCATGGGGCTGCTCGGCGGGCGCTTTCTCGAGGGCGCGGCGCGTCAGCCGGAGCTCACGCCGATGCTGCGCACGCAGATGTTCATCGTCGTCGCCTTGCTCGACGCGGTCGGCATGATCGGCGTCGGCATCGCGCTCTTCTTCGCCTTCGCCAACCCGTTCATCCCGCAGCTACAGAACGCGTTGGGCGGTTGATCAGCGACGAGTCGCTGACGGGAGGTCGCAGGTGAATTTCAATCTCACGTTCATCGGACAGACGATCGCGATGATCGTTTTCGTCTGGTTCTGCATGAAGTACATCTGGCCGTTCATCATGAACGCGATCGAGACGCGCCAGAACGAGATCGCGGAAGGCCTCGCGGCGGCCGAGCGTGGCCGCAGCGACCTGGCAAAAGCCAAGGGTGAGAGCGAGAGCCTCATCGACGCGGCCCGCGAGCAGGCCAGACAGATCGTCGACCAGGCCAACGCGCGTGCCGGCGAGATCGTCGAGCAGGCGCGGGCCGAAGGCGAGCAGGAAAAGGCCCGCCAGCTCGAGGGAGCGCGCGCCGAGATCGAAGTGGAAATCAACCGGGCGCGCGCCGAGCTGCGCGGCGAGGTCGTCGCGATCGCGGTCGCGGGCGCCGAGAAGCTGCTCGCACGCGAGATCGATCCCGCGGCACACGACGAGCTGCTCGACCGGCTCGCCGCCGAGCTCTGAGCGGACGCAGCAGCAGGATACCTGAGCGATGGCTGATTTCAGCACCGTGGCCCGCCCGTACGCGAAGGCGCTGTTCGAGGTAGCGAGCGCCGCGGGAACGCTCGAGCAATGGTCTGCGGCGTTGGGCCGCGCGGCCGAAATCGTCGCCGACGAGGAAGCCGGGCTGTTCCTCGCGCGGCCGGAGCTGCTCGCGGAACAGCGCGCCGAGTTCGTCAGGGATATCTGCGGCGGCATCGGCGACGCGGCGGTGCTCGGCACGGGCGAGGGCTGGAACTTCCTGAGGCTTCTCGCCGAATACGGCCGGCTGCAGGCACTGCCTGAAATGTCCGCCCGGTTCGACGAGCTCAGGAGCCAGGCGGAGAACACGATCAAGGTTACGCTCGCGTCGGCCAGCGAGGTCGACGCCGCGCTCAGCGAGAAGGTGCGCCAGGCCCTGCAGGACAGGCTCGGCCGGGACGTGGAACTTGAACACGAGATCGATCCGGCGCTGCTCGGCGGCGCGATCGTTCGAGCCGAGGACATGGTGATCGACGGTTCGCTGAAAAGCCGCTTGCAGCGGCTCGCCGAGTCGTTGGTCGATTGAGAGGATTTGAGACATGGCGGCACTGAAGGCATCTGAAATCAGCGGCCTGATTCGCGAACGGATCAGGAACTTCGAGGCGACGGCCGAGGCCCGCGACGTCGGCACGATCGTGCTGCTGACCGACGGCATCGTTCGGATTCACGGGCTTGCCGACGTGCAGTACGGCGAGATGATCGAGTTCCCCGGCGGCAGCTACGGGCTTGCGCTCAACCTCGAGCAGGACTCCGTCGGCGCCGTCATTCTCGGCGACTACAAGCACATCTCCGAGGGCGACACGGTCAAGACCACGGGCCGGATTCTCGAGGTGCCGGTGGGCGAGGGGCTGCTCGGCCGCGTGGTCGATGCGCTCGGCAACCCGATCGACGGCAAGGGGCCGATCGAGGCGCAGGGGAGTTCGCCGATCGAGAAGGTTGCCCCCGGCGTCATCGACCGCCAGTCGGTAAGCCAGCCCGTGCAGACGGGGCTTAAGTCCATCGACGCAATGGTGCCGATCGGCCGCGGCCAGCGCGAACTCATCATCGGCGACCGCCAGACCGGCAAGAGCGCCGTGGCGGTCGACACGATCATCAATCAGAAGGGCGGCGACATCAAATGCATCTACGTCGCCATCGGCCAGAAGAATTCGACGGTCGCCAACGTTGTTCAGCGCCTTGAGGAAGCGGGCGCGCTCGAGCACACGATCGTCGTGGCGGCCACCGCGTCGGAGTCCGCCGCCATGCAGTACATCGCGCCCTACGGCGGCTGCTCGATGGGCGAATACTTCCGCGACAAGGGCGAGGACGCGCTCATCATCTACGACGACCTGACCAAGCAGGCCTGGGGCTATCGGCAGGTGTCGCTGCTGCTGCGCCGCCCGCCGGGCCGCGAGGCGTATCCGGGCGACGTCTTCTATTTGCACTCGCGGCTGCTCGAACGCGCGGCGAGGGTCAATGCTGCGTACGTCGAGCGGGAGACGGATGGCGCGGTCAAGGGGCAAACGGGCTCGCTGACCGCCCTGCCGATCATCGAGACGCAGGCCGGCGACGTGTCGGCTTTCGTGCCGACCAACGTGATCTCGATCACCGACGGGCAGATTTACCTCGAGACGGACCTTTTCAACGCCGGCATCCGGCCGGCCATCAACGCGGGGCTTTCGGTGTCGCGTGTCGGCGGCGCGGCGCAGACACAGATCATCAAGAAACTCGGCGGCGGCGTGCGCCTCGCGCTCGCCCAGTACCGCGAACTCGCGGCGTTCGCCCAGTTCGCTTCGGACCTCGATCTCGCGACCCGGCGCCAGCTCGAGCGCGGCCAGCGCGTGACCGAACTCATGAAGCAGAAGCAGTACTCGCCGCTGACGGTCGCGCAGATGGCGCTGTCGCTGTACGCAGTCAACGAGGGCCATCTCGACAACGTGCCGGTCGAGAAGGTGCTCGACTTCGAGAGCGGGTTGCATGCCTACGCAAGCACCAACAACCAGGATCTCCTCGACAGGATCGAAGCGACCGGCGACTACAACGATGAGATCCAGGCCGCCTTCGAAGCGCTCGTCGCAGAGTTCACGAAGACGGGCAGCTACTAGGCACCGGCGGCCACGGGAACGGGATCCAGGGGCTGAACGATGGCAAGCGGCAAGGAAATCCGCACCAAGATCGCAAGCGTGAAGAACACGCAGAAGATCACCAGGGCCATGCAGATGGTCGCGGCCTCGAAGCTGCGCCGGACCCAGCAGCGCATGGAGGCGTCGCGCCCCTACGCCGAGCGGATTCGCACGGTGATCGGGCACCTCTCCGAAGCCAATCCCGACTACCGCCACCCCTATCTCGACAGGCGTGACGTGAAGCGCGTCGGCTACATCATCGTCAGCACCGATCGCGGGCTCTGCGGGTCGCTCAACGTTAACATGTTCCGCTCCATCCTCATGGATCTGAAGCGCTTGCAGGACGAGGGCGTGGAAGCGGATCTCTGTCTCGTCGGCGCGAAGGGCCAGGCGTATTTCAGGCGCCTGAGGACCAACATCGTCGCGGCGACGAGCCACGTCGGCGAGGTGCCGAGGGTCGCCGACCTCGTCGGGGCCATCGCGACGATGACCGACGCCTATCGCGAAGGCACGATCGATCGGCTCTTCTTCGTGCACAACCGCTTCGTGAACACGATGAGCCAGCAACCGGAGATCGCAACCCTCCTGCCCGTCGAGCCGGTCGACAAGGCTGAACTGCAGGAGTACTGGGACTACATCTACGAGCCGAGCGCGGCCGAACTCGTCGACGGCGTGCTCGACCGCTACATCGAGTCGCAGGTCTACCGGGGCGTGGTCGAGAACGTGGCCTGCGAAATGGCGGCGAAGATGGTGGCCATGAAGGCCGCCACCGAGAACGCCGGCAAGTTCATCGACCAGCTACAGCTTGACTACAACAAGGCCCGCCAGGCGGCGATCACGCAGGAGATTGCGGAAATCGTCGGCGGCGCGGCAGCAGTTTGACTTGAGGGATACGGAATCGATGGACACGGGCAAGGTTGTGCAGGTGATCGGGGCGGTGGTGGACGTGGAGTTCCCGCGCCAGGCGATACCGAAGGTCTACGACGCGTTGAAGCTTGACGATCGCGATCTGACGCTCGAGGTGCAGCAGCAGCTCGGCGACGGGGTCGTCAGGACCATCGCGATGGGCGCGAGCGAGGGCCTGCGCCGCGGGCTCTCCGTCACGAATACGGGCGAACCGATCTCGGTGCCGGTCGGCGAGAAGACGCTCGGCCGCATCATGGACGTGCTCGGCCGGCCGATCGACCGCGCCGGTCCCATCGAGACCGAAGATAGCTGGTCGATCCACCGTAAGGCCCCGTCGTACGAGGAGCAGGCGACGTCGACGGAGCTGCTCGAGACGGGCATCAAGGTCATCGACCTCATCATGCCGATCGCCAAGGGCGGCAAGATCGGGCTCTTCGGCGGCGCGGGCGTCGGCAAGACCGTCACGCTCATGGAGCTCATCAACAACATCGCCAAGGAGCACGGCGGCTACTCGGTGTTCGCGGGCGTCGGCGAACGCACGCGCGAGGGCAACGACTTCTACCACGAGATGACCGACGCCGGCGTCATCGACAAGGTCTCGCTCGTCTACGGCCAGATGAACGAGCCGCCCGGCAACCGCCTGCGTGTCGGCCTCACGGGGCTCACAATCTCCGAATACTTCCGCGACGAGGGCCGCGACGTGCTGCTTTTCATCGACAACATCTACCGCTACACGCTCGCCGGCACGGAGGTCTCCGCACTGCTCGGCCGCATGCCTTCGGCCGTCGGTTACCAACCGACGCTGGCCGAGGAGATGGGCGTGCTGCAGGAACGGATCACGTCGACGCGGACCGGCTCGATCACGTCCTTCCAGGCGATCTACGTGCCGGCCGACGACCTCACGGACCCGTCGCCCGCGACGACCTTCGCCCACCTCGACGCCACACTCGTGCTGTCCAGGCGGATCTCGGAGCTCGGCATCTACCCGGCCGTCGACCCGCTCGATTCGACCAGCCGCCTGCTCGATCCGAACATCGTCGGACAGGAGCACTACGAGACGGCCCGGGCCGCGCAGGCCGTGCTGCAGCGTTACAAGGAGCTGCAGGACATCATCGCGATTCTCGGCATGGACGAGCTTTCCGAAGACGACAAGCTGGCCGTGCAGCGCGCGCGCAAGATCGAGCGCTTCCTCTCGCAGCCGTTCTCGGTGGCGGAGACCTTCACGGGTACGCCCGGCAAGTACGTGCCGCTCAAGGAGACTATCAAGAGCTTCAAGGCGATCGTCGAGGGCGAGTTCGATCATCTGCCCGAGCAGGCCTTCTTCATGGTCGGATCGATCGAGGAAGCCGAGGAGCAGGCCAAGGGGCTGCAGTAGCCGGAAGGCGGGCGCGGGGCGCCGGCCGGACCGCCGTGCTTGCAAGGATATGGGGCAAGTAGTTATGGAACAGCAGACGTCGTCAACAAGGTGCTTCGGATTGGCTGCGACGAGCAGGGCCCGACGGCGGTGACACGCCAAGCGGAGGAATAGACAGCAAGTGCCCATTCACGTCGACATTGTCAGCGCCGAAGGCGACATCTTCTCGGGCGAAGCCGAGTGGGTGTTCGCGCCCGGCAGGCTCGGCGAGCTCGGCATCGCGCCCCGCCACGCGCCGTTGCTGACCGAACTGAAGCCCGGCGAGGTGCGCGTCGAGACCAGCGACGGCGAAGAGCAGTTCTTCTATGTCACCGGCGGCGTGCTCGAGGTGCAGCCGCATCTGGTGACCGTGCTCGCCGACAGCGCCGTGCGCGGCGACGAGCTCGACGAAGAGGCGGCGCTCGCGGCGCGCGAGAAAGCGCGCGAGGTGCTTGCCGGACGATCCGACGAGATCGATCTCGATCAGGCGCAGGCGGAACTCGTCGAGGCCGAGGCGCGCTACCGCGCGGCCCAGAAGCTCAAGGGCAAGCGGCGTTGACCGGGAAGCACCAGGCAGCCGCACGCTAAACTGACAACCGCTGGTCGCGGCCTCGCCGGGATTGACCGGCGAAGTCTTCCACGCAAACTGCGTGGCTTGCCCGGCTGCGCGATCGCCGTTTCACCGGAGGGATGCTGAACGTGCCGCTCACTGTCGTCATTCTGGCCGCAGGAAAAGGCAAGCGGATGCGCTCGAACCTGCCGAAGGTGCTGCAGCCCCTGGCAGGCCGACCGCTGCTCGCGCATGTGCTGGAGCGTGCGCGCGAGCTTGAGCCGTCGGCCATCGCAGTCGTTCACGGCCATGGCGCCGAGGCGGTGCGCGAGGCGTTCCCCGACGAGGTCCTCGGCTGGTGCCTGCAGGCCGAGCAGCTCGGCACGGGTCACGCGGTCGCCCAGGCGCTGCCGGATATTCCCGACGACCACGACGTTCTCATCCTGTTCGGCGACGTGCCGCTGATTCGCAGCGAGACGCTGCGCAATCTCTGCGCGAAGCTGAAATCGGCAGACCTCGTGCTGCTGACCGTCACGCTCAAGGATCCGTCGGGTTACGGCCGCATCGTGCGGACCGCGGACGGCGGCGTGGCCGGCATCGTCGAGCACGCCGATGTGACTCACGAGGAGCGCCTGATCCGTGAAATCAACGCCGGTGTCATGGTAGCGGCCGCCCGGGATCTGCGCCGCTGGATCGCCGGTTTGAGCAACGACAACGCTCAGGGCGAGTACTATCTGCCGGGTGTCGTCGCGCTGGCGGTCGCCGAAGGCGCCCGTGTCGCGGCGGTCGAGGTGGACGATACGGACGAGGTACTCGGTATCAACGACAAGTCGCAGCTCGCCGAAGTCGAGCGCGTTCATCAGCGTGCCCGTGCTCGCGAACTCATGGAGGCCGGGGCCACGCTCGCCGATCCCGCGCGCGTCGACGTGCGCGGCGAGGTCACGGTCGAGGGTGAGGTGTTCATCGATGTCGGCGCCGTGTTCGAGGGTGACGTAACGCTCGCGGCCGGCGTTCGTATCGGCCCGAACTGCACGATTCGCGACAGCCGCCTCGGCCCGGACACGGTCGTGCACCCGAACACGGTCATGGACGGCGTGACGGCCGGTCGCGCCTGCGAACTCGGCCCGTTCGCAAGACTCAGGCCCCGCACCGAGCTTGCCGAGCGCGTCAAGGTCGGCAATTTCGTCGAGATCAAGAACAGCCAGGTCGGCAGCGGCTCGAAGATCAGCCACCTGAGCTACGTCGGCGATGCCACCGTCGGACGCGACGTCAACATTGGCGCCGGCACGATTACCGCCAACTACGACGGCGCGGCGAAGCACCGAACGACCATCGGCGACGGCGCGGCCATCGGCTCGGGCGTCATGCTCATCGCGCCGGTCGAGGTCGGTGCGGGCGCCACGATCGGTGCGGGCTCAACGATCAGCAAGGACGCGCCCGCCGACCGCCTCACCGTGGCGCGCTCCAGGCAGGTCGAGGTCCCCGGCTGGCAGCGGCCCGAGAAGAATTCGCGGTAAGCTCGGCGCAGGGAGAACAAGCGAGTGCTGCGGAACCGTTCATTCAGGCGCGTTCAAGGTGTGCACGTTCAAGGTTCGAACGGATGCGTTCCAGCGCGCTCGAGCCTTGGACGGGGCGCCTTGAGCGGGACGTATTGAGAGGACGGACAGGCGATGTGCGGAATAGTTGCTGCGATCGCGGAACGCAACGTCGTTCCGATCCTGGTCGAGGGGCTGCGGCGGCTCGAATACCGCGGCTATGACTCGGCCGGCATCGCCGTGTTCGCCGGCGGCGGGGAAACCGAGGTGCGGCGTGCAAGCAGCAGGGAACTCGATCTCAGGCGCGCCGTCGGCAAGATCGCCTCGCTCGAGGAGAAGCTCGACCGGGCCCCGCTCCAGGGACGGCTCGGCGTCGCCCACACGCGCTGGGCGACCCACGGCGGCGTCACCGAAGCCAACGCGCATCCGCACCTGTCGGGCGGGCGCGTTGCAGTCATCCACAACGGCATCATCGAGAACCACGAAGACATCAGGCAGGAACTCGTCTCGCGAGGCGCAGAATTCCGGTCCGAAACCGACACCGAGGTCGCCGCGCACCTGATCCGCGAACACCTCGAGCAGGGGCAGGACCTGCTCGAAGCCGTGCGCCTGGCGGCCGGGCGCTTCGTCGGCGCCTACGCGCTCGCCGTCATCGACTCCGAAAACCCGGACCGCATCGTGGCGACCCGCATCGCGAGCCCGCTCGTCATCGGTCTCGGCCTCGGGGAGAACTTCATCGCGAGCGGCGTGCCGGCGCTCCTGCCAGTGACACAGCGGTTCATCTACCTGGAGCAAGGCGATCTCGCCGAGATCGGGCGCGACAATGTCCGGATCTTCGATTCGGAGGGCGAGGCTGTCGAGCGGCCCGTCCACGAGACCCAGTGGAGCGCCGACTCGATCGACAAGGAACCCTACCGCCACTTCATGCTCAAGGAGATTTTCGAGCAGCCTCGTGCGATCGCGGACACGCTCTATGGGCGCGTCGCCGATGACCGCGTCGTGACCGACTCGCTCGGCCCGCGCGCGACGGAGCTGTTCGAGCAGGTCCGCAATCTGCACATCGTCGCCTGCGGCACGGCCTACCACGCCGGCCGCGTGGCCAAGTACTGGATCGAGTCGCTGGCGGGCCTGCCCTGCCACGTCGAGATCGCGAGCGAATACCGCTATCGCGACACGATCGTGTTGCCCGGCACGCTGTTCGTCGCGATTTCGCAGTCGGGAGAGACCGCCGATACGCTCGAGGCGCTGCGCATGGCGCGGCAGGCGGACTACATCGGCGTGCTAACGATCTGCAACAGCCCGCAAAGTTCAATGGTGCGCAAGTCCGACCTCGTCATGATGACGCAGGCGGGGCCTGAAATCGGCGTTGCGAGCACGAAGGCGTTCACGACGCAGCTCATCTCGCTCTTGCTCGTCACGCTCATGCTCGCGCGCCAGCGCGGGCTGTCCGAGGAACGCGAGGCCGAGCTCGTGCCGCACCTCTATCGCGCCGCTGCGGCGGTCGAAGAAGCGCTCGCGATGAACGGCAGACTTGAAGACCTCGCCGAGGATTTTGCGGAGAAGCAGCATGCGCTTTTCCTCGGCCGCGGTCCGATGTGGCCGGTCGCGATGGAAGGCGCGCTCAAGCTCAAGGAAATCTCCTACATCCATGCCGAAGCCTACGCCGCCGGCGAACTCAAGCACGGACCGCTCGCGCTCGTCGACGAGGAGATGCCTGTCGTGGTCGTCGCACCGAACAACGAGTTGCTCGACAAGCTCAAGTCCAACATGAAAGTCGTGCACGCCCGCGGCGGCCAGCTCTACGTCTTTGCCGACCGCGACTCGGGGATCGAGAGCGAGCCCGGGGTGACTGTCATCGAGATGCCGCACGCCGACCGCCTGATCGCGCCCATCGTCTTCACGGTGCCCTTGCAGCTACTCGCCTACCACGTGGGCGTACTCAAGGGAACGGACGTCGATCAGCCGAGGAACCTCGCAAAGTCGGTGACGGTGGAGTAGATAACGTCCGCCCCTCTACGCGGGCGTGCCCGGCACCGTGAACGGCTTAGTGTCGCCGGGGCGGAGCTCGGGCGCCGGTTCCGGCTCAGTTGCGCTGATTCACCGAATATCGCGTGCCGTCCGCGGTTTCCACGTATTGGATGTGCACGATCTGGTCTTCCATGCTGCGCGGCGGATTGCCG
>JAQAJI010000020.1 GCA_028278665.1 Candidatus Rariloculus versatilis
AACGCGAAGAACCGGTTCAGCGTGATGTCGGAGATGTAGAAGTCCCCGCGGATCCATTCGGCGATGCCCTCGCCGACCACCGGCACGGCGCCGAAGAGCGACACGATGACCTGTGCGCCCCAGTAGGACATGTTGCCCCAGGGCAGCAGGTAGCCGAAAAAGGCCTCGGCCATGAGGCAGAGGTAAATGAACATGCCGATCAGCCAGACGAGTTCTCGCGGCCGCTTGTACGACCCGTACATGAACCCGCGGAACATGTGCAGGTAAACGACGACGAAAAACGCCGAGGCCCCCGTCGAGTGCAGGTAGCGAATGAGCCAGCCCCAGTCGACATCCCGCATGATGTACTCGACCGAGGCGAACGCCTCGTCCGCGGAAGGCTTGTAGTTCATCGTCAGGAATATGCCCGTGACGAACTGCATGATCACCACGACCGTCGCGAGCACACCGAAGCCGTACCAGAAGTTGAAGTTCTTCGCCGCGTAGTACTGTGTCGCATGCTCCCTGATGAGCCGCGTCATCGGGAAACGGGCATCGACCCACGCGACCAGGGCGCCGAAGCGTCGATTGGGCCGGCCGCTGAGCTCAGGTGCCGCGCTCGCCACTCAGACGCTCCCCGTGTCCACGCCGATGAGTATCGTGCCGTCGTCCACGTAGCGGTACGGCGGTACGGAAAGGTTTGTGGGCGCAGGTACGCCGGCAAACACTCGCCCCGCGAGGTCGAACGTCGAACCGTGGCAGGGACAGTAGAATCCGCCTCCCCAATCGGCGCCGAGGTCCGCCGGGGCGACCTCGAACCGCGGCAACGGCGCACAGCCCAGATGTGTGCAAACGCCCTCGACGACGAGAATACGGGGCTGGACGCTCCTGTGGTCGTTGCGTGCGTAACCGGGCTGTATGGAATCTGCAGAATCGGGATCTGCGAGCAGTTCGGCGTCGCGGCCAAGCACACCGAGCATCTCCTCGGTACGATGCACGACATAGATCGGCCGACCTCGCCACTCGACCTTCATGAGCGCACCGGGCTCAAGTTTGCTGACGTCGACTTCGACCGGCGCGCCGAGCGCCTGCGCCCGGGCACTCGGGCGAAACGAGGAGACGAACGGCACCGCGGCGGCAACGGCCCCCACGCCGCCCGTGACGGCCGTAGCGGCAGTCAGAAAATGTCGCCTCGTCAGTTTCTCGCTTTGTGTCATTGACCACTCCTGCAAGAAGAGAGCCGGCCGGCTGCGGCCTCTCCAGGAGCCTGCGTTACAGGATTTCGCGCCCAGCGCGCGCGGAGCGCAACGTCGTCGGTGCCGTTGCGGCGGCGGATTATACACGCCGGCCAAAGACCTTGACCACAGCGTTCCGGGAGGTTCCAGGGCACCGAAAACGGCCCCGCGGGCACCCCGAATGGGCCAATCTGCGATAGAGTCTGTACCCTATGGACAGCAGGCGGCCCGACAGGTGCCCGGGGTCCCGGGACCGGCGAGCCGGGTGAGCATGAACCAGATCTCGAACCGTTGGCGAACTACCGGATACATCGCGCGGGCCGTTACCGCGGGACTTGCCGTCGCGTTTCTTGTCGTGCTCGTCAGACCGGATCTCATCGTTCCGCCGACCGGGTCTGAGGGTACGCCCGTCGCGAGCTTCGCCGACGCCGTCGCGGCAAGCTCGCCCGCGGTTGCGAACATCTATACGGAGCGCACTCTGACGGCGCCCGGCACCGGTTTGGGCCGGGCGCTCAGGGGCGGATTCCTCGGGTCGGCGGTCGTCATCGATCAGGCAGGCTATCTCGTCACGAACTGGCACGTGATCCGGGGCGCGGACGAGATTCGCGTTCAGCTTGCCGACGGGCGCGTAGCTGCGCCGGAGATCGTCGGGACGGACCCCGAGACGGAGCTGGCGTTGCTCAAGATCGATCTCCCCGATCTGCCGAGCATCAGGCTTGGCCGATCCGATGAACTTGAAGTCGGCGAAGTCGTACTGGCTATCGGCAATTCGCTGGGGCTCAGCCAGACCGTGACGATGGGCATCGTGAGTGCAACGGGCCGGGGCCAGCTCAACGTGGCCGTGTTCGAGGACTTCATCCAGACCGATGCGGCCATCAACATCGGCAATTCCGGCGGCGCCCTGATCAACAGCCAGGGCGAGCTCGTCGGCGTCAACACGGCGGTCACGAGTTCCGCGACGCGCGACCAGGCACCTCCCGAAGGGATCGGCTTCGCGATCCCCGTCAACCTCGTGCGCGGTGTCATGGCCCAACTGATCGAACACGGCCGGGTCATCCGCGGCTACCTGGGCGTCGAAGTCGAGGATCTTTCGATCCGCGACACCGCGCCATTCGGGATCGACGGGTCCGCAGTACAGCTGCGCTCGGTGGAAGGTCCCGCGCTGACGGCGGGATTGCGCCCCGGCGACATTCTGACTCACGTTGGCGGGCAGCGCGTCTTCAACCGGCAGCAGGCCATGAACATCGTCGCAAGCACGCAGCCCGGCGAGCGCCTTGAAGTGCGGGCGACGCGGCTCGACGGTCGTACGATAAACACGGTCGCGGTGCTCGAGTAACGGCCGGCACAGGACGGAAGCTGTACCGACCCGACAGTATCGCCCGCAGACACACAAGGACGTGACAAGGCCATGGATAGCGCAATTCGTTTGAGACGCGTCACCAAGACGTTCGGCGGCATGCGGGCCGTTGACAACCTTCACCTGACAGTGCCGGCTGGCGGTCTGTACGGGTTCATCGGACCCAACGGCGCGGGCAAGACCACCACGATCCGGATGATCATGTCCATCCTGTTTCCGGATTCCGGAGAGATCCAGGTGCTTGGGCGTCGGTCCGCGCTCTCAGCCAAGGACCGCATCGGCTACCTGCCCGAAGAGCGCGGTCTCTACAGGAAGATGAAGGTTCGCCCCTTCCTGCGCTACATGGGGCGCCTGAAGGGCGTGGACGGATCGGGTCTGGACCGGCGCATCTCCGGCTGGCTCGAACGCGTCGGGCTCCCCGGGATCGAGTCGAAACGTTGCGACGAGCTTTCCAAGGGGATGTCGCAGAAGGTCCAGTTCGTCTCGGCCGTGCTGCACGAGCCGGAGCTGCTGATCCTTGACGAGCCGTTCAGCGGGCTCGATCCGGTCAGCATGCGGATGCTGCGCGGTCTGATCCTCGAAGAGCACGCACGCGGCACGACGGTTCTGTTCTCCACGCACGTCATGCCGCAGGCCGAGGAAATCTGCGAGAACGTCGTCATGGTGCACAAGGGCCAAAAGGTTCTCGACGACTCCGTGCCGGACATTCGCAGTCGATTCGACCCGCGGAGCATTCAGTTCGAACCGCTCGATCCCGGGGCCGACACCAGGATGCTCGCGGCGATGCCGGAAGTGGAAGAAATCGGCGAAGGCGAGCGGGGTCTTGAAATCCTGCTCCGCACGGGCACGGACCCGGCGGCGGCCATGCGCCGGATCATGGCAGCCGTGCCGGCGGCGCGCATCGAGCTTTCCCGACCCCGGCTTGAGGATGTGTTCATCGGTCTGGTGAGCGACAGCGCATCCGCGGACGACGCAGACGGCCTGCGCGCGCAACTGCGCGATGCCGCAACGACGGGAGCAACGGCATGAAACGCATCCTGCAGATCGCCCAGCGCGACTTCATTGCGGTCGCCATGACCAAGGGCTTCATCATCGGGCTACTGATCTTTCCGCTCATTCTGGTCCTGTCGGGGACCCTCCTGCCGCGACTTTTCATGGACACCGGCTACCAGGTCGAGGGCCGCTACGCGATCATCGATCCCACGGAGGTCGTACAGCCCGAATTGAGCCTCGCGCTCGACCCCGACACGATCGCCGAACGGCGGCTTGAGCGGCGTCGCGGGGCACTGGAGGAGTTGCCGGACATGGTTCGGGACGTCGCGCAAATCGAAACTGAACAGGATCTGCTCGAGCTGCTGGGACCGCTGCCGAACGTCCGCCTGGTCGAACTGTCTCCCGATGCGGACGTCGAAGCCGAAAAAGCCTGGCTGAACGGCGAGACCGACGGTCTCGGGCACACCGCGCTGATCTTGATTCACGACGACGCGGTCCAGGCGCAGGGCGCCGAAGGAGAGTACGGAAGTTACGATCTGTTTGTCGTACCCAACCTCGACGACCGCGATCTCGGCTTCATACACAACAGCGTTCGCGACGCGATCATTACCGCACGCGTCGCCCGGCAGTCGCTCGACAGGGACGCGATCGAAGCCGTTCTGCAGGTCTCCCGGCCTGCGGCGACGACGGTCAGCCAGGATGGCGAACAGCGTGCGCTTCCTGAACTGAACGCCCTGTTGCCGGTGGCGTTCCTGCTCCTGCTTGTCATGGGCATCATGACCGGCAGCGGCACGATGCTGACGTCGATGATCGAAGAGAAATCCAGTCGCGTCGTCGAAGTCCTGTTGTCCGCGGTCTCGCCGATGGAACTCATGGCCGGCAAGCTCCTCGGAGGCGTTGCGATCAGCCTGGTCACAATGGTTCTTTACCTCGGCGCGGGGCTTGTGGCACTCGTGTCGTTCTCGATGTTCGGCCTGCTCGATCCGTGGCTGATCCTGTACCTGATGATCTTTTTCCTGATCGGTTTTTTCGTGATCGGTTCGCTGATGCTCGCGGTCGGCGGGGCAGTCAACGAGGTCAGCGAAGCGCAGCAACTGCAGATGCCCCTGATGCTCGTCGTCATGGCCCCGTGGCTGCTCTGGCCCGTGATCTCGAGGGACCCCAATTCGACGCTGGCGATCGTGGCGAGCTTCCTCCCGCCGATCAATCCGTTCGGCATGGTGCTCAGGATGGCATCGACCCAGCCGCCGCCGACGTGGCAGGTGTGGCTGTCGATCGGCGTGGGAGCAGCCTCCGTGGTGGGCGCGGTCTGGTTGGCCGCCAAGGTGTTCCGGATCGGCTTGCTGATGCACGGCAAGCCGCCGAACCTGATGACGCTGCTGCGCTGGGTCCGGATGTCCTGAAGCGTGTCGGGGCGTACAAGCGGACCCTACCGTTCGACCCGGAGTCTGCGGGACCGTCACCGGCTGGCTTCGCCAAAAGAATTGGCCGTAACGACAATTCTCGGTCGCCGTAAGTTAGGAGCAATTTCCTAACTCGCCAGCCGCCTGATCGCCGCGCCAAGTTGCGCGAGCTTTTCCTCGATACACTCGTAGCCGCGATCGATGTGATAGATGCGGTCGATGATCGTCGTGCCGCGGGCGGCGGCTCCCGCCAGCACCAACGACGCCGATGCCCTGAGATCCGTGGCCATGACGGGCGCACCGGCCAGCGCGTCGACGCCGTGGCAGATGACAGTATTGCCTTCGACCCTGAGATTCGCACCCATGCGCTGCATCTCGAGCGCATGTTGGAAGCGATTCTCGAAGATCGTTTCGGTAATCGCCGACACGCCGTCGGCGACCGCATTGAGCGCACAGAACTGCGCCTGCATGTCGGTCGGGAAAGCCGGATACGGTGCGGTCCTGATGTCCACGGCGCGCGGGCGGCGGCCGCCCATGTCGAGCGTCACGGAGTTCTCGCCGAGTTCGATCCGGGCTCCGGCCTCCTCCAGTTTCTGCAGAACAGCGTCCAGATGTTCCGGACGCGTCTTTTTTGCGGTGACGCGTCCGCCGGTTATCGCGCCGGCGACGAGATATGTCCCGGTCTCGATTCGGTCCGGCATGACATGATGCTCGGCGCCGCCGAGCCGGTCCGTGCCCTGCACATGGATGGTGTCGGTACCGGCGCCCTCGATTCGGGCGCCCATGGCGGCCAGGCAGTCGGCAAGATCGACGACTTCCGGTTCGCGCGCAGCGTTCTCGATGACGCTTTCGCCTCGCGCGCAGGCGGCGGCCATCATGAGGTTCTCGGTGCCGGTGACCGTCGTGGTTTCCAGCACCAGCCGCGCACCGCGCAGACGCTTTGTGCGGGCGCGAATGTAGCCGTTTTCGATCGAGATATCCGCGCCCATCGCCCGCAGCCCACCGACATGGATATTGACCGGGCGCGAACCGATGGCGCAGCCGCCGGGCAGCGACACCTCGGCATGGCCGAACCGGCCGACGAGCGGCCCGAGTACGAGAATCGACGCTCGCATCGTCTTGACAAGCTCGTACGGTGCGACGAAGTGCGATGCGTTGCGCGGGTCGACCTCGATGGTTTTGCCGTCGTTGAAGGTGATCTCCACGCCCATGCGGCGCAGCAACTTGACCGTCGTCGTCACGTCGTTGAGGTGCGGCACGTTGGCGAGTGTGACCGGTCCGTCGGCCAGCAGCGTCGCTGCAAGAATGGGCAACGCAGCGTTCTTCGCCCCGGAAATCGCAACCTCGCCCTCGAGCGGGATGCCGCCGGTGATTTCGAGCTTGTCCAAGAAACGGTCCGAATCAGTTGGCCGCCGACTGCCACTCCTCGGGTGTGAACGTCCTTACGGCCAGCGCATGAATCTCGTTGCCGACGTAGCTGCCGAGCGTGCCGTACACCATGCGGTGCCGCTGCACGCTTCGCTTGCCGGCGAAGAGCTCGCTGACCACGAAGGCTTCATAGTGGCCCTGGCCGTCCGTCCTGACCTCGGCGCTCGCGCCCTCGAGTCCCTGCTCGATCATTTTCGCTATGTCGTTTGGATCCACCGCTTCTTCCGTCCGGGTCGCTCCAGCCGTCGACGGGCGTGTAGTCTATCAGTCCGCCGTGAGCGCCGCGCTGCATGGAACAAGAGACCGCCGCGCCGCCGCCATCTGATCCACCGAGTCCCCGCTGCGCCCGGCGGTTTGAGGCGCTTGGCGCCGTCGGGTACAGCGGCCGAGCCATTCTGGTCCGCCGGGCGGCATGGCGTACAATCGAAACCACCATCGCAACCCGGCACTGCGTAACGCGCCATGCATTTGAATGCCCGAAACTCTGCCGTCTACATCGTGCTGTGCGGCGCAGCCCTCGCGACATGGCTCGCGAGCCGACCGGACGCCGCCGAGCAACGCCCGTCCGTCCCGACCGCGGACACCCCCCCGGGCTATTACTTCGAGGATGTCGCGCTGCTCGGTACGGATGACGCGGGCGCCGTCGTGTACCACATCGTTGCAGCCAGGGTCGAGGAGACCGGAAGCGAGCGTGAACTTCAACTCAGCGATGTCCGCGTTCAGTACCGCGACAGTGAAGACGTCGCGTGGCTCGTCGAAGCCGCGCACGCAACCGCCCCCGTCGACCACTCCTGGCTCGATCTCAGCGGCAACATCCGCGTGACGAGCGCCGCCGAGGAGCCTTCGGGGCAAATCGTGATCGAAGCGGACCAGCTGCTGCTCGAGCCCGAGCGATATACCGTGACTACCGATTCACCCGTGACCCTGTCGTTCGAGGGCAACCGGCTCGAAGCACGCGGACTTTCAGCGGACCTCCGGGACGACAGGCTCGAACTTTCAAGCGTACATGGCCGGTTTGACCCCTGACAGCGCGCGGCCGGCGTTGCCACCCTTTGCCGAATCGTACCGCAGGCTCCGGCTGGCGGCACTGTGCATCGTCTGGCCGTGCCTCGCGTTCGGGCAGGTTGATGAAGCACCGCAGACGATTTCGCTGGAAGCGACCACGACATCGATCGACCGCGCGTCGAACAGGTTCTCGATCGAGGGCGTACGCATAACGCAGGGCGATCTCAGAATCGAAGCCGACCTCGCCACGGCATCGGGCCTCGACTTCGCGGCCAGCGAGTGGGAGTTCAGCGGCAACGTCACGATCGCGATCGAGTCCGCCGTCATCGCGGCCGATCGCGCCGTATTCTCCTTCGACTCGCATGAGCTCGTCATGGGTGAACTGCTTGGCAATCCCGTGAGGTTCGAGGCAACCCAACCGCAGCGCGAGGAACTCGTGCGCGGCACGTCCAGCCGCGTGCACTACGACAACGTCGCGGGCACGGTGCGCATGGAAGGCGACGCGGCACTCGTCGTCGGACCCAACGAGATTCGCGGCTGCGACCTGATCTATGACCTGACCCAGGAACAGGTGGCGTCAGGCACGTCGGACTGCGGCGAACCGTTTCGGATCCTGATCGAGCCACCGGCGGAGGAAGAGTCGCCGGAACCGGACTCGCCCGAGCCGATATGAGCAAGCTCGAGGCGCGCGGAATCGCAAAACGATATCGCCAGCGGGAAGTCGTCAAGGAACTGACACTCACCATCGAGAGCGGCGAGGTCGTGGGGCTGCTCGGCCCGAACGGCGCCGGCAAGACGACGGCCTTCTACATGATCGTCGGGCTCGTGCGCTGCGACCGCGGCAACATCGTGCTCAATGGCCGGGACATCACGCGTCAGCCGGTTCACCGACGCGCCCAGCTCGGCCTCGGCTACCTGCCCCAGGAAGCGTCGGTTTTTCGCAAGCTCAGCGTCGCGGACAACATTCGCGCGATACTCGAGACCAGGTCGGGCCTGAACCGCGCGGCCCGTCAGGCCGAACTGGAGGTACTGCTGGTGGATCTGCATATCGGCCACGTCAGGGACAGTCTCGGCGTGAGCCTGTCGGGCGGCGAACGCCGCCGGGTCGAAATCGCCCGGGCGCTCGCGGCCGACCCCAAGTTCGTGCTGCTCGACGAGCCCTTCGCGGGCGTCGACCCGATCTCCGTGGTCGATATCCAGCGCATCATAGGACAACTGAGCCAACGCGAGATCGGTGTTCTCGTCACCGATCACAACGTGCGCGAAACGCTTGGAATTTGCGGGCATGCCTATATCCTGAACGAAGGCGAACTCATGGCAGCCGGCACACCGAATGAGATTCTGGCCAACAGGAACGTACGGGAGGTCTACCTCGGCGAGGACTTCTCACTCTGAGATGCGGGCGATCGAATGCTGAAGCAGGCTCTGCAACTGAAGCTCTCGCAGCAACTCAGGATGACGCCGCAATTGCAGCAGGCGATCCACCTGCTGCAATTGCCGATCATGGACCTCAGAGCCCGCATCCAGCAGGCGCTCGAGCAAAACGTGATGCTGGAGATCGACGACCCGGAGGCTCGGGACTCGGCCGTGACCGCCGACAGGAGCGATGACCTTTTCGATCGGGACGCTTCAACGGAGGCTTCCGAAGCGGACGACGGCAGTCTGGACTTCGAGGCGCCGACGCATGCCGGCTGGGACGACGCGCCGAGAGCGGGGCCGTCGGAGGCCCCGAGGTTCACTGACTCCGCAACACCGTTCGAGCACGCCGATCGTTCGGATGAAACGCTCACCGACCACCTGTTGTGGCAACTGGAACTTGAGAACCTCGACCGCCGCAGCACTGCGATCGGGCAGGCGATCATCGACGCCGTCAATGACGACGGCTATGTCACTGACGACCTCCACACGATACGTGCGACGCTGGCACCGGATGTCGATGCATCGCTTGCCGAGATCGAATCGATGCTCGAACGCGTGCAGACCTTCGATCCGGCCGGGGTCGCGGCACGCTCCGTTGCCGAGTGCATGCTGCTGCAGCTCGATCAACTCGATCCGGAGATACCGGGTCGCGATTTCGCCCGCGCGATCGCGCGCGAGCATCTCGAACTTCTGGCAGAGCAACGCTACGACGCGCTCAAGCGCCAACTCGGCGCGACAGGCGATGAACTCAAGGATGCGCTGCTGCTCGTTCGAGCCTGCCATCCGCGCCCGGGCGGCGCGGTCCAGGCACCGGCAACGGACTTCGTCGTTCCCGACGTATTCGTCCGGCGCGTTGACGGCCGCTGGTTCGTCGAGCTCAACGACTCGATCGCGCCGAGGCTGCGTGTCAATCCCGTTTACGCAGGCTCGCTCGGCCGGGGCGGCGATTACGACGTGCTCAAGACCCAGCTTCAGGAAGCGCGCTGGCTGATACGCAGCCTCGAGATACGCAACGAGACGCTCGCCCGGGTCGCAGTCACGATCGTCGAAAGGCAGTCGGGCTTTCTCGAGCATGGCGACGAACACATGCAGCCGATGGTCCTGCGCGACGTCGCCGAAGCGATCGGCATGCACGAATCGACAATCTCGCGCGTTACCGCCAACAAGTACATGCTGACGCCGCGCGGCATGTTCGAGCTCAGGTACTTCTTTTCAAGCCATGTCCCCGGCAGCGAGGGCGACCGGTCCTCGACTGCGGTGCGCGCGAAGATCCGCAAACTTGTCGCAGCGGAGAACCCGGAAAAGCCGCTCAGCGACAACCGGATCGCGCGAATGCTTGCCGAAGACGGCGTGCAGGTCGCGCGGCGCACCGTGGCCAAGTACCGCGAAGCACTGAAAATCCCCTCATCGAGCGACCGCAGGCAACGCAGACTCGCGGGATGAAGTACCCTGAACCGGCAGCCCGTGGTGAAAGCCCCACTGCATTCGACCGACGATGCATCCCGCCCGGCTGCGTTGCTCGTCGGTCGAATATTCCCGATATTCTCCCTCCTCGCGCCTCTCGCCGGTCTCGGTGCGACGCGGGACTTTCACCACGGGCTGCCAGAAGCCCAAGGAGCGCCAATATGCAGTTAACGGTAACCGGTCATCACATCGACGTTTCGCCCGCCTTGCGCAACTACGTCGCCAAGAAAATGGCAAGGATTGAGCGGCATTTTGATCACCTTACCGACATGCATTGCATCCTTACGGTCGAGAAGCTCGCACACAAGGCCGAGGCCACGATTCACTTGCGAGGCGTCACGGTCCACGCCGACTCGGTAGAAGGCGACATGTACGCTGCGATCGACGGGCTGGTCGACAAGCTCGACCGCCAGGTCAAGCGACACAAGGAAAAGCGAACGAATCGTCATGCCAGGCACTTCGAGAAGTCCGTCGCGCGCTAGCCCGCAAAGTGCTGCGCGATCATCGCGGCCCCTGGTGAGATTTGCGGCCTAGCCTCCCGTGGGAGAGCCCCGCGCAACCCCCATTCGCATCGAGTCGTTCGGCTACAAGTACCGGCGAGCGCCGGATGCGGACGTCGTGTTTGACGTTCGGGAGCTGCCCAATCCCTACTGGGAACGTTCGCTGCGCGCGCTCAGCGGCAAGGACGACAGGGTCAGGGCCTTCCTTGACGCACAACCGCGCGCCCGGGCCATGGTGAAGAAGATCGCCCGCTTCGTCGAACACCGGATTCGGGGCGGTGGCCCGCGCCATCGAGCGGCGTTGACGCTCGCCATAGGCTGTACCGGCGGTCAGCACCGCTCGGTTTACGTTGCCGAATCCGTCGCCGAACGGCTTGCAGCGGACTACGGTCCGATTTCCACGCGCCACCGCGACCTGTCATGACCGATCCGCGTTTGGGGTCCGGAACCTGCGCTGCGCCGTTAGACCTCCACCCCCGACCCGGCTAAACTCGCGCCTCCTCTCGTCGTACCGCGAGTCTGCGATGACCCCAGCGCCGGAGCAATTTGCCCAGTCCACGCGACTGCAGGCGCTGCGCGAGGCGCTCGACAAGGGGGCCATGCGCCAGATCGGGCGTCTTCTCAACGCCCTGAACCCGGCCGAGATCGCCGACCTTCTGGAATCGCTTCCGCCCACCCAGCGCGCGATCGTCTGGGAACTTGTGGATCTCGAGGACGAGGGCGGCGTGCTCGTCGAAGTCAACGACGAGGTCCGCAACAGCCTCATCAGCCAAATGGATTCCGCGGAAGTCGTCGCCGCCGCGGCAAGCCTTGACATCGACGACCTCGCGGACCTGGTCTCGGAGCTTCCCGACGCCATTACCAGGGAAGTCCTGCGATCCCTCGATGCCAGCGACCGGCAGAGCCTTCAGGCAGTCCTCGAGTACGAGGAGGACAGCGCGGGCGGCCTCATGAACCCCGACACGCTGACGGTGCGCAGCGACGTGAACGCCGAGGTCGTGCTCCGTTACCTCAGGATGCTCCGGGAGATTCCCGATGGCACCGATGCCCTCTTCGTCGTGAACCGGGACCGCGGCTATCTCGGCTGCCTCTACATCACGCGCCTCATCACCGCGGAATCGGGACAGACCGTGGGCGAGATCATGGACGCTGACGTCCCTTCGATCGGGGCGACGGCCACCGCGACCGAAGTCGTGATGCTCTTCGACAACTACGATCTCGTATCGGCGGCCGTGGTCGACGACGACGGCAAGCTGCTCGGCAGGATCACGGTGGACGACGTCGTCGACGTCATGGTGGACGAAGCGAGCCGTTCCGTGCTCAGCATGGCCGGCCTCGACGAAGACGACGACATGTTCGCGCCGGTCGCGGTCAGCGCGCGGCGCAGATCCATCTGGCTCGGCGTCAACCTCGCCACGGCGTTTCTGGCCGCAGGCGTCGCCAACCTCTTCGAGGCTACGCTCGAGCAGGTCGTGATGCTTGCCATCCTCATGCCCGTCGTGCCGAGCATGGGCGGCATCGCCGGCAGCCAGACGCTGATTCTGATCACGCGCGGCATCGCGCTCGGTCAGGTCGAACGGTCGAACGCGCGCTGGCTGTTGAGCAAGGAGTTCGGGGTTGCTCTGCTCAACGCGGCCGGGTGGGCCTGCGTGGTGGCACTGTTGACGTCGTGGTGGTTCGAGACCTGGAAGATCGGCCTTGTAATAGCACTCGCGCTCGCGGTGAACCTGCTTTGTGCCGCAGTGACGGGCGTCAGCGTTCCGCTGGCGCTCAAGCGCCTCGGCATCGATCCGGCGCTTGCCGGAGGCGTCGTGCTGACGACAATTACCGACGTGGTCGGGCTCGCCGCGTTTTTCGGATTCGGTACCTGGATACTGCTGTAGTCCGAATATGCCGCCAAGCCGCACCTGAGACAGACGATTATCGATGCCATTGAAGGACTTGCCCGACGATTCGGGTCCTCGCGCCGGTGACTGCTTGCGCTGGCCCTGCTCGCGCTTGTCCCCGGCGGGCCGGCGCGCGGCTCAGGGCGTGTCGCCGGGAGGCCGGTGCCCGGGCAGATTCGGATCGTCGCTCGGCCGGTCGAACAGGAACGCCTGCAGTTGCGACTTCATGCTCATCGCATCCGCATGGCCCATGGCGATGAGCTCCCGCGTGAATCCCGACTCGAACAGCAGATAGCTCACGAACTGCATCCCTTGCCGGTTCAGGGCACCGAGACCGCGCAACAGGAGCCTGAGCCCGCTCGGCAACTCCCCGACATGCCGCGCGGCCACTTCGCGAAGATCCTCCTTCGGCACGATGATCAGGGTCTTGAGCGGGCGGAGGTGCGCAAGCGGCGGCCCGAGGTGCGCAAGGTCGACGTGCTCGAGAATCGCGTTGAGCCGCGTTGCGCGCTCGAGATCCGTGTAGAGCCCGTCCATGAAGAGCGTATCGAGCATATGCCCCGCAAGGTGCGCCAGGCTCGGCGCGCTCGCAGCGGAGTCGGCAGGCGGTTCCGCTTCCTCGTACTCGTCGCGCACTCCGACAACGAGCAGGCGATCGGCGCCGAGATGGATGGCCGGGCTCAGCGGCGTCTGGTGCCCGATCGAACCGTCGCCGTAGAACTCCCCGCCGATGCGTACCGGAGGAAACACGAACGGCACGGCGGCGCTGGCCATGAGGTGATCCGGACCGATCGTCGCGGGCCGGCCGATGCGTTTGACCCGCGCCCAGGGCTTGGTGGACGGCACCCCCTGAACGAAGGTCACCGAGCGTGCCGAGGAATAGGCGCAAGTCGTGACGGCAAGCGCATCGAGCAGGCCCCGGTCTATCGATTGAGCGATCCGCGCGAACGGGACGCTTCGCTCGAGAAGCTCACGCAGCGGCGAATTGTCGAGCAGCCCCCGGGGGTTGTAGTTGCCGAGGCCGCCGAGGACGAGCGCAGCAAACCAGTGCAGACTCGACTTGAACAACGTCCAGTTGTCGGCGCGAAACACCTGGTTCGTCTCGAATGCCCCCCAGACCTGATCGAGCGCGACGACCGCGCGGCGAAAATTCGCTGCCCGGCTCGCGAGCACCGCCGCGTTGATCGCACCTGCCGAAGAACCGCATAGCACGTCGAACGGATTGCTGGCGTTGCGCGGCAACAACTCGGCGATCGCCTTGAGCACGCCGACCTGGTAGGCGCCGCGAGCACCCGCGCCCGGCAGGATCAGGGCCTTGCGGCTGGCCGAATCCACCGTGGATCTATCCTCCGGGCACGGTGACGATCTGCATCGTGTTCGTCCCGCCGGCCACACCCTTGGTTTCACCGCGCGTGAGCAGCACAAGGTCGCCCGCAACGACAGCCCCGTCGCGCAACAAGCTCGCGAAGGCTGCGGAGTGGACATGGGCCGGGTCCATGTGCTCCACATCCAAGCACACCGGATACACGCCCCGGTACAGCGTCACGCGGCGCCGCGTGACCTCATGCCGTGTAAATGCGTAGATCGGAATATCAGAGCGTATGCGAGACATCCACAGCGCAGTCGATCCGGACTCCGTGAGCGCAACGATCGCCTTGACCTTCAGATGGTTCGCCGTGTACATCGCCGCCATCGCGATCGCCTCGTCGACGTAGCGAAACGGTTCCTCGCCGTGATGACTCGGCCCGCCGCCGGCGGACTCGTGCTTCTCGGCGCCGACACAGATTCTCGCCATCGTCTCGACGGCCTCGACCGGATACTGTCCGACCGCCGACTCGGCCGACAACATCACCGCATCGCTGCCGTCAATCACGGCGTTGGCGACATCGGAAACCTCCGCACGGGTCGGCGATGCGCTGGCGACCATGGACTCGAGCATTTGCGTTGCGGTGATCGACACCTTGTCGCGCTCGCGTGCTTCCCTGATCAGGCCCTTCTGCAGGCTCGTCATCGACGCGTAGCCCACCTCGACGGCCAGGTCACCGCGCGCGACCATGATCGCGTCGCTCGCATCAATGATGGAACTTATGTTTTCGACCGCCTCGGCGCGTTCAATCTTGGCGATGACGTAAGCCTCGCCGCCCGCTGCGCGCAGCAGCGAGCGGGCTTCGTTGATGTCGGCGGCGTGCCGCGCGAACGACACCGCCACGAAATCGACTTCCAGAGCCGCCGCGGTTTCGATGTCGGCACGGTCCTTGTCCGACAGCGCAGGAGCCGAAAGTCCTCCGCCCTGCTTGTTCAGGCCCTTGCGATCGGAAATGCGGCCGCCGCGCGTGACCCGGCAACGGACTTCGGTGCCGAGCACCTCGTCAACGGCAAGCACGATCCGCCCGTCGTCGAGCAACAGCGCATCTCCCGCCCGGACTTCCTCGGGCAGGCGCCGATACGCGACTCCGACGGACCGGTCGTCGCCGGCCGCAGGGTCCATTGCCGTGTCGAGCACGAACGCCTCACCGGCCGCAAGCGTCACGGCGCCGTCGCGAAACGCCTCGATACGGATCTTGGGACCCTGCAGGTCGCCCACGATGCCTACGTAACGGCCGACCCGGGCTGCTGTCTCCCGGACCGCATGAACGCGGCGAGCCCAGTCCTCGGCCGAACCGTGCGAAAAGTTGATCCGCACAACGTCGGTGCCGGCACGAATGAGCCGTTCGAGCACCTCAGGAGCATCGGTCGCAGGGCCAAGCGTTGCGACGATCTTCGTGCGCCGACGCCGTGAGGCATCCGACCCGGCCAGTGGTGGCATTGCGTCGCTCGGCTTCATCTGAGACACAGTATCAATCTGAAATCGTTGACGTTGGTCCGGGTCGGTCCGGTGCGCAAGAGCAGCTCGCAAGCGTCGAAGAAGCTGTAAGTGTCGTGCGCTTCAAGCGCGGAATCCAGACGCAGACCTTGCGCGGCGCCGAGTTCGAGCAACGAGGGCACCACGCAAGCGCCGGCGTGATCGCCGTGGCCGTCGATGCCGTCCGTGTCAGCCGCAAGCGCGTAAACGCCCTGGCAACCCTCCAGTTCAAGGGCGAGCCCGGCCAGGTATTCGAGGTTGCGCCCCCCCTTGCCGCCGGTCCGGTCGAGTACCACGCGGGTCTCGCCTCCGGACAACAGCGCAAGCGGAGCCCCGGTTCCGGCATGTTGCCGGGCAAGACGGGCGTGTTCGCGCCCGAGCGCTTCGGCCTCCTGGTCCAGATCGTCGCCGAGGTTCAGCACTTCGAATCCCTGCCCGCGCAGAAACTGCGCGGCCGCGTCGAGCGCCGTCGCCGCCGCGGCGATCACCGCGACATGATCCGCCGCAAATGCGGGGTCGCCGGGCTTCGGCGTTTCGCGTTCGGGCACCCGGAGCACCGAGTCGAGCCCGGCGCGGTCCGGATAGTCGTGGCGCTCGAGGATCGCGAGCGCGTCGGCCTGAGTACTCGCATCCGCCACCGTCGGCCCGGACGCGATGTCGGCCGGGTCGTCACCGGGCACGTCGGAAATCGCCCAGGTCGTCACCGCCGCCGGGCGCGCTGCCGCGGCGAGCCTGCCGCCCTTGATGCCCGACAGGTGCTTGCGCACACAGTTGATCTCGCGGATGTCGGCGCCTCGGCGTATCAGGAAGTTTGCGGCGCTGCGCTTCTGGTCGAAGGTCAGCGGTCTGAGCGGCGCGCAGGCCAGCGCCGAGCCGCCGCCCGATACCAGGCAGTAGAGCGACTCCTCGCCGCGCAGGCTCGACGCGAGTTCGAGCAGCCGCGCACCTGCCGTGAGACTCGCCTCGTCCGGAGACGGGTGGCCGGCCTCGACGATCTCGATCCCGCCGGCGTCCTCGCCCGGCCGCAGACCGTGGCCGTAGCGCGTGACGACCATGCCGCGGACCGGAGCGGGCCAGTTCGCCGCGAACGTGGCCGCCATGGCCGCCGCCGCCTTGCCGGCGCCGATGACGACCGCGGGCTCGCGCTGCGCGATACGCTTAAGTGCCGCGCCGAGGCACACATCCGGCGCAGCAGCACCCAGCGCCCGGTCGAACGCTTGCCGCAACAAAGCAAGTGCCGATGTGCGCTCGTTCGGCACGACGCGTCAGGCGCCGGGCGGCGCGCTGCCGCCACGGTCCTCGAGTGCCGCGACGGCCGGCAAGCGCCTGCCTTCGAGGAATTCCAGAAACGCGCCGCCGCCGGTCGAGATGCAGGAAATGCCGCCGCCGACGGCAAACTGCTCGATCGCCGCAAGCGTGTCGCCGCCCCCCGCGATCGAGTACGCGGGGCTCGCGGCGACGGCTGCGGCGATCGTCGCGGTGCCGGCGGCAAATTCGGGGTGCTCGAACACCCCGAGCGGGCCGTTCCAGACGATTGTACCGGCACTGTGCAGACGCTCGGCGAAGTCCACCGCGGTCGCAGGACCGATGTCGAGGATCATCTCGTCGACGCCAACGTCGCCTATCGCCTTCAGGCGGCCCCGGGCATCGGCCTGGAGGCTCTCGGCGCAGACGACGTCAGTCGGCAGCGGGATCGAGGCGTCGCCATATTCGCCGCGCAAGAGATCCGCGGCAAAGTCGATGAGGCCGTGCTCGGCGAGCGAGCGGCCGATGCCCCTGCCCGACGCGGCGATGATGGTGTTGGCTATGCCGCCGCCGAGGATGAGCTCATCGACCCGGTTGGACAGCGACTTGAGCACTTCGAGCTTGGTCGAGACCTTTGCGCCGCCGACGATCGCCACGAGCGGCCGGCGCGGGTTTCGCAAGGCCGTGCCCAGAGCGTCGAGTTCCGCTGCCAGCAGCGGTCCGGCGCAGGCCACCGGAGCGTATCGCGCGACGCCGGCGGTGCTGGCATGCGCGCGGTGCGCCGTCGCGAAGGCGTCCATGACGAACACGTCGCACAGCGCCGCCATGCGTTTCGCGAGCTGTTCGTCGTTGGCCTTCTCCCCGACTTCGAAACGGACGTTCTCGCAGAGCGCGACCGCGCCGGGCGCCACGTCCATTCCATCGAGCCAGTTGCGGACCAGCGGCACTTTGCGCTGCAGGAGTTCCGAGAGCCTGTGCGCGACCGGAGACAGCGACAGATCCGCATCGTATTCGCCCTCGGTCGGACGGCCGAGGTGCGACATCACCATGACCCGCGCGCCCCGATCGAGTGCGGCGTTCAACGTCGGCAGGACCGCGGTCAGGCGCTTGTCGCTGGCGACTCGCCCGTCCCTGAGCGGCGCATTGAGATCCTCGCGGATCAGCACGTGCCGATCGCGAAGATCGACGTCCGTCATGCCGATCATGGCGATCGTGTCCGGGCAGCTTGCGGCAAGGGGCGCGCTGCACTTTGGCGCAAGACCGTCTCGCCAGTCTCGCTGCGGCGCGGGACTGTTGCCACGAGCAGCTACGCAGCGACGAGCGCGAGCGTGGTATCGAGCATGCGGTTGGAGAACCCCCACTCGTTGTCATACCAGGCGCAAACCTTCACGACCGTGCCGCCGAGCACCTTCGTCAGGCTCGCGTCGTAGGTGGACGACGCCGGGTTGTGGTTGAAGTCGATCGAGACGAGCGGCGCATCCGTGTACGCGAGCACGCCGTTGAGATCGCCCTCGCTCGCGGCGCGCACCGCTGCGTCGATCTCGTCAACCGAGGTTGCGCGGCTTGCGCTGAACGTGAGGTCGACGACGGAGACATTGACCGTCGGGACCCTCATCGCGAAGCCGTCGAGCCGGCCGTCGAGCTCCGGCAACACGAGCCCGACAGCGGCCGCGGCCCCGGTCTTTGTCGGAATCATCGACTGCGTCGCAGAGCGGGCCCTTCTGAGGTCGGAATGGTAGACATCGGTCAGCACCTGGTCGTTCGTGTAGGCGTGAATGGTCGTCATCAGGCCGTGTTCAATGCCGACGGTTTCGTGCAGCACCTTCGCGAGCGGCGCAAGGCAGTTCGTCGTGCACGAAGCGTTCGAGATCACGCGGTCGTCGCTCGTCAGCGACCCGTGATTGACGCCGTAGACGATCGTCGGCAGGTCCTTGCCCGCGGGCGCCGAAATCACCACCTTGTCGGCGCCTGCACTCAGGTGCGCCGACGCCTTTTCCCTGGACGCGAAGAAGCCGGTACATTCCAGGACGACGTTGACGCCAAGCGCTTCCCACGGGAGCCTTGTCGGGTCGCGTTCGGCGTAAACGGCGATCCTGTCGCCATCGACGACGAGTTCATCGCCATCGACGTGGATGTCGTACGGGAAAGGCCCGTGAGCGGAATCGTATTTCGTGAGATGGGCGTTGGTCTCGGCGTTGCCGAGATCGTTGACCGCCACGATCTCCAGTTCGTCGCGCCGCCCGCCCTCGTACAGCGCCCGCAGCACGTTGCGGCCGATCCGGCCATATCCGTTGATAGCGATCCTGACCGCCATGGCTGTCTCCTCAAGTAGTTTTCAGGGTGCGCCGCTTACGACGAAATCAAGCGTTTTGCGGACTCGACGACGGCAGCCACCGTAAAGCCGTAGTGCTCGAAGAGGTCCGCGGCCGGAGCGGATTGACCGAACTGGCTCATCGCGATCACGTCGCCCCGGCCGGCAAGGTAGCGCCACCAGCAATCGGCGACGCCCGCCTCCACGGCAAGGCGCACACCGGACGACGGCAGGACCTCGAGCCGGTACTGTTCCGGTTGCGCGTCGAAGACCTCCATGCAGGGCATCGAAACGACCCGCACGGGCACGTCGGAGGCCTCGAGCTCGATAGCTGCGGCAAGCGCCAGCCGTACCTCCGAGCCCGTGGCGATGAGCACGAGTTGAGCGTCATCCTCGCAGTCGCGAAGCACGTAGGCCCCTCGCGAGATCAGCTCGATCTGCTCGTCGCTGCGCTCGACGTGCGGCAGGCCCTGGCGCGTCAAAACGAGACTCGTCGGTCCCGTGCGCCGCTCGATGGCCGCACGCCAGGCCACGGCCGTCTCTACCGCATCGCAGGGTCGCCACACGTGCATGTTGGGCATAGCCCGCAAGCTCGCGATGTGCTCGACGGGCTGATGCGTCGGCCCGTCCTCACCGAGCCCGATCGAGTCGTGCGTGAAGACACCGATGCTCTGTACACCCATCAGCGCGGCCATGCGCAGGGCATTGCGTTCGTAGTCGGTGAAGACGAGGAACGTCCCGTGGTATGGGACAAAGCCCCCGTGCAGCGACATGCCGTTCATGACGGCCGCCATCCCGAACTCGCGGACACCGAAGTGGACGTAGTTCCCCGCGGCGTCGTCATCGATGCGGCGCGAGCCGGAATGCCAGGTATTGTTGGACCCGGTCAGATCCGCCGAACCGCCGACGAGTTCGGGCAACAGCGGCGCGAACCCCTCCAGAGCTCGATGGGAGCCCTTGCGGGTTGCCATTTCCCTCGCTTCCGCGGCGACCGTGCGCACGATCCCGCCCGCGGCGGTTGGCCAGTCGGCCGGCAGTTGCGCACTCATGCGGCGCTCGAACTCTGCCGCAAGCTCCGGATGCGCCTCGCGGTACGCCGCCAGTCGTTGTTGCCAGCCGGCTTCGAGCGCGCGGCCGCGTTCGCGCGCGTCCCAGGCGCCCCTGATGTCGTCGGGCACGACGAACGGCGGGTGCTTCCAGCCGAGCTGCTCTCGCGTCGCGGCGATCTCGTCCTCGCCGAGCGCTTCGCCGTGCGTCGACGCCGTACCCTGCTTGTTCGGCGCGCCAGAGCCGATGATCGTCCGGCAGCAGATCAGCGTCGGCCGTTCGGAATTCGCGCGCGCCTGGTCGATGGCAGCCGTGACCGCGGCGGAATCGTGGCCGTCGACGGCGTCGATCACGTGCCAGCCATAAGCGCGAAAACGTGCGGCCGTGTCGTCAGTAAACCAACCCGCCGTCGGTCCGTCGATCGAAATGCCGTTGTCGTCGTAGAAGGCGACGAGCTTGCCGAGACCGAGCGTGCCGGCCAGCGAGCACACCTCGTGGGAAATCCCTTCCATGAGGCAGCCGTCGCCGACGAACACATAGGTGTAGTGATCGACGACCTCGTGACCCGGCCGGTTGAATGTCGCGGCCAGGATTTTCTCTGCAAGCGCCATCCCGACAGCGTTTGCAAGGCCCTGGCCGAGCGGTCCGGTCGTCGTCTCGATGCCGATGTCAGGTTCGTGCTCGGGATGCCCGGCCGTGCGCGAGCCCAACTGGCGAAACGCCTTGACTTCCTCGATATCGATCGCGTACCCGGTCAGCCAGGCGAGCGAGTACAGCAGCATCGACCCATGGCCGTTCGACAGCACGAAGCGGTCGCGGTCCCACCACCTGGGTTCGGTCGGGCTGAACCTGAGGTAGTCGTTCCAGAGCACTTCGGCGATGTCCGCCATCCCCATCGGCATGCCGGGATGGCCCGAGTTGGCGCGTTGCACGGCGTCCATGGCAAGCACACGAATGGCGTCAGCCAGTCGGCGTCTGGACAGTCCCGCGCGCGCCGAGTGTGCCTGTGGACTCGATGACATCGGGACGAGTGTTGCTGGGGTGAAACCGGAAGGAGTGAAGCGGCGATTTTCGCTTACCGGGGAGGGGCCGCGCAAGCCGGGCAAGACCGAAAGAGCGCCACCCTGCGCGCGATCTCAGCGCTCGCAAATTGGCGGGGCAAGGCGTTCATCGACAGGACGCAAGACACTGACTATGATGTACATTAGTCTGTACATTCAGAATCCATTCATGACCGACACACTTTCAATAGCCGAGGCGCGCAGAATCCTGCCAACGCTGGTTCGGGAAGCGGAGAATGGCAAGGCGGTGACGCTGACCCGGCGAGGCACGCCGGTTGCCGTACTCCTAGGGAAGCGGCAGTACGAGCAGTTTACCGCGGGGCGGCGGAGCTTCGCGGAGGCCTATGGCCAGTTTGCACAAGTCACCGACCTGGCGGATCTCGCCCTCGACCCCGATGCGTTGTTTGCCGACACTCGCGATTCCGTGCCGGGGCGCGACGTTCAGCTCTGACCGGTGCAATACCTGCTCGACACAAACATCGTCTCCGAGCCGCTGCGAGCGAGACCTTCAGTCAGCATCATGCGCCGGTTGCATGAGCATGACGGGGAAATGGCGATTCCCGCTCCAGTCTGGCACGAGTTGCTCTTCGGGTGCGCACGGCTCCCGAACTCGCGACGTCGCGACGCGATCGAACGCTATATCGAAGACGTCGTGCGTACCAGCTTCCCGGTCATCGGGTACGATCGTGAAGCGGCCGAGTGGCACGCATCGGAACGAGCCCGTCTGAGTGCCGACGGCAGAACGCCGCCGTACGTAGACGGGCAGATTGCCGCCATCGCGCAAGTAAACGGACTTACCGTCGTAACGTCGAATGCGAGAGACTTCCGCAACTTCCGGAACCTGCGCGTACGAAGCTGGGCGTAAATCGCTCGCCGGCACAAGCTGAACCTCAGATAGTCGTTCCGGAGCACTTAGGCGATCTCCGCCACACACATTCCCATCGGCATGCCAAGATGGCCGGAATTCGCGCGCTGCACCGCGTTCATCGCAAGCACCGGAACTGAGTCTGCCAACCAGCGCAGGGACAGTCCCACGCGCGTCGACCGTGCCTCTGGACTCCATGCCATCAGGACAAGTTGTGCTGGCGTGAATCCGGAAGGATTGCAGCGGCGATTTTCGCGTACCCAGGGTGGCACCTGTAAGCCGGACTGCTCGTTCGTCTGGACGTAAATTCGGAATTCGCGCGAAAGCGATCCCGCTTTTGTGGGCGATCTGCCAGGGTATGCTTGACCCACCGAGAGGGCGCACCGGGATGTCTGGACAGAGCGTCCTGTCGGGATGGCGTTCAAGTAGCAAGCGGAACTGCAAAGGAGACTGTGATGAACGAATCGACTATCGACTCGGGCCAGACGGCGGGACACTCCTCGATGGACGCTGTGGCAAGTATTTCCAACGCCCCAATTACCGATCGGCAGAAAGTGATCAAGCTGTCCGAAGCCCTTTTGCGACTGCTGCACGAGCCTGCCCTTGAGCAGTGGCCATACGCCGGCGCCGGCTTCGAGCAAGCCAGGGATGCGCTTTTGCGGACCGGTGCGTACGACTTGACCCGGCCGAGTCCTGACCAACCTCGACTGTCGCTGCGCGAGATTGGCGACCGCGAAAACCGCACGGTGGAACTGAGTGCGTGGAATCGGCTGCCGCACGGTTGGGTGGGATGCCGCTCCGAGGACGAAAGCTTGTGCTACTTCTCCGCCGATCGGTGGAGACCCGTGCATGGCTCGGACGCGTCGAGCGCCATGGCCAGCCTGTCCGCCATGTCATCTCTTTCATACCAGTTCTACCTGATCGCGAAGCAACGCACGTGCTCGAATAGCGGCTGCCTCCGCAATGCCTCGCATGTGCTGCTCGCCTCGGATGGCGCTACCATGCCCGGCGGCGCGGTCTGCGAGGTCTGCGCGCAAACCTTCCTGAGCGCGCAAATGGATCAGCCCGGCAAGGAGTGGCACGCAGTCGCACCAATATCGGGTTGCGACACGCGGGACCGGCTAATCTCGCTTCTGATCGAGCGGCTGGACATTGACGTTGAGGATCCCGACGCGAACCTGTCCGCCATGCGCAAGGTCATCGATTACCTGTCCGACTATCTCGGCGAACCCAACTCCACGCCCATTACGCTCACGCACGATGACCACATCGAGGAGTTGACGCGCTGGTACCGGCTCTGGCGCGGCTGGCTCGGCTGTCGGACTGCGTCGGGAATATACGAGTTCTTCTCCGAGGTGAACTGGAGCCCGCTGGAGCGGGCATCCGCAGGGTGACATTGCCGACGAATTGGGCTGACCCCATGCACGTTTACGTTCGAGCCTCCTCGAACCGAGCAAAGCGCCATTCCAGAAATTCGCGGTCCGGTCTCACCACCGGTTCGTCAGGTACGCGCAAGCGGGTTCCGTCAAGCCCTTGCAGGTTCGCCAAGAGCGGTCCGTCGTCGGCATCACGGACGCTGGGCGACACATGAATCCTCAGATCCGGATCCACGCCGAACAGGTACGAATCGAAGGCGGCATGGTGGAGCGTCGACATGCAAATGCCGTTGGGGATCGATGCGGGACCGCCGGCCTCGTCCGATTTGATATGCGCGCCTACGAGCAGCCTCCCCAATGGCAGTCGGCTGAACGCGCAGCGATAACCGTAGACTGCCCTGACACGGCTGCTGAACCACGCCTGGTGATTGCGTTGCCTTGTCGTCCGTAAGGAGTAGGATCGGTCCCGGACATTCGCGAGCATCGCCGCGTCCGCCGCTCCTGCCGAACTGACGTCCTTGCGCACCGGATCTGCCGCAGCAAGCAGCACACGTCCCGCGTCCGCACTGAAATCCTCAACCCAGACCGGCCATATGGCTTCATACATGGCCGAATCTACGGCCCGGAAGTAGATCAGGGCCGCCCTTCTCTCGTATGCGCGCCGCAATGATTCGTAAGTGGGATGACGGGGATTGCGAACCAGATCGTATGCGAGAAGTCCCGTAGCGGCGTCGACCTCGATGCCTGCATTCTGGTCCCGGTACCAAGTGCGCCGTCCGGCGCGCGGCTTTGTGGTCTTGAGACTAAGCGCGGCGGACATCTGGCGCGGTCTGAATATTCCGGAAGCCCTGCCGGCCAGGTGAACCTGTTCGCCCCGGAATTGAAACCCGCGATTGATCGCCGCCCATGGAATTCGCCCGCCGTAGGACAACACCAGACGCTCTACCGCAGCGAACGCTTCCGACCTGATCGCCCCATCGGGATCGTGGTTTCCTGAGGCTGCGTCATACAAGGGCACGCGCGGAATTATACGGGTCGTCACGCGGGGGATGGTGACGAGCGGCGATCAAAATCGAGCGTTCCGGCGATGCGAAATTGAGAGGGGAAGCCACGGGCGCCTGGAAGAGGGCCGCCCTTGTACGACCAGGGGATTTTCGCGACGGGGGAAGTTACCGGCACCTGGAAAAGTCTGACTGCACGTCATCGAGTCGAAGGCTGTCACGCGAGCCTCGCGTATCATCGCGACGAACATGCGAACCGCCGCAGGTCCGATGGCGAAGAGTCGAAAATCCCGACCGCTGACGGTGCTGCAGATTACCGACACGCACCTCAGCACCAACCCCGAAGCGCGGCTTCGCGGGATTGATACCGCACGCACGTTGGCCACCGTGCTGGAACACGCACAGGGAGATCAGCGCTGGCCGCCCGACGCGATTCTCGCGACAGGCGACATCGTTCATGACGAAGGTCGTGCAGCTTACGAGCGATTCAGATCGATGCTCGGGGCTTACGGTCTGCCGGTGCTGTGCGTTCCCGGCAATCATGACGATTCCGCGCTCATGCGGGAAGCGCTCGCCGCCGCGCCGTTTACGGTCGGCGGCAGTATCCGCCTCGGGGACTGGGCGTTTGTGCTTCTGGACACCACCATAGTGGGTGAGGAAGGGGGCAGACTCGGCGCACGCCGGCTCCTTGCGCTTGACGCCGCGTTACGTAACGAGGCCGGCCGGCACGTCACGATCTGCATGCACCACCAACCGATTCCGATGGGCAGCGCATGGCTCGATGACAGCCGTGTCGAGGACGGCGACGCGTTCTTCGAGGTTGTCGACGCGCACGCCAATGTGCGCTTGGTGGTGTGGGGTCACGTGCATCAGGCGTCCGCCCGCCGGCGCGGCCGAATCCGGCTGCTGAGCGCGCCGTCGACGTGCATGCAATTCCGGCCGAACAGCGCAACGTTTGCGCTCGACGATCTGCCACCCGGCATGCGCTGGCTAAGGCTTGACCCGGACGGTGCGATCGACACCGCCGTCGACTGGGTCGGCCACCGATCCTGACGCCGGCCCGCCCGGATGCCGACTGTCAACCGGGTCGCATGACGATTCAGACGCCTACGCCCAACAGGGAGGGAGGACGACTCGGACGCTGCAGCTCAGACTTCGATCATCTCGAAGTCTTCCTTTCCCGACCCGCAATCCGGGCAACGCCACGACAACGGAATGTCCTCCCACTTCGTAGCCGGGGCGATGCCCTCGTCCGGTATACCCGCGGCTTCACTGTAGATATAACCGCAAATCAAGCACATGTAAGTCTTCATCGTCTGTCGATCGCCTCCCGGGCCCGGCGACAGGCTACCCAGACATCGGCCGGGAGACAACAGGCGCGGGGGACACCGGGAACCCTCGGCCTGGTGAGTTTTACGAACTAGTTGCGCCTTTCCTGGGTCACGTAGCGGTCGCCGTCGAACCGGTCGAAGTAATCGTCGATGAGCGGATGCCGGATCGGCGAGGAATCGTTTTCGCTGACCCTGAGATTGCGCTCGGCGACGTAGGTGGTGTGTCCGGCGCCGTCCACGAGCAGGTGGTACCAGGGCCGGTCCTTCGGTGGACGGCTCAGCGCGACCTGCTCGTACCATTCGTCGCTCATCATGAACCTCGGGTCGACGTCGTAGATGACGCCTCGGTAACCAAAGAGCCGATGCCGGACGATCTGCCCGATGTAGAAGCGGCTGCTGAGTTCTCTGGTCACGCTTGCTTACCGGCGTCAATCCGCTGCAACGCGCACATTGCCGCTCTTGAGCGCCTGTTGCAGCAGGCGCGGCAGTCCCTGAAAGCTGCCGTTGGACATCAGGACGACCTGGTCGCCCCGGACAAGGTCTCCGGTCAGGCGCTCGAGCAGCGCCCCGACATCCCGTTCCACGGCCAGCTTGTCGCCGAGCGTCTCAAACGCCGACTCGGGGTCCCACTCCAGTTGCTCCGACGCGAGCATGAACACGCGGTCGGCATCGTCGAAGGCATTTCTGAGCGCGGCCTCGTGGACGCCCATGCGCATCGAGTTCGAGCGCGCCTCAAAGACGGCCACGATCCGGCGGTTCGAATTCTGGGTCCTGAGCGCGGACAGCGTGGTGGCGATCGCCGTCGGGTGATGGGCGAAATCCTCGTATACGGAAACCGCCTGATAGACGCCGCGCTTCTCAAGTCTGCGTTTGACGCCCTGAAACTGCGACAGCGCCTCGAGCGCCAGTTCCACGCTGACCCCCGCATGCACGGCCGCACTGATCGCGGCGAGCGCATTCTCGAGGTTGTGCGATCCGATCAGCGCCCAGCCCGTCTGCCCGACCTTCTCGCCGCGCCGATACACGCTGAACCTCGACTTGGCGCCGACGAGATCGTAATTCGCCGACCAGGTGGCCTCGGGGTCGCGGGCGCTGAAGGTCTCCACGGGCGTCCAGGCGCCTACCGAGAGCAGCTCGGCGATGTTGGGATCCTGACCGTTGACGGTAATCAGCCCACGGCCGGGTATCGTTCGCAGCAATAGCTGGAACTGCCCAAGAATCGCATTGAGGTTCGGATAGATGTCCGCGTGATCGAACTCGATATTTGTGATCGCCAGCGTGCGCGGCCGGTAGTGAACGAACTTGGCGCGCTTGTCGAAGAACGCCGTGTCGTACTCGTCCGCTTCGACGACGAAGTATTTCGATCTGCCGAGGTGCGCCGACATCGAGAAATTCCTCGGCACGCCGCCGACCAGGAAGCCCGGGTCGAGCCCGGCATAGTCGAGAATCCAGGCCAGCATGCTCGTCGTCGTGGTCTTGCCGTGGGTTCCGGCCACCGCGAAGACCCATTTGTCCCTGAGGACGTTCGCGGCGAGCCATTCCGGCCCCGAGTAGTAGGGCAGGCCCGACTCGAGCAATGCCTCGACCGCGGGATTGCCCCGGCTCATCACGTTGCCGACGAGGACGCAGTCGAGGTCTCTCGTGAGCTGCGCCTCGTCGTATCCCTCGTGCAGGCGGATTCCGAGCTTTCTGAGCTGGGTGTTCATCGGGGGATAGACGTTCTCGTCGGAACCCGAGACCTGGTGCCCCGCCGCCTTCGCGAGCGCCGCCACGCCGCCCATGAAGGTGCCGCAGATACCGAGAATGTGGATGCGCATCAGCCGGGCAAGGCCGAAGCCGCCGAGAATGCACTCTGCACGAAAATCGAAACCATGATGTACGGTATCACGATCAATAGACCCGTCATGTACGGCCGATCCAGAGCGCGTGCGAGCACGAATGCGGCCACATCGATCGACCACAGGAAGAGCGCCACGGTGAGCAGGGCCGGTAGCGTTGCGAGGCTTTCCGCGGCCTGCGCCGCGGCGGTCCACGCCGCGATCGGTATGCCGAGCAGGTTGAAAAAAGTGTCAACGCCGAGGAGCGCCGTCGCCGTCTGCACAAAGCGGCTGCGAAACTTGACGACTTCCAGTATCAGCCAGACGTAGCCGAGGTAGAGAACGCAGTTGAACACGAACAGCAGCGCCGCAGTGGTATCGAGGGCATCGGCGCTGGACAGCAGCGTGGCTCCGGCGAGCAGGTACGCTGCGAGCACGATCCTGAAGAAAAGCGGCGACGCCGGCAGCGACTCCGGTCCGCGGCGGTGCAGCGCAATCTCGACGAATGCAGCCGCTAGACGCCACACGTGTACAGGGCTCCGGGGATCACCTCGGCATAATATCCGATGTTGCCGGCATCGGTAACGCGCCGAGCTCGGCAGCGAGTGGCAGAAACCCGCGTCGCGCCGAGACCGGCGAGGCGTCCGTCTGACAATGCGAGAGGAACGAAAACATTGAACATACTTGAGCGACGTGCAAAGCAGTTCAGACGGGGGGGCATCGCGCGTCGACTGCAGCGCGGCGTCTGCCGCGGGCGCCCGGACTTGCTGGTAAGCGACACGGGCACGCTGAGCGAGCTCGCCGAGTCGCTTGCCGCGGCTCCGATCGTCGCGGTCGATACGGAATTCGTACGCGAGAGTACCTATTTCCCCACGCTCTGCCTCGTCCAGCTCGCGACCGACCAGGTCACGGCCTGCGTCGATTGCCTGGCGGACCTCGACCTCGAACCGCTGCTCGAAGTGCTGCTCGCACCGGGGCGAAGCTGGGTGTTGCACAGCGCCCGGCAGGACCTCGAGGTGCTGTGGCATCGGTTCGCCCGACAGCCGTCGCGGCTGCTCGACACGCAGGTCGCCGCGGCGCTTGTCGGCTTTGCGCCGCAGCTCGGGCTGCGTGACCTCGTCGCCGAAACACTGGGCGTCCGGCTCGACAAGAGCCACACGCGTACGGACTGGCGGCGGCGTCCTCTGGCGGATGCGGCGTTGAGCTACGCGCTCGCCGACGTCCGATACCTGCTGCCTGCCTGGGAGCGGCTCCGCGCAAGGCTCGTGGAACTGGAGCGCCTGGAGTGGTTCGAGGAGGATACCGGGCGCCTGGTCGAAACGCTGCCGGTTTCCGACGCAGGGATGTTGCTCGAACGCATGCGCAGTACAGCGGCCCTGAACGCCGATGCGCGTGCCGCGGCGTACGCTCTCGTCCGCTGGCGCGAGAACAGGGCGCGCGAACTGGATCGTCCCAGGCGCTGGATTCTGGCCGACGAACTCGTGATCCGCATCGCCCGGTCCATGCCGCAAACGATGGCGCAACTGCGTGCCGTGCCCGAGCTGCCGGCTCGGCTCGCGGCTCGATCCGGCCGCGCGATGCTTGAAGCGATCGAGGCGTCGCGGTCACCGGAGCTGCGTCGCGAAGCCGACAGGGCCCTCCCTGGCGCGAAGCCCGACCAGAATCAACTCAAGGCGCTGCAAGCGCTCGTCAGGGAACGCGCCGGGCAACTCGGCATTCACCCCGAAGTGCTGGCTACGCGGCGCGAACTCAGCGCTCTGGCCGCCGGGCTTGCTCCGGCGACTCTCGAGGACGGCTGGCGCGCCGCCGTTCTGAAGCGTACGCCGGACGGATCCTGAGGAGTTGTTCTAGGCGAGCCCGAGGCTCGTGCGCAGCCGTGCGTAAATCTCCTCGATGGCCCCTTCGGCCGCCACGCTCTTCAGCAAACTGCGGCGGCGATAGTATTCGATGAGCGGCTCCGTCTGCCGCGCATAGACCGCGAGCCGGTTGCCGATCGCTTCCTCGTTGTCGTCATCGCGCTGCAGCAGCTCGCCTCCCGCTTCGAGGCAGGCGTCGATCTCTTCGGGCGGCGAAAAATGGATGTTGAGGAGCTTCCCGGTCGTCGAGCAGGTGCGCCGCCCGGTCAGCCGCTTCATGAGCACGTCGCTGCCCACGTCCATGAGTATCGCGGCGTCGAGTCCGATGCCGAGTTCGCCGAGCACGGCATTGAGATCCTCCGCCTGCGCGAGAGTCCGTGGATAGCCGTCGAGAATGAAGCCGCTCGCCGCGTCCGCCTCGCCCAGGCGCTCCTTGATCATTGCAGAGACGAGCTCGTCGGACACGAGTTCGCCGGACTCCATGACGGATTTCGCGACAAGGCCGAGTTCGGTACCTTCGGCAACCGCGGTTCGCAAAAGATCGCCGGTCGATATCTGCGGCACGCCGCGCTCGGCCTGAAGCAGCTTCGCCTGCGTGCCCTTCCCCGATCCGGGAGCCCCGAGCATGACGATGCGCATCTGGTGTGTCCCCCGGGCGTCTGTGCAATCGCGAGGCGGTAAAACTAACGGCCGCAACCAGGCTCGTCAATCGACGGCCGGGAGGCGTTTTGGTAGCGGAACGGACCTGCCGGTCTGCTATTCTGCGCCCCCACGGCCGCAGGGAGGCCGGGCTGTTCGGGAGAGACCGTGAAACAGAATGCTTTCTACGCCCAGTCGGGCGGAGTGACCTCGGTCATCAACGCGAGCGCCTGCGGCGTCATCGAGACGGCGCGCAAGCGCCGCGACAGGATCGGCAAGGTCCTCGCCGGGCGCAACGGCATTATCGGCGCCCTGACTGAAGACCTCATCGATACGAGCGCGGAACCGGCGAGCGCCATCGCGGCACTGAGACATACCCCCGGCGGCGCCTTCGGCTCGGCGCGCTACAAGCTAAGGAAGATCGAGGACAGCACGGCGGAGTACGAACGCCTGATCGAAGTGTTTCGCGCTCACGATATCGGCTACTTCTTCTACAACGGCGGCGGCGACTCGATGGATACCGCGCACAAGGTGTCGTCGATCGGCCGTCGCCTGGGCTACCCGGTGACCTGCATGGGGATTCCGAAGACCGTCGACAACGACTTGCCCGCGACCGACAACTGCCCGGGTTTCGGCTCCGTGGCCAAGTACATCGCCGTCTCGACGATGGAGGCCGCACTCGATGTCGAGTCGATGGCCAGGACCTCGACGAAGGTCTTCATTCTCGAGGTCATGGGCCGGCACGCCGGGTGGATCGCGGCCGCGGGCGGCCTCGCGGGGTCGGGCCCGTCGCAAGCCCCGCACCTCATCCTCTTTCCCGAGATTCCGTTCGATCGCAGCGCGTTCCTGGCCAGGGTCAGCGACTGCGTGGCGCGAAACGAGTATTGCGTTATCGTCGCCTCCGAAGGCGCCCGCCTCGCCGACGGCACCTTCCTGGCCGACAGCGGTACTCGCGACGCCTTTGGCCACGCGCAGCTCGGCGGCGTCGCTTCCGTGATTGCGAACCTCGTCAGAAGCGAACTCGGCTACAAATACCACTATGCGATCGCCGACTACCTGCAGCGGTCCGCGCGCCACATTTCCGCGGCCGTCGATGTCGAGCAGGCCTACGCGGTAGGCCGAAAGGCCGTCGAATTCGCGCTCGAAGGCGAAAACGCCATCATGCCTACCATCGTGCGCGAGGCCGACGAACCTTACCGCTGGACGATCGGCAAGGTCGCGCTCGGCCGCGTCGCCAACCGCGAGAAGAAGCTGCCGCGACACTACATCAGCGCCGACGGGTTTTCGATCACCGGCCGTTGCCGGCGCTATCTCGCGCCCCTCGTTCAGGGCGAAGATTACCCGCCGTACAAGGATGGCCTGCCTTGCTACGCGACGCTTCGAAACGAGCCCGTCGCCCGGCGGCTGGATACCGCCTTTGTGATAGACTGACGCGCTTCGCGCGGCCGGTACGGGTCGAAAGCTGTAACAAAAACACGGACTCAGCCTTGTCGGCCGCATCCTCGGCCCCACCGTTCGGGGCAACGGTTTCACAATGCAGACGGGCCGCCTGGCCATGTCCATCGCGCGTGGGCGGTGACCGCGTAATTGGGAGGTAACGGAATGGATCCGAACGTAGCGCTCTGGCTTTCCCTCGGCGCAGCCGTACTGGCAGTGCTTTATGGCCTGGTCTCCGCGCGGTGGGTGCTCGGCCGCTCCGCTGGCAGCGAGCGCATGCAGGAAATCGCCGCCGCCATCCAGGAAGGCGCCAAGGCCTACATGAACCGTCAGTATCTGACGATCGGCATCGTCGGCGTGGTGCTGTTCTTCGTCGTCGGGATCGCGCTCGGAAACTGGCTGATAGCGATCGGGTTTGCGATCGGCGCCATATTTTCCGCGCTTGCCGGCTACATCGGGATGTTCGTATCGGTGCGGGCCAACGTGCGAACGGCGCAGGCGGCAACCGAGGGCGTGAATCCGGCGCTGCGTATCGCTTTTCGCGGCGGCGCGATCACGGGACTGCTCGTCGTCGGGCTCGGACTCCTCGGCGTGGCCGGGTATTACGCGATTCTCGATGCCGGCGGCCTCGACGTCGACCACATACTCGAGGCGCTGGTCGGACTCGCGTTCGGCGGTTCGCTGATCTCGATCTTCGCCAGGCTCGGCGGCGGCATCTTCACGAAGGGCGCCGATGTCGGCGCGGATCTCGTCGGCAAGGTCGAGGCAGGCATCCCCGAGGACGATCCCCGCAATCCCGGCGTCATCGCCGACAATGTCGGCGACAACGTCGGCGACTGCGCGGGCATGGCGGCGGACCTCTTTGAAACCTACGCCGTCACGCTGATCGCGACGATGCTGCTCGGCGGGCTGATCGCCGGCATCGACCCCGCCGATCCCGGCGCCGCGGCTACGATACTCGACTTCGTCGGCCCGCTCGCGTACCAGGCGGTCGCGGAAAATGCCGTGCTCTTCCCGATGGTGCTCGGCGGTATCTCCATCGTAGCCTCGATCATCGGAACGTTCTTCGTCAGCACGAGTTCGGGCAAGATCATGGGTGCGCTCTACAAGGGCGTCATCGTATCGGGCGTTCTCGCAGCGATCGCGTTCTACCCGGTCAGCACGGCCCTCATGGGCGACGCCGGCACAAGCCTGTACTTCGCCGCGTTGATAGGCCTCGCGCTGACGGCGGCCATGGTCGTCATCACCGAGTACTACACCGGACCGCAGTACGGCCCCGTCAAGAACGTCGCCGAAGCCTCCAGGACCGGCGACGCGACAAACATCATCGCGGGACTCGGCGTGTCGATGAAGGCGACCGCCCTGCCCGTCATTGCGGTGTGTCTGTCGATCTGGAGCGCGTACGAACTCGCCGGGCTTTACGGGATAGCGATTGCCGCAACCACGATGCTCTCGATGACCGGCATGATCGTCGCACTCGACGCGTTCGGCCCGATCACGGACAACGCGGGCGGCATCGCCGAGATGGCGGAACTGCCCTCGGACGTGCGCAAGGTCACCGACGCGCTCGACGCCGTCGGCAATACCACCAAGGCGGTCACCAAAGGCTATGCGATCGGCTCGGCGGGACTCGCAGCCCTCGTGCTTTTCGCCGACTACACGCACAGCCTCGAGGCGGTCGGCCTTGCGGAGCTCACGTTCGATCTGTCCAACCCCGACGTCATCGTGGGCCTGTTTATCGGCGGACTCGTGCCGTTCCTGTTCGGCGCCATGGCCATGGAGGCTGTAGGCCGTGCCGCGGCATCGGTCGTCAACGAGGTCAGGCGGCAGTTTCGCGAGATCGCCGGCATCATGGAAGGTACCGCGAAACCCGACTATTCAACGGCCGTCGACCTGCTGACGAGAGCGGCCATCAAGGAGATGATCATACCGTCGATGCTGCCGTTGCTCGTGCCGATCCTGGTCGGCGTAATCCTCGGCCCGCAGGCGCTCGGCGGCCTGCTCGTCGGGACAATCGTCACGGGCCTCTTCGTCGCGATATCGATGACGACGGGCGGCGGCGCCTGGGACAACGCCAAGAAGTACATCGAGGACGGCAACCTCGGCGGCAAGGGCTCCGACGCGCACAAGGCCGCCGTCACTGGCGACACCGTCGGCGATCCCTACAAGGACACGGCGGGCCCGGCGATCAATCCGCTGATCAAGATCATCAACATCGTGGCGCTCCTCATCGTGCCGCTGCTGTAGGCGCACGCGGGACAAGCCCGGACGGATTCGGCCGCCGAGGTGTGACGCGGGGTTCCGCCAGGGGCTGCCCGGAGCCTCAACGCCAACCCGCCCGGCCACCGGAAGCCGCCGCCGGCGACGGATCCGGGCGCGTGTGCTGGCCGCTGCCGCTGCCGCCGCCTCGCTACCCGCCCGCAGCACGAGTGCCGCTCCGGGTGGGCAGCTTGCACCGGCCGCGCGGTGGCCGGCTCCCGGACTGCCCACTCGCCTACCGGGTTTTATCCGGCATTAACGACATTTCTTTAGACTCCGCGTTGTCCGGCTTCGCTATACTCTCTAGCCTGACTGGCCTTGCGCCGGCGGCGTAATCCACACCACTCCACTGCACACGCGATGAACCTCGAGACGGCCCGTTCGCAGATGCTCGGGCAACAAATCAGAGCCTGGGACGTGCTCGACCAGCGCGTGCTCGATGCGCTGAACCTCGTCCCGCGCGAGCAGTTCGTTCCGGAGGCCTACAGGGATGTGGCTTTCGCCGACATCGAGATCCCGCTCGGACACGGTCAGCAGATGCTGGCACCGAAGGTCGAAGGCCGGCTGCTGCAGGCGCTCAGAATCGCGCCGATCGACGAGGCACTCGTGATCGGCACCGGCAGCGGCTTCCTGACCGCCTGTCTGGCTCGCCTGGCCGAACGCGTCGTCAGCGTCGACATCTTCGCGGACTTCATCGAAACAGCCGGCGAGCGGATCGCAGACCTCGGCTTGGGCAACGTTGAACTTGAGGTCGCCGATGCGGTCACACCCGGTGACGCAGCCGGCTTCGATGCCATAGCGATATCCGCATCGCTGCCGGTGCTCGATGAGCGCTTCGTGCGCATGTTGCGTCCGGACGGGAGGCTTTTCGTCGTCGTCGGGCGCCCACCGATCATGGAGGCCCGGCTGATCACGATGCAACCCGGCGGTCAGTGGACCGAAGA
>JAQAJI010000021.1 GCA_028278665.1 Candidatus Rariloculus versatilis
GCCTGTTTGATGCAGTCGTGAAACGCCGCAAGGTCGCTCTCGGTCTGAAAGCCGACGACGTCGTACGACGCCAGTGCACTCAACAGTCCCTCGTATCCCGGCAGGGTCCGCAACACGTCAAAGCTCGGAAACGGAACGTGCAGAAAAAAGCCGATCGGCTGGGCAACGTTCATGCGCCTGAGCGACGCGCCGAGCAGGAAGAGGTGGAAATCGTGCACCCAGATCAGGTCGTCGGCCTCGAGCAGTGGCACGAGCTTGCGCGCGAAGAGTTCGTTGACGCGCCGGTAGGCTTCGTATTCCGCGCGGCTGTACCTGAAGAAACCAAGCATGTAATGCAACAGTGGCCAGAGCGTGTCGTTGCTGAACCCGTTGTAGTAGCGTTCGAAGTCCTGCTTGTTGATGCGGATCGTCGCAAACTCGATTTCGCCGTCCCGCTTGAGCTTCGGGTCGCCGGGGTCGCGGGCCGTCGTCTTGCCGCTCCAGCCGAACCAGATGCCGCCGCGTTCCCGGAGCGCCGCGAGCACGCCGACGGCGAGTCCTCCGGCGGACTTCCCGCCTGTCGGTACGGCAACGCGATTCGAAACGGCGACAAGCCTGCTCATGCGGCTTGCTCGCGCGAACGACCCAGACCCACCGGGAACCGGAACGCCCTTTGGAGTTGAATTGTGCTCATACGGCTTGCTCCCAGGAACGGCTGAGCCGCATGGCGGCCGTGACGATGCCGACCATGCTGTAGGTTTGCGGAAAATTGCCCCATAGCTCGCCCGTTTCCGGGTCGAGATCCTCCGAAAGCAGGCCGAGCGCGGTGCGCCGCTCGAGCATGTTGCCGAAGAGTTCGCGGGCCTCCTCGTGGCGGCCGACCGCGGCGAGCGCATTGATGTACCAGAAGGTGCAGATGTTGAATGCGGTCTCGGGCCTGCCGAAGTCGTCCTCGCCCGCGTAACGGAAGACATACGGTCCCTGCCTGAGTTCGGCTTCGATCGCCGCGATCGTGCCGAGGAAGCGCGGGTCCGTCGGCGCTACGAAGCCGAGGTCGGCAAGCGTGAGCAGGCTCGCGTCGAGCGCCGTGCCGCCGAAGCTCGCGACGAAGCTCTCGCGTTCGTCGCTCCAGGCCTCGGCGAGGATTCGCTCGCGCAGCCGGTCCGCGGTCGCGTCCCAGTGTGCGGCGCGTGGCTCGGCTCCGAGCCGCCGGGCGATGCGCGCGAGCCGGTCGCAGGCCGCCCAGCACATGACCGCGGAATAGGTATGCACCTCGCTGCGGCCGCGATATTCCCAAAGCCCGGCATCGGGCTGGTCATAGATCTCCGCCGCACGCGTCCCGAGCGCCTCGAGCAGCGCGAACTGGTGCTCGGTGCCCTGCCCGACGAGCCTGCTGTCGAAGAAACACTGCGTGGCCGCGAGCACGGTCGCGCCGAACGAGTCGTTCTGGATCTGCCGGTACGCGTCGTTGCCGACGCGCACCGGACCCATGCTGCGATACCCCGGGAGGCTCTCGATCATGCGCTCGTCGAGCCGGTCCTCTCCGGAGATGCCGTACACGGGCTGAAGGTCGCCCGAGCCGCCGTGCTCGGCGACGAGGTTGAACAGGTACCGCACGAACGCCTGCATCGTCCGGGTCGCACCGAGGCGATTGAGCGCCTGCACGACGTAGAAACTGTCCCTGAGCCAGCAGAATCGATAGTCCCAGTTGCGGCCACTGTCCGGCGCTTCCGGAATCGACGTGGTGAGCGCGGCGAGCACCGCGCCCGTGTCCTCGTAGGTGCAAAGCTTCAGCGTGATCGCCGCACGGATGACTTCCTCCTGCCATTCGAACGGTATGGACAGCGCCCGCGTCCAGCCCTCCCAGTACGCCTTGGTCTCGCCGAACATCTCGCGCGCGAGCTTCTCGGGACCCTCCGGGATCGTCTCGTCCGGACCGAGGATCAACGAGACCGGCGCTTCGAGGACCAGCGCGCGCTCCTCGAGCACTGTGGCGAGCGACGCGTTGGTCGTGGCGCGCAGCGTGAAATCGCCGCTGACGAAGCGGATGTGATTGCTGCCGTGCGTGATCTCGGGTGTCGTGCTGCCGTACCCGACAGCGGGTCTGAGCCTGATCCGGATCGCCGGAGTGCCGGTGACCGGTTCGATTCGGCGCACAACCATGATCGGATGGAAGCTCCTCCCGAACTGCGCGTAGCGCGGCGCGAAGTCCGTGATTCTGACGGCATTGCCGGCCTTGTCCTCGAGCCGCGTCGTCAGGATCGCAGTGTTCTCGATGTAGTCCTGCTCCGAACGCTCGAAGTCCAGCAGTTCCACGTCGAAAAAACCGGCCTCGGCCGTCGGGATCTCGGCATCGAGCAGCGAGCAGAAAAAGGGATCGGCATCCACCCTCGGAAACGAGCCCCAGACGAACTTCCCGAGCCGGTCGACGAGGATCGCGATCTGGCAGTTGCCGATGAGGCCGAGTTCGAGATCAGCCATGCGATTTTCCCGCTACAGGATCGACGGCGAGCAGCCAGGATCGCCGTTTGCCGGCGAGGCCGTGTACAGGATTACCCATGTCCGCCGCGCGCCTCGCGATCGACGAGCGCTTCGAGCCACCCGAGCACGGCGTCGACGTTCGGTAGCCGCCAGGGCGCGGCGGAGGCGCCGGAACGCACCTTGACGGCCACGCCGCCGAGCGAGTTGACGGCCTCGAAGGCCGCTTCGTCCGTGATGTCGTCACCGACAAATACCGGCGTTCGCTCGACGAACGGCGGCTCGCGCATGAACGCGCGAACGGCCGCGCCCTTGTTCATCGCCGCGGGCTTGATTTCCACGACCATGGTGCCCCTGAGCAGTTCGTATCCCGGCGGCAGCGAAGCTTCGAGCCGGGCGGCGAGTTCGAGGATCGCACCCTCGAGGTCGCCGCGCTTGCGGTAGTGCAGCGCCACGCCGATCTGCTTGTCCTCGACGATGACGCCGGGATTCGCCCGCTGAAACGCATCCATCGCCCGACGTACGCCGTCCAGGGCGCCGGGATCGATTGTCGGCGGGGGCTCCGGCGGCGGCGCATCCTTCGGCAGCACATCCTTCGCCGGGCTGTCCGTCGCCGGGCTGTCCGCCGCGGCGCTGTCCGTCGGCAGCGTGTCCGCCATACCGTTACTGCGGCGTTCGTTGCCATGTACGCCGGCGAGCGCGAATCGATGCGGCGCCAGCAGACGGTCGATCTCCCGTATCGGCCGGCCGCTGACGAAGGCCACGGCGCCGCCCGTAGCTTCCGGCAGCCTCGGCAGCAACTTCCTGAGCCGCTCCGACAGCTCCACGCCGCCGGGTTCCTCGGCGAGTTCGAGCAGCGTGCCGTCAAGGTCGAGAAAAAGAGCCGGGCGGGCGGGCCATTCCGGTTTGGTCGTCTCGGTCACGCGGCGAAGATACAACGGTGTCGGTCGGGCCGCAAAAGCCGAGGGTACCCTCCAGGCAGCACCGCTTCCCTACGCGGCCTGCACAACCCGGCGAACGGGATGTCCGACAGGCCGTTGGTTGCACGTCGGCGGTGCCGCGCTTAGACTGCCGCCCCCTGTTTCTGCAACCGCATGCAAAGCTTGGTGAACCGACCGACCAGAGAAGCAGCCGAGCGCGCCGTTCGAGTCCTGCTCGAGTGGATCGGCGACAATCCCGACCGCGAAGGACTGCGCTCGACCCCGGAGCGCGTCGTCAAGGCCTACGACGACTGGTTCGCCGGCTACCGCGACGACCCGGTGGAATTTCTCAGACGCACGTTCCGCGAGGTCGACGGTTACGACGAGATGATCGTGCTGCGGGACATCCGCTTCGAATCCCACTGCGAGCATCACATCGCGCCGATCGTCGGCAAGGTCCACATCGGTTACCTGCCCGACCGCAAGGTCGTCGGCATCAGCAAGCTTGCCCGCGTCGTCGAGACCTTCGCCCGGCGCCTGCAGGTGCAAGAGGCGATGACCGCGCAGATCGCACATTGCATCCATGACGTGCTCAAGCCCAAGGGGGTCGGCGTCGTCGTCGAAGGGACCCACCAGTGCATGACGACGCGCGGCGTGCGCAAGCACGGCGTCAGCATGATCACGAGTCAACTGCTCGGGCAGTTCCGCTCGGATCCGCGCACGCGCAACGAATTTCTCACGATGATCGGCAGGCCGAACGTCTCCGGCTGACGTTCGTACGGCCTGCGGCAGGGCGCTCCACGGACGGCTGAACCAGGCTGTCCTCTGCTTTCCGATGAAGTGCTGGTCGCCGGCCGACCGAACGCTTCCAGCCGAACGCTGCGGCGCAATGCCCGAGGCGGGCAGCAGCATACGTAGACCCGCAACGCGCAGGACGCAACGGCTGTCCGACGGTGCGTCCGCCGCCCGTCGATGAGGCTCGCGGCTAATCGCCGCTGTCGCGATCCCTGATCCCCGTCCAGCGCCTGAGCCGCGGCGAATCGACGTCGAAGAGATCGAGCACCCGGCCCACCGTCTGATCGACCATCGCGTCGATGCTGTCGAGGTTGGCGTAGAACGCGGGCACCGGGGGAAAGACGATGCCGCCGAGTTCGGTCACGGTCGTCATGTTGCGCAGGTGCACGAGGTGCAGCGGGGTTTCGCGGACGAGCAGCACTACCCGGCGGCGCTCCTTGAACGCGACGTCGGCGGCCCTCGCGACGAGCGTGTCGGCCACCCCCGTCGCGATCGACGCGAGAGTTTTCATCGAACACGGCGCAATTATCATGCCGTCGGTGCGGAACGACCCGCTCGCGACGCTCGCGGCAATGTCACGGTCGGAGTGAACGACGTCGGCCAGCGTTTCGAGCTGCGCGCGATCCATGTCCAGCTCGACGGAAACGTTGAGAAAGCCCGCCTTCGACACGACAAGGTGCGTCTCGACATCGGGCTCCTCGCGCAGCGCTTCGAGCAGGCGCACGCCGTAGATCGAACCGGAAGCGCCGGTAATCGCGATGACAATGCGGCGCGTCACTTGTCCGTCAACCTCCCGTGGTCCAACATTCCCGACGCCAATACTGCCGTTGCATGATGGACGAACGACCTCACCCTTTGCCGGGCCGCCATCCGGTTGCCGCCGTGCGGCAGCGAGTCCCGCCGCAGCCGCGGCCGGGCGAGGATATCATGCGGTTTGAAACCACCGGAGCATGCTGATGGAGGGACTCGATCTCGGGCCCGTGTGGCTCAGCATCCAGCTCGCCACGGTCACGGTCCTCGTGCTGCTCGTCATCGCGACCCCGCTCGCGTGGTGGCTTGCCTTCACGCGGACCCGTGCGCGCGCGGTCATTGAGGCGGTCGTCGCGCTGCCGCTCGTCCTGCCGCCGACCGTGCTCGGCTTCTACCTGCTCATCGTGCTCGGGCCGGCCGGCGCAATTGGTCGTTTCTGGGTCCAACTGACGGACACGACGCTGACCTTTTCGTTCACCGGACTCGTCATTGCGTCGGTGATCTACTCCTTCCCGTTCGCGGTCCAGCCGCTGCAGGGCGCGTTCGAAGCCGTCGGCCGGGCGCCGCTTGAGGCCGCCGCGACGCTCGGCGCGACGCCCATGCAGACCTTCGCGCGCGTTGCCTCGCCGCTCGCGCTTCGCGGTTACATTTCGGCCATCGTGCTCGGCTTCGCGCACACGCTTGGCGAGTTCGGCGTGGTGCTCATGGTCGGCGGCAACATCCCGGGCAGCACCAAGGTCGTCTCGATCGCCGTCTTCGAACACGTCGAGACCATCAGCTACACGCAGGCGCACATCCTCTCGGCGGGGCTGCTCGCATTCTCGTTCGTCGTGCTGCTGGCCGTCTACGCGCTCAATCGCCGGATTCCGATAGGCACGGCGTATGTCTGAGCTCGTTCTGGATGTCACCATCGAAAAGCCGGGCTTCTCGATGCAGGTCGGCGAGAGCATCAATCTTCGGCGCCAGCGGCGCCGGCAAGACGACGCTGCTCAGGATCATCGCGGGGCTCGAGCCCGCGGCCCGCGGGAAAGTCGTCTTTGACGGTCAGGTCTGGCAGGAGGACCGGGATTGGACGCCTGCGCACGAGCGATCGACTGCTTCCTCCGAGTCGCTCCGCACCGCCCGGAAGCGGCGTTTCCTGCCCGCCCACGAGCGCGCCGTCGGCTTCGTATTCCAGGACACGCGGCTCTTCACGCACCTGAGCGTGGAAGGGAACCTGCGGTTCGCGCTCCGACACGGGCGGTTCGCCTCCGGCTTCGGCACCGGCACCGGCACTGGCACCGGCAGCGGCATCGGCATGAGCGAAGTCGTCGCCGCACTCGAACTGGAGAACCTGCTTGCGCGGCGGCCGGCATCGCTGTCGGGGGGCGAACGACAGCGCGTGGCGATCGGCCGGGCACTGCTCGCCAACCCGCGCGTCCTGCTCATGGACGAGCCGCTGTCGTCACTCGACACGGCCCGCAAGCGTGAGATCGTGAGCTACATCGAGGCCTTGCCGGCGCGGTTCGCGATTCCGGTGCTCTACGTCACGCACGACATCGACGAGGTCGCACGGCTGTCGAACCGGATGCTGCTGCTCTCGGCCGGCCGCATTGCCGCGCAAGGCGGCGTCGGCGAGATTCTCGGCCGGATCGATCTGTGGCCGTCGCTGGAACGTCTCGAAGCGGGCTCGGTCATCGAGGCGCGAGTCGAGCGGCATGAGAACGGGATGACCCACCTCGCCTTCGAGACGGGCACGCTGCAGGTTCCGGCTGTCGACGCGGTGCCGGGAAAGGCCCTGAGGCTCCGGGTCCACGCACGCGATGTGGCGGTCGCCACCGAACGTCCGCGGCAGCTGAGCATCCGCAACATCCTGCCCGCGACCATCGAGAAGATCGATCTGGACGCCACGGTCCACGCGGAACTCCTGCTCGGCATCGGCGCGCAGACGCTGCGCGCGAGAATCACCCGCAACGCGCTTGAAGACCTCGGGCTCGCCGAAGGCCAGCAAGTCCACGCTTTGATCAAGAGCGTGCTGTTCGAGGGACGCCTCTGAGCCGAGTTTCCGCAGCCCGCGCGTGGGAGCCCGCCATTCAGCGAGGACCTGGGGCGCAAGGCCAAGGTTCCCGCAGCCCGCGCGTGGGAGGCCGCTCGATGCGGCATCGCGTGCCGGCATTGCGGTAGAATCCGCTGCCTTCGGGCGCAGCCCGGCAGTCCGTGACAGAACCTCGCGCAGCACCCGAATGCGGCGAGGCGATTGCCACTCACTGCCCGGTGCAGCGTCGACTCCTTGTGACAGAGAGCGGCCAATGAGCGAACAGGACCAATTCGACGACATCCCGGGCACTTACCTTTTCGACCGGCACCGTTCCCGGCAGGGCTATCACCTCAACATGTTCTTCTTTTCGCTGATGAAAGAGGAAAATCGCGAAGCGTTTCTCGCGGACGAGGAAGGCTACCTCGACCGTTTCCCGATGACGCCCGAACAACGCCAATGCGTCCTCGATCGCGATTGGCTCCGGATGATCAAGCTCGGCGGCAACATCTACTACATGTCGAAGTTCGGCGCGACGCTCGGCCGGTCGTTCCAATACATGGCCGGCGCCATGTCAGGGGTCACCCAGGAAGAGTATGCGGCCATGATGAAACGCGGCGGCCGGTCGATCGCAGGCAATCGCAGCAAGTCGGAGGGCAACTGATGGCAAGGATCGTCGGCGGACTCGCCACCTCACACGTGCCGGCCGTCGGTGCGGCCATCGACCTGGGCAAGACCCAGACCGATCACTGGAAGCCGCTCTTCGACGGCTACGAGCCGGCCCAGCAGTGGCTCGCGCGCGTCAACCCCGATGTCATCGTGCTCGTCTACAACGACCATGCGACGGCGTTCTCGCTCGAGATCATCCCGACATTCGGCATTGGCGTTGCGGAGCACTTCCCTCCTGCGGACGAAGGCTGGGGGCCGCGTCCCGTACCGACCGTCGAAGGTCACGCGGAGCTGGCCTGGCACCTGTCCGAGAGCCTGATTTTCGACGAATTCGACATGACGATGATCAACGAGATGCCCGTCGATCACGGCCTGACCGTGCCGCTCTCGCTGACCTGCGGCAAGGACAGCCGCTGCGAGGCGCCCGAACGCTGGCCGCACAGGGTCGTGCCGATCTCCGTCAATGTCGTGCAATACCCGCCGCCGACCGGCAAGCGCTGCTACGACCTGGGCCGCGCGATCAGGAAGGCCATTGAGGCCTATCACGAGGATCTCAGCATCGTCGTGTACGGGACCGGCGGAATGTCGCTCGAGCTTCACGGCGAGCGGGTGGGCCTGATCAATCGCGAGTGGGACACGGCCTTCCTCGACGACCTCACGCGGGATCCGGAGCGCTTGCAGTCGATCCCGTTCATCGAGTACGTACGCGAGACCGGCGCGGAGGGCATCGAACTCGTGATGTGGCTAATCATGCGCGGCGCGCTCGGCGACGACGCACGCGAGCTCTACCGCCACTACCACATCCCGGCATCGAACACGGCGTCCGGCCTGATCGTGCTGGAACCTGCGGCGTAGTAGTTGTTGGCCGGCGAGTCGCAAGTCCCCGATTCTCAGACACGCAGTAAAAAGTCCCTGCACGCTCCTCGCCCTCACGTCCGGGAAAGCGTGGCACTGGCGATGCTTTGCCTTGGCCGCGTCCCCGCATGTCTCTTTGGCACCGGCGTGCACACGACCCTTATGCGTCCTGGCAACCCTCGATGAGAGTTTCTGCTCCGGCTCCGCGCCAACGGTAGGGCGCCGGGCGGATGAAGGGCGAGACGGGGACCTCGAAGCGAGCGTCTCACGATACCCGTCCGGATCGCACCGACATCCGCAAGCGAGCTGAGCGGAGCGAGCGCCTGACGCTCAATCCTCCACCGAGCGTGAGCGTTCCCCGGCTCGCCCTTCATCCGCCCGGCGACCGGCAAAGCAGGTCCGACCACCCCGGGCAGATCAGCCGATGGGGGCGGGATTCCCTTTGCGGTGGCCGCTACGCCAACGCCAACGCGTCGCCGAACCCGTAGAGCCGGTGCGGGTTGTCGACGAGGACCTTCTGCCGTAGCGCCGCGTCGGGCATGAAGAGCGGTATGAGGTCGACGAGATCGCCGTCGTTCGGCATGTGGCGCTTGATGTTCGGATGCGGCCAGTCGGTGCCCCAGAGCGTGCGGTCGGGCGCGACCTCGAGCACGGCCTGCGCGAAGGGCGCAGCATCGCTGAACGGCGGCCCGGCCGACGAGATGCGCTCCGCACCGCAGATCTTGATCCAGCAATTTTCCATTCGGGCCGTGTCGAGCAGGATCTCGAACGGCTTCTGATCGAGACCGTCGCGGGTCGGCACGCGCCCCATGTGATCGATGATGAAAGGTACGGGGAGGCTTCGCAGCATGTCGCCAAAGTCGAGCAGGTCGACGGCATCGAAGTGCAGCACGACATGCCAGGCGAGCGGCACGATGCGCTCGACGAGGTCGTGAAAGACGTCCATGTCGGGCGTGCCGCCGAGATGCTGCACGAAGTTGAAGCGGATGCCGCGAATGCCGCCGGCGTGCAAGCGTGCAAGTTCCGCGTCGTCGATAGACGCGCCGACGTTCGCGACGCCGCGGTAGCTGCCGCCGCTCTCAGCGATCGCGTCGAGGATCACGGTGTTGTCCGTGCCGTGGCAGCTCGCATTGACGAGCACGGCACGCGTGAGTCCCAGCGTCGCCTGCAGTTCCTTGAAGCGCGCGAGCGGCGCATCCGGCGGCGTATAGCTTCGACCCGGCGCGTACGGATACACGTCGCCCGGGCCGAAGATGTGGCAATGCGCGTCGCAGGCCCCCGGCGGCGGTTTGTAGGCCGGCGTCTTAGTATCGGGATCCGGCGCCATGCAGACCGGGATACCGTTCAAAGGCATTGCTCAAGCCGGTCGAGCGTCTCCATCGCGGGCAGGACCTGCGCCACGCTGCTGTTCGGCTCGCGGCCCTCGCGGATCGCGGCAATGAACTCGCGGTCCTGAAGCTCGATGCCGTTCGTCGATACCGCCACGCCCGTCAGGTCGATCGGGTTCTCCTTGCCGTCGAAGAGATCGTCGTAACGTGCGATATAGGTGCCGTTGTCGCAGATGTAGCGGAAAAACGTGCCTTGCGGGCCATCGTTGTTGAACGACAGCGTGAGCGTGCACAAGGCGCCCGAAGGGATCTTCATGCCGATGCTCATGTCCATCGCGATGCCGAGTTCGGGGTGGTGCGGCCCCTCGATGCACTGGACATCGGAAGCGGTTTCGCCCGTCTGGTACTGAAAGAGATCGACCGTGTGGCAGGCGTGATGCCAGAGCAGGTGATCGGTCCAGCTACGCGGCTTGCCCTCGAGGTTGATGTTCTGGCGCCTGAAGAAGAAGGTCTGCACGTCCAGGTGCTGCAGTGTGAGTTCGCCGGCCACGATCCTGTTGTGCACCCACTGATGCGACGGGTTGAAACGCCGCGTGTGGCCGGCCATCGCGACGACGCCGTTTTCCCTTTGCGCCGCGTCGATGCGCCGGGCATCGGCCAGTGAATCGGCTATGGGAATCTCGATTTCGACATGCTTGCCGGCCTGCATGACCTGAACGGCCTGGTCGGCGTGCATCTGGGTCGGCGAAGCGATGATCGCGGCGTCGACACCGGTTTGCTCGAGCGCCTCGTCGAGGTTCGAGGTCCAGTGCGCAATTCCGTATTTCTTCGCGACGGCTTCGACCGAATCCGGCCGTCCACCGGCCAGGCTGACGACCTCGACGCCGTCGATATTCTTCAGTCCATCGAGGTGCTTCTGTCCGAAGGCTCCCTGCCCCACCATGACGATCTTCATGCGTTTCTCCCAAATCACAACCCGCTTGCAAGCCAGCCCCTGGTTCGCAAAAACGACCCGCGTTCGGCGGGTCGATCGGGCCGGCAAAGGCGCGTATTCTAGACGACGAAACTTCCGGAGACACATCGCAATGGCGGAACGAGCCCAATCCCTGACCCTGCGAACCGACTTCTCGCTGCTGATCGACGGCGAAGCCAGACAGGCTGCCGCAAGTCTCGATGTCATCAATCCGGCTTACGGACAGGTGTTCGCGCATTGTCCGGCCGCCGGTCAGGCGGAACTCGACGAGGCCGTCACGGCAGCCAGACGTGCGTTCGAATCCTGGCGGCAGACGAGCTACGAACAGCGCGCCGGGCTGATCCGCGAGCTCGCGGCGGCGCTGCGTGAGCATCAGGACGCGCTTGCGGACCTGCTGACCCGCGAGCAGGGCAAACCGCTCAAGCAGTCCGTCGCCGAGATCGACAGGGGCGCAGCGCAGTCCGAAGGCATGGTCGGCATCGACATTCCGGTCGAGACGCTGATCGACGACGAGCAGCGCCACATCGAATTGCACTACCGGCCGCTTGGCGTCGTCGGCATCATCACGCCGTGGAACGCGCCGGTGAACCTCGCGCTCGGGCCGCTCGTCTCGGCGCTCTACACGGGCAACACGCTCGTGCTGAAGCCCTCGCCCTACACCCCGCTGACGACGCTCAAGCTCGGGGAACTTCTCGGCGAGATCTTTCCGGCCGGCGTCGTCAACGTGCTGGCGGGCGGCGACGCTCTCGGCCAATGGATGACCGAACACGCCGACATCGACAAGATTTCCTTCACCGGCTCGGTCGCGACGGGCAAGAAGGTCCTCGCAAGCGCGGCGGGCACGCTCAAGCGCGTCACGCTCGAGCTCGGCGGCAACGATCCGGCCATCATCCTCGACGACGCCGATCCCAACGCGATCGCAAAGAGAGTCTTCTTCGCGTCGTTCGTCAACAGCGGCCAGGTGTGCATGGCGATCAAGCGCATCTACGCGCACGAAAGCGTCTACGACGAACTCTGCGAGGCGCTCGTGGCTGAGGCCAGGGCGGCAGTCGTCGGCAACGGCCTCGACCCGGCCACGCAGCTCGGCCCGATCCAGAATCGCATGCAGTTCGACAAGGTCGTCGACGTGCTCGAGGACACGCGGCAGAGCGGCGCGCGAATCCTCTGCGGCGGCGAGGTACCCGAAGAACCCGGCTACTTCTTCCCGCCGACGCTGGTGACCGACATCGCCGAGGACAGCCGGCTCGTGCGCGATGAGCAATTCGGCCCGATCGTGCCGATTCTGAAGTTCTCCGATCTCGACGACGCGATCCAGCGCGCGAACGACACGCGCTACGGACTCAGCGGCTCGGTCTGGACCAGCGACCCCGAAAAAGGCGCCGAAATCGCCGCACAGCTCGAGGTCGGCACGGCCTGGGTCAACCAGCACCGCGCGACATCGGCCTTCGTGCCGTTCGGCGGCGCCAAGGAATCCGGCTACGGCCGCCAGTATTCGGTCCTGGGGCTCAAGGGCTACATGGAACCGGAGGTCATCAGCGTCGCGAAGTAGCTGGAGCCTTTCGCCACCCTGTTACGCGCGCCATTCAACCGCCACTCACGATCAAGCGTCCGCGCGCGCGGCGTCCGCTACGCGCTACCGTCCCAGACGTCGGCCGGCACGAAAATGCTGCCGCGCATGATGAGCCGCGCGGTGCGCAGCAGGCCGGCCTTTCGGACCTCCGGCCGATCGGGCGTACCGCCCACCTCGAGCGTGACCGAGAACTCCCCGGACGGGTGCTCGACCGACATGTGCTTGACGGCGCCTCCGGGCACGCTCGCAATCCCGTCGGCGACGGAGCCCGGCAGGATGCAGGCCGTCGCCACCGACACGGCGCCGAGCACGCCGATCGCGGCATGGCAGTCGTGCGGAATGAACGTGCGGGTGCAGATGTGTCCGCCGGCGCGCGGCGCTGCGATCAGGCTCATCTTCGGCACGACCTTGTTTGTCACGTCGCCGAGGTTCATCCGCGGGCCGAGCTCGAGGCGGATCGCTTCGAGTCGGCGCTTGAACTCTCCGTCGCCGTCAAGCTCGGCCGGAGTCTCGTAGCCGGTCTTGCCGAGATCTCCGGCACGCAACACCACGACCGGCATGCCATTGTCGATGCAGGTCACCGCCACGCCTTGCGCTACGTCGACAGCGTTGCCAGTCGGCAGCAGACTGCCGCAGGCCGAGCCCGCGACATCAAGATAGTTGCAGATAACGGGCGCCGACGTGCCGGGCACGCCGTCGATGCGCGCGTCACCGTCGTAACTGACCTTACCGCCCGGCGTTGCGACCTCCAGTTCGCAGAGATTGCCGCTGTTGAGCATGCGAACCCGGATGCGGGTCACACCGTCGTCAGCCGCGACGAATCCGTTCTCCACGGCAAACGCTCCGACGCCCGCAAGCATGTTGCCGCAGTTCGGCGTCGTGTCCACACGGCTCTCTCCGACGACGACCTGGGCGAAGAGATAATCGATGTCGGCGCCGCCGGTTCCCGAGGGTCTCACGATCGCGACCTTGCTGGTGAGCGGATTGGCGCCACCTGCGCCGTCGATCTGTCGCGCACCGGCGCCCATGGCGGCCACGAGCACGCGGTCCCGGAGGCCGACGTCGGCCGGCAGGTCGTCCGCACGAAAGTAGAGCCCTTTCGAGCTTCCGCCGCGCATGAAGGTGCAGCGTATGGCTGTCTGCATCAGGACGTCTCCAGTTCCCCGGTTGCCTGAGCGGGATATCGACCGGTACGGATGCCGGTCGCGCCGCCGCCGATTGTAGCGAAGCGAATGCCAGGAGCCTGCGCCGTAGGAATTCGCGGCTGCAAATCCGCTCTCATCCGCCCCTTCGCCCGATCGATTTCGTCAAACGATCAACCGAAGGGGCGGCGATAGCGAATTTTCGCTTTCGCGACTTCCTACGGCGCAGGCTCCTGGCTACTCGCCGCCGGCTCCGGCCCCTGGTCCCGCCGACACGGACTTGCGCAGCGTCTCGGGCACGAGCGCGATCATGACTATTGTTCCGACAACGCCGATGCCCGCCGCGAGCACGCTTGCCGCTCCAAGGCTCGCAACCGCAACGAGCACGCTCGTCAGCATCGGTGAGGTTGTCATGCCCACATCGCCAATAAAACGCCAGAGCCCCAGAAACTGGCCCCGTTGGCCGCTCTCACGCGCGAAATCGGTCCCGATGACCATGACGATGCCGGTGCTGACCCCGTTGGCGAGCCCAAGCAACAACCCGACGCCGAACAGACCCAGGAAACCGTCGGCCGTCGGCAGCAACGCGAGCCCGGCCACGTAGAGCGCCATGCTAGGCACCGCGCTCCACTTGCGTCCGAACCGGTCGACGAGCACGCCGACGGGATAGAACAGGCACATGTCGACGACTGCCGAGAGCGAGTAGATCGCGCCGATCTCGATGCTGTTGAGCCCGAGCGCGGCGCCGACGAGCGGCACGAGCAGTTGGCGCGCGCTGCGCATGACCTGCAGCGCGAACGCCGCAAACCCTGCGGTTGCGTAGGTCTTGCGATGGGCGCGCAAGACGGCGAGTGTTCCGGCCGGAAAGTCGAACGTCTCGCCGGCATCCGGCTTCAGATTGCGCGTGAACAACGCGACAAGAACCGCTGCCGCGACGGCACTCGCCGCGAGCAGCGAAAAGGCGAACGGATAGCCCGCAAGCTGCGCCACGGCTCCGCCCACGAAGGGACCGATGAGCGCACCCGAGCGCAGCAGTCCCGCCATGAGCGCGATGGCGCGACCGACCTCGTCAGGCTTGCAGGACTCCGCGATGTACGACTGCTGGCCGATCATCCAGCCGGAGAAACCGGCGCCGAGCAACATGGCTGCCACGAACAGCATCAGCGGATGCGGCGCCGCGGCGAGCAACAGCATCCCTGCCAGTGCCAGCCCGAGGCCCGTCAACAGAACGGGCTTGTCGCCGAAGCGCGCAACCAGCGCGCCGGCCGGTACGTCAAAGAGCAACAGGCCGATCCCGCGAAATCCCATGACCACCGACGCGAGCACGGGGCCATACCCGAGCTCGAGCACGTACAGCGGCAACAGGATCATCAGCGCCATCTGGCTCGTCGCCATGATGAACGACGGCAGATAGACCGGCATGAGCAGACTGTCGTAAGGCGACGGAAGCTGCATGGGCGGTGTCAGTCGGCGGTCGCGGCGACGGCCTGACTCGGCGGGTCGCTAGTCCTGCAACACGGCGGCGATCGCGTCAGCAACCTTGTCGACGTTGCGCTGGTTGATTCCGGCGACGTTGATTCGGCTCGACTCGACGAGGTAGACGTGGAACTCCTCGCGGAGTCGGATGACCTGCTCCCGGGAGATCCCGAGAAACGAGAACATGCCGCGCTCGTTCGCGATGAACGAGAAGTCCGTCGTCGTGCCGCGCTCGGCGAGCTTGCCGGCGAGCAGTCGCCGCAGGCCGTTGAGCCGTTCGCGCATCTCGTCGAGCTCGCGCGCCCACAGGGCGCCAAGGTCGGCATCGCTCAGGATTCGCGCGACGATCGCGGCGCCGTGGTCGGGCGGCATCGAGTAGATTCCTCGCGCGATATTGGACAGGTTGCTCGCGACGGTCGCGCTGCGTTCGCGGTCAGGCGAAATCACCGTGGCCGAACCCACGCGTTCGCGGTAAAGCCCGAAGTTCTTCGAGCAGGATGCGACGACCACGAGTTCCCGCAGCCGCTCGGCCATGAGCCTGACGCCGTAGGCGTCCTCCTCGAGCCCTTCGGCCAGCCCCTGGTAGGCGATATCTATGAACGGCACCACGTCATGCCGCTCGCAGAGCTCCGCGAGCGTCTGCCACTGGGCCCGTGTCAGGTCGGCGCCGCAGGGATTGTGGCAGCAGCCGTGGATCAGCACGCTGTCACCGGGACGGATCGTGCCGATCGCCGCGCACATCGCCTCGAAGTCGACGCGGTTCGCGCCACGGTCGTAGTAGGGATAGTGTTCGAGTGCGACGCCCGCCAGGCCCAGCAACTGGCGGTGATTCGGCCAGGAAGGATCGCTGAGCCAGACGCGAGCATCGGGTTTCGCGCGGCGGATCAGGTGGCCCGCGACGCTCACCGCACCGCTGCCCCCGGGCGTCTGAACCGTGGCCGCGCGGCCGCCGGCGAGCGCCGGATGGTCCGCGCCGAACAGAATCTCCTCGATGCCGCGGTTGAAGCCGGGATTGCCAGCGATACCGACGTAGGACTTCGTGTCCTCGGCCGCGTAGACTTCGCCCTCGGCGCGCTTGACGCATTCGAGCACGGGCGTGCTGCCGGACTCGTCCTGGTAGACCCCGACGCTGAGGTCGACCTTGTTCGGATCCTCGTCCGCCCGAAAGAGCTGCATGATGCCGAGAATGGCATCCGACGGAATGGTCTTGAGGGAATCAAGCACGGCTGGCACGGTCACCCTGGAAAAGCGAGACGGTATAGTAAGGAGCCGAAGCGCCGGCAACAATAGCGGGCGCGAGCTGCAACACGGCCATGGTGGAGCACAACGCCGCTACGATGGTAGCTCGATGAAACCTGCGGACTCGACTGTCTGACGAAGTTGACGGATACGGCTCGCGAACGACACGGTGGGCGGGCTGCCGGGCAAGACGCAATTCCCGGAGAATGGCGGGGCCGTCGGACCCGACGCCGCACGGTGAAGTGCCGCACGAGCGTGCACTGCGCAGCGAAACCGTTTCACTGCTCGCCCGCAGCGGTTGGTAAAGGACGCGATGACCCTGATCAGAAGCCTGTTGTTCGTTCCCGGCAACAAGCCGGACATGCTGACGAAGGCGCTCGGCTTCGATCCCGATGTCGTCATTCCCGACATGGAGGATTCGGTCCCGGACGCCGAGAAGGCCAACGCGCGCGAGGTCGTGGCGTCGTTCCTGCCGAAGCTCGCCGCGCGCCCTCCACTCGTCGTGCCGCGCGTCAATGCGCTCGATACCGGCTGGGCCGATGACGACATGCGGGCGGTCGTCGGGCCGCATGTGTACGGCATCTCGATCGGCAAGATCCGCACTCCGGGCGACATCGCCGAGGTTTCGGGCCGGCTCGACAGGCTCGAGCAACGCGCCGGACTTGCAGTTGGCACGCTCAAGCTCGTCCCCTGGATCGAGACGGCCGAAGCAATTGTCCGCTGCTTCGAGATACTGACTGCGAGCGCAAGGGTCGTCGGCGCGGGATTCGGTGCCGAGGACTACACCAACGACATGGGCATCGAGCGCCTCGACGACGAGTCGCAGCTCAGTTACGCGCGCTCGGCGTTCTGCACCGCGGCGAGGGCTGCCGGCGTGCTCGCACTCGACACGCCGTGGTTCAGGTTCCGCGATTCCGACGGGCTGCGCGACAACTCGATCGCCGCGAAGCACCTCGGCTTCAAGGGCAGGTTCGCGATCCACCCGGCCCAGATCGGAACGATCAACGCCAGCTTCGCCCCGTCGGACGAGGAAATCGAGCAGGCCCGCCGGGTCGTCGCCGCTTACGAGCAGGCCGAACGCCGCGGCCGCGGATCGACCTCGCTCGATGGCCGCGTGATCGACCTGCCCGTCGTCAAGCGCGCCCGGTCGCTGCTCGAAGTCGCGGAAAAATCAGTAAATTGACGCCGTCCCGCTTGCCGGCCCGCAGTGTCCGGATGGACGGGTCCAACGGTTGCACCTTCAGTGGCTGAAAATACGGCTTCCACGCAGCACTGTCTTACTGCACGGTATCGCTCCCCCCGTCACGTTGCCCGCAAGCCGACGACGACCGGCAGGCGCGCGGCACGCACGCTCGGCAGCAGGCCGCCGATGAACCCGAGCACGAGCGCGTAGAACACGCCCTGCAGCACCAGGCCGGGTGTCACGAGGAAGGCGAACGTCACCTGACTGAAGCTTGCGAAGTTGATTGTCGAGGCCTGCATGCCGTTGAATCCGACGTAGGCGATCAGGCTGCCGAGGACGCCTCCAAATGCGCCGAGCAGCATTGCCTCGACGAGCACCGATGCCACGACCGGTAGCGCGCCGAAGCCGAGCGCCAATAACGTCGCAATCTCGCGCGTGCGCCCCGAAACGGCCGAGTACATCGTATTGAGCGCACCGAACACGGCCGCGAGCCCCATGAACACGGCGATCGTCTGACCGAGAATGTCGACCAGCGTCACGAGCGTGGACGATTGCTCGACGTAGTAGTCGCGCTCGGTATAGACCCTGACATTGAGCCTTGGGTCGGTGGTCAGCGCGTCGACGAACTCCTCGAGCGCGCTTGCGGCGCTCAGCATGACGCGAGCCGACTGAAAGCTCGTGCCGCGGTTGTAGGCGCCCTGCAGCACGACGGCGTCGGTCCAGATTTCCGATTCCGCTACGCTGCCGTCATCGGTGAAAGTTCCGACGATTTCCCAGGCCACGTTGCCCGAACGCAGCGTGTCGCCCACCTCAAGCCCGGCGAAACGCCGCGACGCACCGCTGCCGACGATGGCTTCCGATGTGCCGGGAGTGAACATCCGGCCCGACTCGATCCGGAAGTCCTGCCGGAGATCCGCAGCGAAGGGCCCGACTCCGCGCAGGGGCACATTGGCCGGCGTGTCGGTGGTCACGAGCGGCACGTCGACGATGACGTACAGTTCCGCCGAAGCGACCGGCTCGCCGCCTTCAAGGACCACGCCGGGAGCGTCGGCGATGAGGCGGGTTTCCTCCAGGGAGAGCCCGCTCGACATTTCCGCGGTTGCGCCGCCGCGCAGTACGATCGCGACGTCGTCGCGTCCGGAGAGATCGAGCACGGCGCGAAAGCCCTCGCGAATCGAGAGAATCCCGGTGAGCACCGCGACGACGCCGGCGATACCGACGATGGCAACGATGGAAGGTCCCTTGCGTTGCGGCAGCGAACGCAGGTTCATGGCGGTGACGCTTGCGATCTGGGTCAGTCGGGACACGGTCTGCTAGCTGTGCCGGAGTTCGTCCGTGATCTCAAGCCGCAGCACGCGCGCGCAGGGTAACGCGCTGGCCAATACACCGAGCCCCACCGCGAGAATTGCCGCGACCACGAACGCCTGGGGCGGAATCACCATCAGCGGCAGGAACTGCGCAGCCATCGCCCCGATGACGCCGGTAAAGCCCTGGGCCAACCACAGTCCGGCCGCGGCGCCGAGCACGGTGATCGCAAGCCCCTCGAGCAGCACGAGCACGGTTACGCCCAGGTTGGAAAACCCGATGGTTCGCAGCACCGCGATCTCACCGACCCGCTCGCGCACCGACTGCGCCATGGCGTTCGCGGTGACGAGCAGCATCGTGAAGAAGACCGCGCTCGCGACGGCCGTGACGATCGCGCCGATGTTGCCGATCTGGTTCGCAAAACCCTGCAGGAAGGCTTCCTCGGAGGTCGTTCGCGTCTCGGCGAAGGAGTTGGCGAACATCGAGTCGATTTCAGCGGCAATCTCGGGGCCGAGCGACGGATCGTCAAGCCGAATCGCAAGCCAGCCGATCTCGTCGATCCAGAATTCCCGCGCCTCGTTCACGTAGTCGTAGTGCATGTACACGGTCGTGTTGTCGCCGTCTACCCAATCGTAGATCGTCGTGATCTCGACGTCCCAGGTGTCTCCGCCGTCGCGCCGCGTGAACAGGTTCGAGCGGATCGGGATCACGTCGCCGACCTCCCAGTCGAATTGCTCGGCGACGAGGCGCCCGACGAGCGCGCCGGCCCTGTTTGTCTGCCAGGCGCGCTGATCCACTTGCGAGACCGGAATCTCCGGATAGACATCGAAGAACGACTCGGGCTCCGCGGTGAGCACGACGATCTGGTTGCGATCGTCCTGATAGATCCCGCCGAACCAGTCATGCGAGGTTGCCGAACGCACGCCGTCCAGACCACGCACGCGGTTCAGGTAACTGAGCGGCAGCGGTTGGATCAACGAAACCTTGTGCTGGGAGACGAGCCGATCCTGTCCGGCGAGCTGAACGAAGCCGGCGAGCGCAAATTGCACGGCCTCCAGTACGCCTAACAACACGAACGCAATGACGACCGAAGCCCAGGTAAGCAGGATTCTGAGCGGCTTGCGCTTGAGGTTCGACCAGAAGAGCGGCAGGTATTTCAAAGGTTTACGATGTCAGGCGGTATTGACCTGCAGCGGTCCGTGCGACTGCTCCTGTCCGGCGAGCACGTTGACGATCTGGTCGACCGTCACGGGCACGCGGTTGAAGTAGTGCCCGTCGAGCGCATCGGAGATCGCGCACAGCAGCGCTCCCGCCCCTGCCCCCATGACGGGCTCGCCGATGCCCTTCGTGCCCAGCGGGCTTTGCGGGTCGGGCTCGTCGACGGCATCGGAGCGCATGACCGCAGGCACGTCGAGATAGCTCGGAGGTTTCGCCTGGTAAAAGCCGATGTTGCCCGGCAAGCCGGTCTGCGGGTCGTAGATGTGCCGCTCGAGCGCCGCGAGGCCGAAGCCCATGACGCCGCCGCCCTTGATCTGCGTCGCGAGACCCTGCGGATGGATCACCGTGCCGCAGTCGGCGACCGCAAGATAATCGAGGATGTCGAATTGGCCCGTCTCGACATCGAGTTCGATCCGCGCAAAGCCGACGACGAACGCCGCAGGCGCCGCGGTCAGCGGCAGGTTGTCGCGGGCGACGCCGATCAGGCCCGTACCGGCCAGGGCCGCGGCCGACTGGCGCGTCATCGGGTTGATGTCGTCGGGCAGCTCGTGACCGTCGTAGCGGCCGCCGAGCTCGATCGCGCGCGCGGCGGCTTCGGCGTAGCTCATGCCCTGCTCGGGATCCGATTTCAGAAACACGCGCTCGTCGCCGATGTCGTAGTCATCGGGTTCGCCGCCGAAGTCGTTTGCGGCAATCTCCTTGAGCTTCGTGACGGCATCCATGGCAGCGACGTAGTTCGTGCGCGCCATCGTGAACGACGTGTTGCTGCCGAACTGGCCGATGTTCCACGGCAGGTGCAGCCGCGTGTCACCGCGCTCGACGACGCAGCTTTCCCACGCGCACTTGAGCGTTTCCGCCGCGATCCGCGCGGTCCCGGTGTGCGAAAACGTGCCGAGATTGCCGACACCCGTATGGATGTGAAGCCCGCCTTCGGGCACCAGGCGCACGAGACCGTCGAAGCCCGAAAACCCGGCCGGATGAAACGCCTGGCCGACGCCGACGCCGATGACCTTCGAGCCGTTGCGCGTACCGCTCTGAGCCGCCTGTTCCTCCCAGCCGAAGGCGTCCGCGCCCTTCTCGATCGCTTCGGCGAGATAGCAGCTCGTCACGGGGCCGCGCGCCGCGCCGACAACCGCGTCCATCGTCGGCCCGTTGATGCGCCTGATCTCGAGCCGGTCGATGCCGAGCTCGCGCGCCGCCTTGTCGATGAGGGGCTCGACGGCTGCGACAGTCTGGTTGTGACCTGGACCGCGCTGCGCGGACCGGGGCGGCGTGTTGGTCTGCACCGCGACTCCGCGCCAGCGCATCGCCGGCGGCTGGTAGAGGATCGAAACCGTCTCGCCGGCCGAGGTCCAGTCGGGGAAACCCGCCGTCGGGCCGTTGTCCTGAACGATGTAGATGTCTGCAGCCGTTACGCGGCCCTCGGCGGAGAAACCCATCCTGAGGCGGCCCTGAAAGCCCGTGCGCGCGGCGCCGAGATAGTATTCCTCGGTGCGGCTGATCCGCATCATGACGGGACGGTTGAGCTTGCGTGACATGTGCGCGGGCACGGCCATGAGCGGGTAGGCCTGCGCCTTGGAGCCGAAACCGCCGCCGCAGGTCTCGGCGATGTAGACGAGATCCGCCACGTCGATGCCGATGAACTGCGCGAGGCCGGGCACCACGTAACTCTGGCTCTGCGTGGAGCCGTAGACGAAGCACTTGCCGTTTTCCCAGTAGGCCATCGCCGTACGCGGTTCCATCGAGTGGTGCGACATGCCGGCCGTGACGAAGGTCTCGTCGAGCACGAGCGCGGCTTCGGCGAACCCGGCCTCAAGATCGCCGTAGGACCACTCGGCGGCGGGCTCGCCGGTCGGAAGCTGCCCCTCGGCAACGGCTGCAAAGTCCGCGGCCGTCCACTTGATCTGCCTCAGCGACGGCGGTCCGGTCAGCCGGTTGTCGCAGACGTTGCCGTCCTGGCGAGCATCCGGCCCGCCGGGGAACAGGCTCTCCAGCGGATCGACGGTAAACGGCAGTGCCTCGAGATCGAGTTCAATCGCATCGATCGCGTCCGCGGCCAACTGCTCGCTGACAGCGGCGACGGCCAGGATCGGCTGGCCGATGAACATCGGCTCGTTGGTCAGGATGGGCTCGTTCGGCGCCGCGACCGCCGGCACCTCGTCTGCCGTCAGGACACCGAGCACGCCGTCCATCGCGAGCGCACGCGAGGCATCGATATTGCGCACCCGCGCGTGCGGCATCGGACTCGTCAGCAAGCGGCAATAGACCATGCCGTCGACCCTGAAGTCCTCGGCATACCTCGCGCGGCCGGTCACCTTGCCGCGCACGTCAGGCGGCGTGAAGTCGTTACCGAGCAGGTCGTAGGCCATCGTTAATCTCCCAAATAACGCAGTGTTCGCCCAAGCAGCGAGCCTAACGTAAGCGTATACCAAAGCGCGCGTCGAATCACACCATGCGCAAGGCAAAAAAACCGGCAGCGCTTGGCCATTTCCAAAGCAATAAGGTGATAAGGCGAAGAGGCACTTATGCAATAGCGAGTATGCTCAACTATTGTTTTGCAATTCGAATGTTGCATATACTCCGCACTGATTGCTGTTCGGTGCGTACCGTCGATTCGGATCGGTTTGACGCGCCCTGAGTTCGGTCAATTGGGAAAAGGCTGCCGCTGGCGCGAGTTCACTTCCGGGCGGTAGGGGCACCGGGTTGTAATATTTATACAACTAACCCGGAGGCCGAGCACAGCGGCGCGTGTCCGACATCAACTGTCGCAGGATCTTCCCTGGCCGCGATGATTGCGCATCCGTCGCCTGCCGGGCAGCAACGCAAGGTCGTGTCGCATCCAGTTTCGCATTCAGGAGATACATCATGAGGGTAAATCGCAAGAACACACCGGCCCTACCGGCCATCAGCTCGCTGGCGCTGCTCGTCTCGCTCGCCTTGCCCCCCGCAACCGGGAGCGCTCAGGAGGACGGACTCAACGCCCTCGAAGAAATCGTGGTCACGGCCCGGCGCCGTGAGGAAAACCTGCAGCAGATACCGCTGGCGATCACGGCGTTTTCGGGCGAACAGCTCGAACCTGCCGGCATCGAGATGATCGGCAACATGAACGCCGTTGCACCGAACCTGTCGGTGCAGGGCGGCGGCGGCCGAGGTATCGAATCCTCGGCGAGCTTCAGGATCCGCGGCATGCCCGGTGTAGCCGTCTACGTCGACGGCATCGACCAGACCGAGAGTGTCGGCCTCTTCACAATGGGTGTGGTCGAAGTCGACCGAATCGAGGTGTTGCGCGGACCGCAGGGCACGCTCTTCGGCAATTCGTCGCTCGGCGGCGCGATCCAGTACGTGACTCGCGCGCCCGCTGAGGAGTTCGGAGCACGGATGCAGATGCGAATCGGCGACTACGAGCGCCGCGATATCCAGGCTTCCGTGGACCTGCCGCTGTCGGAGAACTTCCGCACCAAGTTCACGTACGCCGACCTGTATCGCGAAGGCTTCATGGAGAGCGTCCACAATGGCCAGAAGTTCGGTGACGTTAACGATCAGCTCGTTCGCGCCGACTTCCTTTGGACGCCAACCGATTCGCTGACGATCCGTTACGCGTACGACTCCAGCATCCAGGACCGCGCCGGCGGCGCCCGAGCCATTTGGGAGATCGGACCAAGCACCGCTTTCGAAGTCGGCGGCACCACGGTCAACGCCAATGCCCAGGCGCAGGCCTACGAGAACGCCTACGGGATCATCTTTGACGATCACCACGTCGCATCGGGCCATCCCGGCGGCCTCATCGGCAAATACGAAACGCGCGTCTCGCACGAGACCGACGGCTTCTTCATCGACCAGCAACGCCAAACGCTCGACATCAATTACGACATCAACGACAACCTGACTCTGCGATTGCTGAGCGGCGACCGCTTGACCGAACGCCGTCTCATGGTCGACTTCGACTCCGACTCGCGCGTGGACTTCGCCAATCGTCAGGACAACGACTGGGTGGAGGAGAAGTCCAACGAACTGCAGTTGATCGGCAGCTTCGGCGACGACGAGCAGTTCAGTTGGGTCGTCGGCTACTACCAGTGGGAGGACCTGGACAAGGCCCGGTTCCCCACGTTCTCCAGCCAAACCATGACGTGCGACATCTGGCCTGGCAGCCGGGCGCCGAGCTATCGCGGCGTCACTGAAGCCGACCGGGTCAACTGCTTCAACGACCGAATGCGGGCGCTCGGGGTTTCCGACCAGTTCGTCGCCAGGGAAGGGGACGACCTCGGCGCGATGTGGGCCCAGGTCAGAGCGCTCAATCCGCACAACCAGGGTGTCACGTTCTCGACGATCTCTGGCTGCGTCGGACCGAATAACGACGCGCTCTACATCACGCCCCACGAAACGGACGCCCTGTACGCCGACCTGAGCTGGAACATCACGGAACAGTTCACGCTCGCGGCGGGCATCCGCCGTCAGGAAGACGTCAACCTCGGCCAACGGCGCGTATTCGGCACCGACATTGTGGAACCCTTCCCGTGGAACAACCCGCAATACCACCTCAAGAACCCGCACGCGTATCACCAGTTCACCCAGGTGCGGTCGGGGTCGGCGTTCGAGGACACGACCTCGCGCGTCTCGGTGCAGTACCAATGGACCGACGACCTGATGACCTATCTGACGCTCTCCAATGGCTACGCCCCGGGCGGCCGTTCGGCGCCTCCGGGAGGCGTGCTGCGCGTCGACTCCAACAACGTGGCCGTCGCCGGCTTCCTCAGGGACGTTCACAACGCCGGTCTCTCGGACCTGCCGTCGGAACTACTGCGCGGCAAGCAGACGCTCGACAGCTACGAGCTCGGCATGAAGGCCGACTGGCTCGACGGCCGCCTGCGCACCAACGCGACGTATTTCACGACCGAGTGGCGCAACATGACCGGGGCAACCTACGTGGCGACCATCTACTGGGATACCGACGGTGACGGGTTCGGCGACGTGGACGGACTGATCCCCTGCGCGGCCCGCTGCACGGCCGACGGGCAAAACGAGATCCTCTGGTTCCCGAACCTGCTCGTCTCGGCGGTAAACAAGGCAGAAGCTTCGGGGCTCGAACTCGAGCTGAGCTACCTGAGCGGCGACAACTTCCAGTTCGGCACGAACATCGGCCTTCTCGATACGGAGTTCGTCGACCTCGGCGATGCGGCGCTCGGCACGGTTCCGGGCTATTCGGAAGGCGACAAGTTCGCAGGCGCGCCCGACATGACCGCCAATCTCTGGGGACAGGCAGACTGGTCTGTCGGTAACGGCGCATCAATGACCTTCAGGGTCGACTACACCTGGACCGACGACTACACCACGTTCGCCGGCGGGCCGCTGCAACGCACGCAGGAGTCGTTCGCTCTCGTCAACGCGCGGCTGATCTACGACGCGGGAACGAACTGGCAGGTTGTCCTGGCGGGCACGAACCTCACCAACGAGTACTACAGCCCGGCGTTCTTCTACACCGTTTCGCAGCAATTGTGGGACGGCTCGGTGGGGCGCCCCCGCGAGGTGTACCTCGGCCTGAACTTCAATTTCGAGTGATCCACAACGCTGCCGGCGCCCCCTGGCGTCGGCAGCGCTCGATGCCCGAATCGCTTGCCTGAACGGGCTTGCAACTCGGATAGTTCGTGAAGCCGGATCTTGCCTGGCAAGGTCCGGCTCTTTTTTGGCGAGGCAGCGCTCGCCAAGGCCCCTCTGCCTGGGCGGACGACCGCCTCGCCGAAAACGGCTGATCTGACCGGCGACGCATCGCGCCTGAACCGCGTTTCCCGTCCTCCAACAAGACCGATATTCTCGTTTCTCGCAGCCTGTCAGGCGTGTGCTTCACCCGACTCGGTGCCACGCGGGGTTATGCAAGGGGTTGCGGGAGCGCGATACAATCGCGCTCGCTAGATAAAACCCTCAAGAACGGATTACTCGCATGAACAGATTCGCTGCCCACGCGGCGCGGTCAGGCATCTGCGCCGCGCTCACACTGCTGGCTACGATTACCGGTCAGGCCCAGCAAACAGCACCCGCGTTCGAAGGCTCCGCACTGGTCGAGCCCCCAATGGCGAACTGGCCGACCAACGGCGGGAATCTCTACAACCAGCGCTACTCGCCGCTGACCCAGATCGATCGGGACAATGTCGCCAATCTCAAGGGCGTCTGGCGCGCTCGCCTCAATGGTTCGGGCGTCGGCGCGCAGTTCTCCGGCGAAGCGCAACCCATCGTCTATGACGGCGTGCTCTATGTCGTGACCGGCGCCGACGACGTGTTCGCGATCGACATCGATACCGGGGAGATTCTCTGGAGCTACGAGGCGAATCTCGAAATTGTTATCGACACCGTTTGCTGCGGCTGGACGAGCCGCGGCGTCGGGCTCGGCGACGGCAAGGTCTACGTCGGCCAGCTCGACGGCCAGCTCAAGGCGCTCGACCAGCGAACGGGCGAAGTCGTCTGGGCCACGCAGGCCGAGCACTGGCAGGAAGGCTTTACGATCACGAGCGCGCCGCTCTACTACGAAGGCCTCGTGATCACCGGGTTCGCCGGCGCCGAGTACGGCGTTCGCGGCCGGGTCAAGGCCTACGACGCCGACAACGGCGAACTCGCCTGGACGTTCTACACCATCCCGGGCCCGGACCACGTCGGCCACGAGACCTGGCCTCAGGACAACGAACTCTGGATGCACGGCGGCGCCACAGTCTGGCAAACTCCGGCCGTCGATCCCGAACTTGGGCTGCTCTACTTCTCGACCGGCAAACCGGGTCCTGATTTCAATGGCTCCCTGCGTGAGGGCGACAACCTATTCTCGCCCTCGATCGTCGCCGAGGACGCATTGACCGGCGAGTACCGCAGGCACTTCCAGCAGGTCCGCCACGACATCTGGGACTACGACGCGCCGAGCCCGGTGGTGCTCTTCGACATCGAAATCGACGGCGTCGAACGCAAGGGCCTCGCCCAGCCCAGCAAGACCGGCTGGGTCTACATACTCGACCGGACCAACGGCGAACCGCTCATCGGCATCGAGGACCGCCCGGTGCCGCAGGAATCGCGCCAGGCGACGGCAGCCACGCAACCCTTCCCGATCGGCGACTCCTTCGTACCGCAATCGATCGACATTGCGCCCGAAGGCTACCGCCTCGTCAACGAAGGGCGCATCTATACGCCGTACTGGACGGACGAGTACGTCATCGCGAAACCGGCCATCAGCGGCGGCGCGAACTGGCCGCCGAGCGCCTACGACCCGGCGACGGGCTACCTCTACGTCTGCGCCGAGGACCGGATTGGCGTTTTCATCGCCGAAGAACTCTCCGAAGAGCGGCCGCCCGAAGGCGAGCTCTACACTGGCGGGACCTTCGGTGCACCGCCGCTGCCGAGTCTCGGCACGCTCACGGCCATGGACATGCACACCAACAAGATCGCCTGGCAGCAGCAGTGGGCCGAACCTTGCTACAGCGGCTCGGCGGCGACCGCGAGCGGACTGGTCTTCGTCGGCAGGAGCGACGGACGCCTGACGGCACTCGACTCGAGCAACGGCGACATGCTCTGGGAGTTCCAGACGGGCGCGGGCATGAACGCGCCGGTATCGGTCTTCGAGCACGACGGGACGCAATACGTCGCCGCCTATTCGGCCGGCAACCTGTTCGCGGCCTCGGTCAAGGGCGACAGCGTCTGGCTCTTCGCACTCGATGGGGAACTCGATCCCGTTGAAGCGGGCGGCACGCTCATGAGCTTCCCGGCAGATCTCGAGGGCGAGGCCGATCTCGCCAACGGGCGAACGGTGTACGACCTGGCCTGCGTGGCCTGTCACGGCGCTGACGGCGAAGGCGGCCACGGCGGCGGTATCGATATCCGCAACTCCAATCAGATCGGCGCCGTAATCCAGGTCGTCCACGAAGGACGCAACGACATGCCCGGCTTCAGCGTGTCGCTGACACCCGAGGACATCAGGGACGTGAGCGCCCTGGTCGCCGACGTGCTCGCGCAGTGAGTCTCCGGCCGCGTGCGGAGCGGTCGGTAAATGCTGCCAACGCGCGCCTGTACCGCACAGGCGCGCCCGGCTGGCACGCCAGGCTGGCGACCGCGGGCCTGTGGCGAGCGTCGCACCCGACCCGGCTCGGTGTTCTTTCGCTGCTCGCCGTCTCCGCCGCCGCGGGCGCGCTCTCGGCGTGCAGTCAGGCAACGCAGCCCCATCCGCTCACGGCCGCACCGACCGACGGCTGGCCCACGAACGGCGGCGACCTCTACAACCGCCGCTACTCGCCGCTGACCTCAATCGACCGCAGCAACGTCGCCAACCTCAGGGGCGTCTGGCGTGCCCGTCTCGACGGTTCCGGAGTCGGTCCGCAGTACTCCGGCGAAGCACAGCCGATAGTCGCCGACGGCGCGATCTACATCGTGACCGGCGCGAACGATGTCTTCGCGCTCGACGTCGCCACGGGCGAACGCCTGTGGGACTACCGCGCCAACCTCGACCCGGAAATCAACGCCGTTTGCTGCGGCTGGACGAGCCGCGGCGTCGGGCTCGGCGACGGCAAGGTCTATGCCGGCCAGCTCGACGGCAAGCTCCTCGCACTCGACCAGAACACGGGCGAGATCGTTTGGTCCGTGCAGGCCGAGCGCTGGCAAGCGGGCTACACGATCACGAGCGCGCCGCTCTATTACGACGGGCTTGTGATCACGGGGTTCGCAGGCGGCGAACGCGGCATCCGCGGCCGCGTCAAGGCCTACGACGCCGACGACGGCGCGCTCGTGTGGACCTTCTACACCATCCCCGGTCCCGGCGAGATCGGCCACGAGACCTGGCCGCAGGACAACGAGATCTGGATGGACGGCGGTGCACCGGTCTGGCAGACGCCGGCTATCGACCCCGAGCTCGGGCTGCTGTACTTCTCCACCGGCAACGCCGCGCCCGACTACAACGGCTCCGTACGCGCCGGCGACAACCTTTTCGCGGCGTCGATCGTCGCCGTGGACGTCCGGACGGGCGAGTACCGCTGGCACTTCCAGCAGGTCCGCCACGACATCTGGGACTACGATTCGCCGAACCCCGTCGTGCTCTTCGACATCGAGATCGATGGCGTCATGCGCCAGGGTCTCGCACAGGCCGGCAAGACCGGCTGGGTGTACATCCTCGACCGGACCAGCGGCGAGCCGCTCATCGGCATCGAGGACCGGCCTGTGCCGCAGGACCCGCGCCAGGCGACCGCCGCCACGCAACCCTTCCCGCTCGGCGACGCGTTCATTCCCCAGGAGATTGCGATCGCACCCGAAGGCTACCGGGCAATCAACCAGGGCCGAATCTTCACGCCGTTCTGGACCGACGAGCCCGTGCTCGTCAAGCCCGGCGTCGGCGGCGGAGCGAACTGGCCGCCGAGCTCCTACGATCCCGCCACGGGCCTGTTCTACGTGTGCGCCAGGGATGCAAGCTGGGGCTACATCGCCGAGGAAATCAGCAACGAGCGTCCGCCCGAAGGAGAAAGCTACATTGCCGGCGGCTTCGGCGGCGCGGCACTGCATTCACTCGGCGTCTTCGCGGCGCTCGACCTGAGCACGAACACGCTCGTCTGGCAACAGCACTGGCGCGACATCTGCTACAGCGGTTCGCTGACGACGGCGGGCGGGCTGGTCTTCGTCGGCCGCAGCGACGGCAGGCTCACGGCGCTCGATTCGAGCAACGGTTCGATGCTCTGGGAGTTTCAGACCGGCGCCGGCATGAATTCCGTGCCAAGCACATTCGAACACGAAGGCCGCCAATATCTCGTCGCCTATTCCGCCGGCAACATGTTCGCTGGCTCCGCCAAGGGCGACAGCGTCTGGCTCTTCTCGCTCGACGGCACGCTCGACGAGGCCGAGCCCGGCACGGTGCAGCCGCGATAGCCTCCCGGCAACCAGGAGCCATCGCCGCAGGAATTTACGGCTGCAATTCCGCCTTCGCGACTTCCTGCGGCGCAGGCTTCCAGGGAACCTCCAAACAGCCTTCAGCGTCAACGCTCGGTGCCCCACAAAACGGTCGCTCATGGATCGAAGAACGACCGCAAACTGACTTTTCAAGCCGTTCCCGGCAATTTTCGCCCCGGCAAACGACGCGCTGACGCGCGCGGAAGAAAGCACCTGCATGCAGCGTGCAGCATGAATCGCGCGAAGCACCGAGACCGGCGAGGCACCCGCCCGGCGAGAGCACTCACCCAGACAGGCTCATGATAAAATTTGCGCACCCCAAACCGTCGCGGGCTCCTATCCGCCCATGCCCTTCACGCCCCTCGTCCACACTCTGCCACGGGCGCAGCAGGAACTCTGGCCCAGGTTGCGGGGCACTCCCAATAATTTCGTTCTCTACGGCGGCACGGCGATTGCGCTTCGCCTCGGGCACAGGGAGTCGGTCGATTTCGACTTCTTTTCGAATGAGACGTTCGAAGCGGCAACCCTCAAGGCCAGCGTTCCATACCTCGCCCGCGCTCCGGATTTGTCGAGAGCGCCCAATTCGCTGTCGTGCCGAGTTCCGACAGAAACCGACTTCGTGCGAGTTTCCTTCTACGGCAGCCTTGACATGCGCCGTGTCGGGACCCCCGATCTCGTGCGCGACAGCGGGATACTCGTCGCGTCCGTGCTGGACCTGGCTGCTGCCAAGGCCAAGGTCGTCCAGGACCGGGCAAGCGCCAAGGACTACATCGATCTGGACGCAATACTGCAGGTTGGCGTCAGTCTTGCGGATGCGCTCGGCGCGGCCTCGGCAGCCTACGGTCCGACGTTCAACCCCATGCTCACCGCGAAAGCCCTCGCGTATTTCGCAGACGGGGACCTTCCATCGTTGTCCTCCGACGTCAGGACGCGGTTGACGGCAGCCCTGGCAGCGCTCGATACGGGCGCTCTCCCGTATTTCGATTCAACAGCGAAGCTTGCGGGAAACGACAACCATGCGCATACATCCGACCATGCACGCTGACCCCGAACTCCGCGAGGTGGCTAGGCGCGTGGTCTGGTTCAAGCCACCGGACGAAACGCTGCGGGACGAGGTTTTTTTCCTCAATCACGCCATGGTCTGGGGAGACGTCGGCGACACCAGATGCATTCGCCGCCGGTATTCCGACGATCAACTCCGCCATGCGCTCGCCAATGCACACCCCGGAGTGTTTGACGCGCGTTCCTGGCACTATTGGCACATCGTGCTTGGCGTCGGGCCTGTACCGCCCCTTCCCCGGCGCGGTTTCGCGAAGGCTCCGTCCTTGCGGAGCGGATAGGGAATTTGCGCGCGCCGTGAATCCGTAGCGGCGTTGCGATGTTGCTCGATTCGAACCCGATCGCTTGCGATTCACCCGGCCCCGAACAGTCGGTACTGGCCTTGCGCCGCCTTGCGCCGCCTTCCCGGTTATATTCCTTCCAGAATCGAGGAAGGATAAGGTGAACAGCCATGACGAGTCCCACATTGTCGGCGAACGAGGCGGCTTGCGTCACCGGCGTGCCGCTCAAGCAGGTGCATCGCATCATCGACGCAGGCTTGCTCGACGCCACCGCAAGAGGTGGCGGTCGACGCCGCGCTGTCCGTAGTGACGCGCTGGTGGGGCTGAAGCTTGCCCACGCCACAACGAACCTCATCACCCTCGACGGTCGCCGGCGCCTGATCCGCTATCTTCTCGACCATCCTGAAGCAAGGACGGCCCGGGAACGCGATGTGTCCGTGGATGTGCGGGCGATGAAAGGCGAGGTGCGCAGGGGCCTTTCCATGCTTGCAAGCGCGCGAGACGCGGTGGAGTGCGACGATGCCGTGCTGTCGGGAACACCGTGCTTCAAGGAAACCCGCATCCCCGTCCACGACATCGCCGACATGCTCGCCAATGGCGACAGCGCGGACGCTATCCACGAAGCGTTCCCGCAGCTTTCAGTGGCGCAGATCGAGTTGGCCGCCTTTTTCGCCCGTGCCTATCCTCGGCGCGGCCGACCCAGCCGGAAACCCTTCTGGCGCGCGCGCAAGCCGGCCATAAAGAGCGAAATCGCGCTCGATGATCTGCCTGCCCCCAGTTGAAGTTTCTCATCGACGAATGTCTGAGCCCCAGCCTTGCAGCCATCGCCCGCAAGCGCGGGTTCCCGGAGTCGACGCATGTGACCTGGACAGGGCTCGGTCCCGGCCAGACCGGGTCCTGGTCCGGCGCGCGATCGACGAGGAATACGTCCTGGTGACCAACGACAGGGCGGACTTCACATCCTTGATGGAACGCGAGCTGCTCCATCCAGGACTGGTCTGCCTGAACGTGGCGCACGGTCTCATGCGCCTTCGCGTTCATCAGGAACTGTTCGAGCATGCACTGACCCACATCGGAGGTGACGGCCTTGCGGGGCAAATCCTGGAGGTCACACTCGCTGCCGACAGAACGGTTCGGGTGAACCGGTATGCGTCAGCGCCCGAGTAGTCGACGACCGATACGCAAGGAACACCATGCTGACCGTCGCATCGGGATCAGGCAGCCGGCAGCGTTCACGGCGCGCGACTTCGCCGAAGGTAAGAGCCGCCAGATTCCGGTCGACTTGTCGCCGTGAGGGATCCCCGTTCGTCACCCTTGCGCCTCTCGTTCGTTCGCGAGAACCGGGGCAGTTTCGATCCGCCGACTGGCGATGCCTGCCTGCCGTCTACGGCTACAGTCCGCGGATGGCGGTCGCGACCGGCAGCCTCGCGGCTCGTATGGCCGGCAGCAATCCGCCAAGAAGACCGACGGCGCAGGCCCACAGGATGCCCTGCGCGACCAGGCCGACGCTGACCTGCAATCGAAACACGATCGACGAGACCAGATTTCCCATGTTGATCGTGGTTCCGCTGAAGAGCGCCCAGGCAATCGCGGCGCCGATCAGCGCCCCGACGACCGACAACAGCAATGCTTCAAAGAGTACCGAAGCCACGACCCCGCCCGGACCGAAACCGATCGCCCGCAACGTCGCGATCTCGACTCCGCGGCTGCTTACCGCCGCGTACATCGTATTGAGCGCGGCAAACAAGGCGCCAACGGCCATGATTCCGGCAACGAACGTCGTCACAACGTCCAGAATGTCGCCCACGCCTTCGGACTGGCGCTGGTAGTATTCGTCCTCGCGCAGCACGTCGACCGAGAGCACGGGATTGGAGGTCAACGCGTCCCGGAACACGTCGAAGGCTTCCTCTGACTCGAGCACGACGGTCACGCTGCTCCCGCCGGTGCGCTGATACGTCGACAGCAGGGTATCCACATCGGTCAGAAAGCCCGACTCAAGCGCGTCGCCGCTCGTGAATACGCCCACGATCGTCCACTGGCTCTCGCGCAGGGGGACCGTGTCGCCGATCGCGATTGTCGCGAACTCTTCCTGCACGCCGGCACCGACGATGAGTTCCCTGAGACCCGGTTGGTAGAGGCGTCCCGCCACGAGTTCGATTTCGGGTCGGACCGAAAGCCCCTCGGCGCTCATGCCGCGCAGGCTGACGGCAGCGACGGAGCCATCGGCTTTCGCAAGGTCGATGCCTGTCACCATGTCGATCGTGGCAGCGACCTCGCCGTCGGCAGTCCGGGCGATTCCCGGCGCATCGATGATCGTCAGCGTCGCGTCGACGGACAGCCCACTGGAGACCTCCGCGTTCGTGCCGCCGCGCAGCACGATCGCCCGATCCGAACGCCCCGTCGACAACAGCGTTTCCTCGAGGCTTGTCGTGATCCCGAGCACGGAGACGAGCACCGCGACGACGCCGGCGATCCCGACGACGACGACGCAGGAACTGGCCATCCGTTGCGGAATGGTGCGCAGATTCATCGCCGTGACGGCCCCGATCTGCCTGAACAGCGTCATCGCTTCGCACTCATCGGCGGGCAAGCGCGTCGACGACGTTGAGCCGCTGCGCGAGCCACGCGGGCGGCAACGCGCTGACGATCGCGACGAGCACGCCGATCGCGAGCCCGAGCGCTATCACGCTTGCCGGCAGCGGCAAGCCGCCGATGCCCATGCTGCGGAAGATCTGCGGGAAGAATGTCGCGGCAGCGGCCAGGGCGATACCCGCAGCCGACACGCACAGCAGCAGCGACTCAGCCGCCACGAGACCGACTATGGTGGCGTTGCCGAAGCCGTAGGTCTTGAGCACGGCCAACTCCGGTATGCGCTCGCGCACGGACTGCCACATCGTGTTGCCCGTCAGGAACAGCAGCGTGAAGAACACGGCGCCGATGATGGCATTGACGAAGAAATCGATGTTCCCGACGCGCTGTATCTGGCTTCTGACCCAGTCCTTCTCATTGAGCGTCTGGGTCGCGAAGCGCGAATTCTCGAACATCGCGTCGATGCGCTTTCCGATGGCCGCGGCCCGCTCGACACTGTCAACCTTTACGAAGTACAGCAGCACCATGCCCGGATTCTGGATGCGTGCCTCGTCGAAGTAATCGAAATGCACGTACATTTCCTGAGCCGCGAAATCACCGAAGGCCTCGTCGAATTCGTAGATTCCGGCGATGTCGAAGTCCCAGACATCGGATCCGTCCGCGTGCGTGAACACCTGGGAACGCAACGTTACGCGGTCGCCGACGTTCCAGCCCCGTTCCTCGGCGAGGTCCCTTCCGACGAGCGCACCCGTTCGCGTCTGCCGCATCGCTTCGATCTGGTCCTCGGGTACGACGATTTCCGGGTAAACGTCGAGAAAGCCGTCGAGTCCCACGGCGCCGACCTGAAGCGCGTTGCGCGGTTCCTGGTAGTAGGCGACGAGCGCCTGATAATAGCCGACGCCGTCGACGCCGGGCAGTGCCTCGATCTGCGGCAGATATGCGATCGGCACGCTCTCGATGAGGTTTACGCGGCTTTGCACCCGCAGGCGCGTGTCGCTCATCTGGTCGATGGCGTCGTCGAAACTCGACGTCACACCGTGCAAGGTGCCATAGAGCAGGAAAGCGACGATGATCGAAAGCAGAGTCAGGATCGTGCGCAGCGGCCTGCGCCACAATCCTGCCCAGACCAGGATGAAGTACTTCACGCAGCGGTTTCGAGGGGCTCCGCGCTCAGCACGCCCTTGTCGACATGCAGCAGACGCGACGCGTGCTCCGCGGCACGCGGATCGTGCGTCACCATGATGACGGTCTTGCCGTGATCGCGGTTGAGAAGTTCCAGCAGTTGCAGCACGGATTCGGACGACTCCCGATCGAGGTCTCCGGTCGGCTCGTCGCAAATGAGCAGGGTCGGGTCGGACACGAGCGCGCGTGCGATGCCGACGCGCTGTTGCTGGCCGCCGGAGAGTTCCGCCGGCTTGTGCTTGGCACGATCGCCAAGCCCGACGAGTTCGAGCGCCGCGCGGACGTTCTGCCTGCGCTGCTTGCCCGAGAGCCTGGTCAGAAGCAGCGGAACCTCGACGTTGCGCTCGGCGCTGAGCACGGGCAGCAGGTTGTAGAACTGAAACACGAAGCCGACGTGCCGGGCGCGCCACTTGGCGAGCTGGCCCGACGAGAGCCTGTCGAGCCGCTGACCCGCGACGACAACCTCACCCCTGTCGCACTTGTCGAGCCCCCCGATCAGGTTGAGCAGCGTGGTCTTGCCCGAGCCCGACGGCCCCATGAGCGCGAGAAACTCGCCCGTCTCGACCTCGAGGTTGAGACCCTTGAGCACCTCCACGCGCTGCTTGCCGCGCACGTAGCCCTTGTCCACGTCCCTGATTGTCACGAGTGCCGTCATCGGCTCACTCCTTGATGGTATTTCCTTGCACAGGCGCCGCTGCGTCGCGACGCCTCCCGCCGCATGGTGCCACTACTTCGGGCCGTCCAAAACCGAAGCCCTGTTCACGAACCCTCGGAGGCGATTTGAACGCGTACGCCGTCGGTCAACTGCGCAAGATCTCCCGCCGCCAACCGCGTTCCCGCGGTAATGCCGGAAAGCACGACCTGGCCCAGCGACGTGCGCGCACCCAGACTCACCGCGCGCCGTTCGACCGTGTCGTCGCGCAGCACGTACACGACGCCGGTCGTACCGTTGGCCTGAACCGCATCGATCGGCACGACTACCGCGCGCGACGCGGCTTGCGCCGCCGGCGCGGCATCCGAATCGTCGTCGAGAAACGACACGCGCACGCCCATCTGCGGCAGGATTCTCGCGTCCTTCTCGCCGAGTCCGACACGTACGCGCACGGTGGCCTTGGCGCGGTCGGCCGTCGGGATGATCGCGATGACATGGGCAGGGATGCGCCAGTCCGGATAGGCGTTGAGCGTGACGGTGACGGTCTGGTCCGCCTGGACGCGATTGATGAAGTTCTCGCTGACGTCGACCTCGACTTCGAGCGAGTCCATGTCGACGATCGTGCCGATCCCGGTGCGCGTGAAGCCGCCGCCCGCGGATATCGGCGATACCATCTCGCCTTCCTGTGCGGCCTTGACCGTCACGATTCCGGCGAACGGTGCGCGCACGATCGTGTCGTCAAGATTGCGCCGAGCGAAACCGACCGCGGCCTCGCCAACGTCGACCGCCCGCGCGGCCACGTCGAGACCGGTGCGTGCGGCATCGTAGGCCGCCTTCGCGTTGTCGAACTCCTGCGCGCTGATGATCTGCCGTTCGAACTGGCTCCGGTGGCGTTCGAATATCGGCACGGCATTGTCATAAGCGACCTGCGCGGCGGTCAGGTTCGCCCGCGCCTGCCCGAGTTGCGCCTCGGCCTGGGCCAGTGCCGCGCGGTAGTTGGTGTCGTCAAGCCGGGCCACGACCTCGTCGCGCTCCACGAACTGCCCTTCCTCGATCAGCAGTTCCACGACCTTGCCCGTGATCTTCGACGAGACGGTGGCCTGGCGCCTCGGAATCACGTAGCCGGACGCGTCAAGAATCGAACCGCGCTCTGCGGAGACCTCGTCCGGCGCGGCTTCGGCCATTGCGACGTTAACGACGATGGTTTCGGGCAGCGTGTAGTAGTACCAGCCGGCGCCCCCCGCGGCGATCACCACGAACACGGCAAGCACCCACCAGATCGCGGCGCGCCCGCCTCCCCCGGAGGGCTCGTCGTCCCGGTCGATCTGTAGCTGGTTCAGCAGCGAGGATCGTTCATCCACGGTCGCAACCCCAATGCGGTGTCTCCTGGCCGCTCAGTTTAGCCCGAACCGAAACAGAATTCGTGCGATATGCGGCAATGGTGTTCATCCGACCGTGAACAGGGGAGGACAGTTCCGCTGCCAACGGAGATTCAGCTGGACCGCCTGGCGCAGCTCCAGGGCGACCGCTGCCTGCCGGTCGCGAGCGTTCAGCGCCCCGGATTACGTTCGTCTCGGAACCGTAACCTGACCTTTTTCGTCCGATGAATAATTCGCGAGGTCAAATCCGCCTGGTCGCCGCTCAGTTCAGGTCGACAGCGAAGCCCCTGAGCAGCCGCAGCGGGACGATTTCGAGCGCGCGGCGATGCGTGCCCTTGAGCACGACTCGCGGCGCCATCCCGGCCTCATGCGCTTCGAGCCAGCGTGCGGCACACAGACACCAGCGGTCACCCGGCCGCAAGCCGGGAAACTCGAACTGCGGCATGGGCGTGGACAGGTCGTTGCCCCGGAATCGCGAGAACTCGAGAAACTCGCGCGTGACCTCCCCGCAAACCGTGTGCGAGCCGACATCCTGATCGCTCGTGTTGCAGCAGCCGTCCCTGAAAAATCCCGTCGTCGGACTGTCGCTGCAGATCTCTATCGCTTCGCCGAAAACGTTTACGGATTCGTCCATTGGTCCCTCGCTACGATCCACTGCTGTCGAACTTGTCAGGAGTATTCCGCGGGCTCGATCGCAATCAGCACGTTGCCCGGGCTGCCGACGATGCCGCCGTTGCCCGACGTGACGAACAGCATGCCGCCTGC